>NZ_LT963430.1:3421893-3721893 GCF_900199405.1 Beduinella massiliensis
TGCGGTGATTGACCTTTGTGGTCGAATGGTGTTGGCCTATCGCATTGGTGGCGACATGGCCGCATCGCTGGTTACTCAGACGATCCGAGACGCTATGATAACAGAGAAGGTCACTGATGGACTCGCGCTCCACAGTGACCAAGGGTCTCAATACACCTCCGAAGCATACTTCGACCTAAGCAAAGAATATCACTTTCAACCCTCTATGTCCAGTCCCGGTTGTCCATACGACAATGCTGCTATGGAGAATTTCTTCGGAACGCTTAAATCGGAATGCCTTTATCGTGCCCATTATTCTACTCGCGCAGAGGTAGAGGAGTTGGTTGCACAATATGTCCACTTCTACAACTTCGAACGCATTAACCTGAAATACGGCCTTACTCCCTATGAAATCAGGAGCAACGCCGCGTAAGGTTGCGTAATTCTACAATATCCTTTTATTTTCCTGTCCGTTCAACCGGATACAGTCCACTTTTTTTCATTTTCTTGTTACGGTCTTTTTGTGCAACGGCCCCTTTGATACTTTATCCGCACGAAAGTTCTCTTTCAGCGGATCGCTTTGCGGTTGGTGTCCACCAGCAGACCGATCTGCTGACTTTCCATGAGCATTTGTACGCCCAAAATCGCCGCAACAAAAGCCAAAGGCATCATGCTGCGATCGTATGACAAGAATAGAAAAAATATACCCAAACAACCAAGGACAATCAGCACCCAAGCCATAACCGGGTAAACCTTGCTCACAAAGCGCAGTGCCCTGCTGTCATATGGAGCGGAATCCTTTGGGCCGCCATCCGATAGCTTTTGGTTGGTATCCTGCATCATCCCCAGAAGGTTTCCCCTCACCAAATATCCAATAAAGACGGCACAGGCAGCTATCAAAAATGGCAGGGATGCAATAAACCCCTCAATTCTCCAGCCCCAATATGCGCTCGTGACAAGGGTGTACAGGACGCCGACGACAACGGCAATCCAGCCGACGACGACATAAAAGTGTCGAAAAAATGTCACCAGCGGCGCCTGATAGGGCACGCCTCTTGCCCTTTCCTGCGACGGTTCCCCCTCCGTCATGTCGCTGCCCGCATCCTCGCTTTTTTCTTCGGCCTGCGCCTTTGGCGCTTCCTCCTCCACCGGCACGAGCGGCAGGCGGCAGATTTCGCATTCCGTCTCTTCCTCCGGGTACTCCAGCTTACACCTGACGCATCTCTTTTTCATCGCACACCCTCCTTTGTATGTTACCTTATTATTGCACACATTTTCTTCCTTGTCAATGTTGCACAATTTTATTCTTCGTCGTTGTACGTCAAAAAAGCCCGGCGTGCGCGCTGCGCATGCCGGGCCGCTCCTTGTAGGTCATTCCAGTACGATCTTGGGATCCTTGCTCGCCGGACGGTAGATCACGAACTTGCTGCCGATGCACTGCACGGGCTCGGCGTGCGTCTTTTCGCACAGCTCCGCGATGACCTCCCGGGCGCTTTGGGGCGACGTTTCGAGCACCGTACCCTTGATGAGCTCGCGCGCCTCCAGCGCCTCCCAGGCCTGCTGCACGATGTTCGGGGTAACGCCCTCCTTGCCCACGTGCAATATGGGCTGCATGGTATTGGCCATGGAACGGAGCATGGCCCGCTGTTTGCTTGTCATCTGTTTTTCTCCTCTAAATCACTCTACAAAGTCGAATTCCATATCCCCGATGGCGACGGTGTCCCCTTCGCCCGCGCCCTTTTCGCGCAGCGCGTCGATGACGCCCGTGCGCCGCAGCGTACGGTGGAACCAGTTCATGGATTCCTCGTCGTCGAAGTTGACCGAATCGATCAGCCGCTCGATGTCCGGCCCCTCCACGACGTACAGCTCGTTTTCGCGCCGCACGGTGAAGGGCGCGCGTTCGTCCGCCGCCTCCACGGCCTCGGGCTCCTCCTCGTACACCCCGATGGGCGGAAGCGTCGGCAGCACGCGCGCGACGGCGTCCAGCAGCGCGTCAAAGCCCTGATGCGTCGCCGCCGAAACGGGATACACCTCTACATCCGTGTGCCTCAGGTGCGCGCGCAGCTTTTCGAGGTTTTCCTCCGCGCCCGGCAGGTCGATCTTGTTGGCGGCGACGATCTGCGGGCGGTCGGCCAGCGCGCCGTAGCAGGCCAGCTCGTCGCAGATGTGCTCGAAGTCCTCCACCGGGTCGCGCCCCTCGCTGCCGGCAACGTCCACCACGTGCACCAGCAGCCGCGTGCGCTCCACGTGGCGCAGGAACGCGTGCCCCAGGCCGACGCCCGCGTGCGCGCCCTCCACCAGACCGGGGATGTCCGCCATGACGAAGTCCTCGCCGTGGTGGCGCACGATGCCCAGGTTCGGCGTCAGGGTGGTGAAGTGGTAGTTGGCGATCTTGGGTCTCGCCGAGGTGACGACGGAAAGGATGGTGGACTTGCCGACGTTCGGGTAGCCGACGAGGCCCACGTCCGCGATGGATTTGAGCTCCAGCTCGAATTCGTATATCTCGCACTTCTGCCCCGGCTTGGCAAAGTTGGGAGCCTGACGGGTGGAGGTGGCAAAGTGGCTGTTGCCCCAGCCGCCGCGTCCGCCGTGCAGCAGGATGTGCCGCTGGCCCGCCTCGTGCATGTCCGCGCAGAGCTTGCCCGTAGCGGTCGCGCGCACGACCGTGCCCACCGGCACCTTGATGACGAGGTCTTCACCGCTCTTGCCCTTGCAAAGGCGCCCCGCGCCGTTTTCACCGGCTGCCGCGGCGTACTTGCGCTTGAAGCGGAAGTCCATCAGCGTGTGCATATTGGGGTCGGCCAGCAGCACGATGTTGCCGCCATGACCGCCGTCGCCGCCGTCCGGGCCGCCGTTCTGCACGTATTTTTCGCGGTGAAAGGCCACCGCGCCGTCGCCGCCGTTTCCGGCCTTGGCGGTGATCTTGACTTTATCTACGAAAAGAGACATCTGATCCTCCATGGTGCGTATTGGAACCAAAACAAATATTGGCTTAGAAGCAATCTATTATACCACAGAAAACCGCCGGATGACAGGGAAAAAGCAAAAATCATCCGGCGATTCCCCTATCTTTTTTTCCCGACGTGCGAAGCGGTCACTTCGCCGTCTCAAGCCGCAGGGTCAGCTGCGCGCCAACGCCCTTCGCGGCCCCCTCCCACGTCCAGAATACGGTCACATCGAGCCATTGCGGCAATTCGCCCACGCCCATGAATGTCTGCGTGACGGGAAAGGGCTGATCGGCGTCCAAGCCGTATTCGCTGCGGTAGACACGCCCCTTCTCGTCCTGCGCGGTCATATCGATCCAAACGTCCGTCGGATCCATATCCCCGGGGATCTCTGCGGAGTCACCCAGCAGCTTCCGCAGCGTAAGGCCCTCCGCGCCGGTAAACGTCATCACCGCGCCCATCGCAGACACCTGGGCCGATACGACGCACGACGCGCTCCCTGCGCCGCAAGCGCCCCGCATTTCCTGCACCAGACCTTCGCTGCGGGAGACGCTCGCGCGGATGGTTCCGGCCTTCGCGCGCGCATTACGAAGGTACAATGTCCGCCCGTCGAAGTACCACGCATCTTCATAACGATCGATGTCGCAGTTGAGCGTCAGGACGTCCAGATTTTGCAGCGCCTGCGGCAGGGGCGAAACGAACTCGAGCATTTCCACATAGCGCCCCGCTTCATCCACGAGGGCATCCCCCCTATAAGGCGGAATGTCGATTCCGTCGTCCGTCACCACGCGATCTGAAGGAAGGTATTGTACGGATGCATAGCCATAGGGTATGCCGTCTTCTACCGCTGATTTGAGCGCGCGCCGCGCCGCGCTTAAATCCCCGTCGTTTTCGTCCAGGGCGAACGCCGGCAGTTCCGGCACGGCTTCCATGGAAGAGAGCGCCTGCGCGTCCGGCGTATATTCGGTCACCCGGCAATAGCGCTCCACCCCGAGCGCTACGTTCAGCGTCATTCCATCGTACAGAGCGCTGTCAAACCGCGCGCTTACGCCTTCCGCGAGCACCGGTGTGGAAGTCGCCAGCGCGGCCTGATCGGCCGCCTTTTCATAGCGCCCATCCCGCTCTGCGAATAACGTGAACAGGTTCGCCGTCAGGGCGAGCGCCGCGCCAGCGAACGTCAGCAGCAGCGCGACCGCCGCGATCAATCCCACGGACCACTTTCTCCCCACGCCGGGCGCTCCCTCCCGTTCAATCCGTCGCAGAATGCGCGCGCGGCGCGACGAAGCGCCGTCCAGCGCGGACAGGCGATGCTCCATGGCCTGCCGAATATCGTTATCGGTCACCTTCATCCTGTCATCCCTCCAGTTCTCTTTGTATCACGGCGCGCGCCTTTTGCAGCCGTTCAAACACCGTCGATCTGGATATGCCGAGCACCTTCGCCGTTTCATCGCCCGTGAGCCCCTGAAAGCAGTGAAGGATCACGACCGCGCGCAGCTTCGCCGGCAGGGTTAGCACCGCGCGGGTGATCGCGTCCTCCTCCGGCGTAAAAGGAACCGATCCCTCGGGCAGCCGGTCGAGCGACGCGGCCGGGTCGATATGGCGAAACCACGCGCCGCGCCGAATGTCCTTGCAGGTATTGATAGCGATGCGCATCAGCCAGGTTTTTTCCTCCGCCTCCCCGCGAAAACGGTCGCGCGCCCGCCATGCCTTCAGAAAGGTTTCCTGCACCGCGTCCTCGGCAAGCGCAAAGTCGCCAAGGTACGCGTAAGCCGTCCGCATGAGAGCCTGCTCCCAGCGCTGAATCGCGCGCTCGAGCCAGGCCGATCTTTGATCCATAATCCCACGTCCCCTCCCTTCGCTTATTAGACGAAGACGACAGCGCAGCAGTCCGGTTTCCGTATCCCTATAATAAAAAAAGCCCGAAGGCTTTCGCCCTCGGACGGGATGTCACTGCGCAGCTTCCTCCGGCGCGTCCTGCGCCCGGGCATAATCGCAAAGGGGCCGGAGCGTGCACCGCTCGCAGGCGGGCTTGCGGGAGGCGCAGACCTGCCTGCCGTGGTAGATCAGCCAGTGGTGCGCCGTGGACCACTGGTTTTTCGGGATGGCTTCCTGAAGCTGCAGTTCGGTCTTCAGCACGTCGTCCGCGTGGGCGAGGCCGAGGCGGTTGGATACGCGGAACACGTGCGTGTCCACGGCGATGGCGTCCGCGCCGAAGGCGTTCGCCATCACGACGTTCGCCGTCTTGCGCCCGACGCCGGGCAAACGCTGCAGCGCCTCAAAGTCGTTCGGCACCTCGCCGCCGTATTGCTTCACGATCTCCCGCGCGGCCAGCACCAGGTTCCGCGCCTTGTTATGGTAGATGCCGCAGGACTGGATGTAGGGCTCGATGTCCTCCGGCTCGGCGGCCGCCAGATGCGCGGGGTCGGGATAGGCGGCAAAGAGCGCGGGCGTCACCTTGTTGACCTTGACGTCCGTGCACTGAGCGGAGAGCACCGTCGCCACCAGCATTTGATAGGGGTTTTGAAAGTGCAGCGCCGCCTTCGCGTCCGGATACAGCCGCGAGAGCTCCTGCAATATCGCCTGGTTTTTTTCCTGATCCATCGGGAAAACTCCTCTACGCCGTTTTCCCCATTATACGCGTTTTTTCGCGCCTTTTCAACCCTCGCGCCGGTAGATGGGGTACAGCCCCGGCCTGCCGCCGCCGCTCCGGTCCACGTGATAAAAGCCGATCAGGTTGCCGGGCCGCGTCTTGTTGTAGACGTCCAGCACCGCGCTCGTATCCTCCGTCTCAAAGCGCACCGAGAGCCCGCAGCCGATGGCCACGTCGTGCGGCGTGGCGACGACCTGCGTGCGGATGCCTGCGCGCCGAAGCGCGCCCTCGAAGCGAAGCACCTGCTGGCGCGAACGGAACGCCGCGATGCCGAATACCTCTTCGTCCATGCTCATTTCCTCCTCGTATCCTGCCTTGTCCGCGCGGCCCGTTTGTCATCATGCGCCGCGCGCTTAATATACTGTATTGCGCGCGGCGTCGCTGCGTGACGAACGCACAGGAGGAAGCATTCGTGATTTATCTGGACAACGCGGCGACCAGCTTTCCCAAAGCGCCGCAGGTGGCGGCGGCGATGAGCGACGCGCTTACCCAGGCGGGCGCGAACCCCGGGCGCTCCGGACACCGCCTTTCCCTCGCCGCGGGGCGCATCGTCTGGAGCTGCCGCGAGCAGCTGGCCGATTTTCTCGGCGTCGAGGATCCCTCGCGCATCGTCTTTTGTCAAAACTGTACGGACGCTCTGAACACCGCCATCCACGGCTTCGTGCAGCGCGGCGACCACGTGGTTTCCACGCTGCTCGAGCATAATTCCGTGCTGCGCCCGCTCAGCGAGCTTGCGCGCATGGGCGTCATCACGCTGACCCTCGTGCGGCCCGGCGCGGACGGGCGCGTCACGCCCGAGACGGCGCTTTCCGCGATCACGCCGCGCACGCGCCTGATGGTCCTCACCCACGCCAGCAACGTCACCGGCGTCGTTCAGGACGTGCGGCGCATCGCGGGCGTCTGCCGACGCCGCAATGTGACGCTGCTCGTCGACGCGGCGCAGAGCCTGGGGCACGTGCCCGTCTCGCCCGCGGCGCTGGGCGCGGACATGCTCGCCTTTCCCGGCCACAAGGGGCTGCTCGGCCCGCACGGCACCGGCGGCCTCTACATCCGGGAGGGGCTCAGCGTCTATCCCCTGCGCCAGGGCGGCACGGGCAGCGTCTCCGAGAGCATGTTTCAGCCCGACGACATGCCCGACCGCTTCGAGAGCGGAACGCTCAACCTGCCCGGCATCGCGGGGCTCTCGGCGGGCATACGCTTCGTGCGCCAGCACCGGGAGGAGATCGAATCACACCATCGCGCGCTGTGCGCGCGTCTCACCGGCGGCCTTCGGCAGATTCCGGGCGTCCGCCTCTACTCGCCGCCGGGCAGCCTGCTCGCCGCCTTCAACGTAGAGGGCATGGCTTCGGGCGAAGTCGCCGACGCGCTGAACGCTGACAACGTCGCCGTGCGCGGCGGGCTGCACTGCGCGCCGGGCGCGCACCAGCTGCTGGGCACGCTGGAGACGGGCGCGGTGCGCGCGAGCCCCGGCCCCTTCAACACGGAGCGGGACGTCGATCTGCTGCTCACGAGCGTGGAGCGGATCGCCGCGCGCCGCGCCTAGCGCAGGGCGCAGTTCACGCAGCGGGCCTTGACCTTTTCGCATTCATCGGGTAGTATAAAGGCAGACAAAAGAAGGGGCAGGTACACATCGATGAACGACAAAAGAAGGACGGCTCCCTCCGAATCCACGCACGCCAACGGCGGCTTCCGCTCGGGCGCGGGCTTCGTGCTCGCCTGCGTCGGCTCCGCCGTGGGCATGGGCAATATCTGGATGTTTCCCTACCGCGTCGGGCAGTACGGCGGCGGCGCATTCCTGATTCCTTACGTGCTGTTCGTGGCGCTGTTCGGCTTCGTCGGGCTCTCGGCGGAGTTCGCGATCGGGCGGCGCGCGAAGACCGGCACGCTCGGCGCGTACGAATACTGCTGGAACCGCGTAGGCCGGGGCAAGGTAGGCTACGCACTGGGCTGGATTCCGCTGCTCGGCTCGCTCGGCATCGCCATCGGCTACGCGATCATCGTCGGCTGGGTGGTGCGCGCGTTCGCGGGTTCGCTCACCGGCGCCATCCTCACCGAGGACGCCGCGCGCTTCTTCAGCGAGGCAACGGGCAGTTTCGGCAGCGTCCCCTGGCACGTGCTGGTGATCGTGCTTTCCTGCGGAATCCTGATGCTGGGGGCCACCAAGGGCATTGAGCGCATCAACAAGGTGCTGATGCCCGCCTTCTTCATCCTGTTCGCCCTTCTCGCCGTGCGCGTCGCTTTCCTGCCGGGCGCCGCAGAGGGCTACCGCTTTCTCTTCACCCCGCACTGGGAGGACCTGCTCAAGGCCGACACCTGGGTCATGGCCATGGGCCAGGCGTTTTTCTCGCTCTCCATCACGGGGTCCGGCATGATCGTCTACGGCACGTACCTTTCCAAAGGCGAGGACATCCCCGCCGCCTCCGTGCGCACCGCCGTGTTCGACACGCTGGCCGCCATGCTCGCGGCGCTCGCGATCATGCCCGCGGTGTTTGCGTTCGGCATCGAGCCGAACGCGGGCCCGCCCCTGATGTTCATCACCCTGCCGAACATCTTCCGTCAGATGCCGATGGGCCGCCTGTTTGCGGCGCTGTTCTTCCTCTCCGTCGCCTTTGCGGGCATCACCAGCCTCATCAACATGTTCGAGGCGGTCTCGGAGTCCTGGCAGACGCGCTTTCACCTGCCCCGCAGGGCGGCCGTGCTGCTGTGCGGCGGCATCGCGCTGCTGGTCGGCCTGTTCCTCGAAGCGGAGCCGGACGTCGGCCGCTGGATGGACTTCATCACCATCATCGTCGTCCCGTTCGGCGCGGTGCTGGGGGCCGTCTCCATCTATTACGTGCTGGGCTATCGCGAAATTCGCCGGGAGCTGGAAACCGGCCGCGCCCGCCCGCTGGGCAGGCTCTTCGGCCCGGCGGCGCGCTTTGTGTACGTGCCGCTCGCGGTCGTCGTCTTCATTCTGGGCATTCTCTACGGCGGAATCGGCTGAGGCGCGCCAATGGCGCCTGACATAAAACGGGGCGGCCTTCACGCGCGTGAAGGCCGCCCTGTTTATCGCTTCTGTTCTTCCCGGATGATTCTTTCCAGCGCGCGTTCAAACGCCTCATCCTCCGCGCGCGTGCGCTTGCGGGGCCCCTTGATCCGCCCGCCGCCGCTGCGGATTTTGCGCGCAGTATGGCGGGCGAGCAGCAGGCCGTCGATGTTTTCCGGCGTGTACTCCATGCCGTTTTGGTTCAGCGCCCGCGCGCGCCGGGCGAGCGCCATGGCCGCGAGCCCGTAATCCTGCGTGACCACGACGTCGCCGGGCTGCGCCATGTTTACCAGATGAAAGTCCACGCTGTCCGCGCCTTTGGAAACGGTGACCGTCTCCGCTCCCTCGCGCTCGATCGCGTGTGCCTCGTCGCAGAGGATGACCGCCGGCACGTCAAACCGCCTGGCGCAGGCGACGCACGCGCTCACCACCGGGCAGCCGTCCGCGTCGATCAGAATGCGCATGCGTCACGCCTCCCCCGCCCGTTCCTTCAAACAGGCAAACACGTCCGCCGCGCGCGGCGGGCAGCCCGGCACGAAGCGCGCAAAGCCGCAGGTGCACTGGCCGACGCCCAGCTCTCCTCGCTCCCCGCGCCAGCCCTGGCCGATGCAGACCTCCCGGGGCGCGGGAATGCCCTCCACGCTAAGGCGCTCAAGCGCGTAAATCAGGCTGGCGTAGCAGGCGCTGCACGCGTCCTTTTCGCGCACGCAGCGGCTCAACGCCGCGACGCGGCGCGTCCTTTGCGCAGTCCCCTCCCGGCGCTGGGGACGGTTCAGCTCCGTCAAGCGCGCCGCCTGCACGTCCGCGCTGCCCACGCCAAGCGCCTGCGCCATGGCGACGTAGGGCACGTCCGAAAGCGCGTAGCCCAACGCCTCGCAGGCCCAGGCGTCGCAGAGCACCGGGTCGCGAAATCCCAGCACCTGCCCGCGCGGAACGGGGTTCCCACCCTCCTCAAAGTTCAGGTCGCCGCAGATCGCGTCCACCAGCACGAAGTCCTGGCGGATCGCCGCGTTCAGGTGGGCGATGGGCTTCATGAGCCCCATCGTGTGAAACCGCCGCTTTTCGCTGTTGGGAATCAGGCCCTTCATGTTCTTGAGCGCGCAGGTCACCGCCGTCTGGCAGTGCCCCTTGAGCACGGGCACGCCGATGAGAAAGTCGATCTCCCGCAGGCAATCGCACACGTTAAGCCGCATGCCCGCCGCGTCCACCGCATGCGAACCGTCCCTTTGCGTGTCCACGAGCGGCACGCCGTAGCGCTCGCTCAGCGCGCGGTACCCGCAGACGTCGAACGCCTCCTGCGTGCGGTCGCCCACCCAGGAGCCCTCCACGATTTTGATGCGGCGAAACCCCTTCTCCTGCAGGTATTCGATCGCGCCCGCCAGCAGCAGCGGATGGGTCGTGCCCCCGTCCTCGGCGGGCCGCGCCGTCACCAGGTTCGGCTTGAGCGCGATGCGCGCATCCCGCGAGCCGATCAGCTCCTCGATTTTCGCGGCTTCCAAAATCGCCCGCGCCATCTGCCTCGCGTCCGTGCCATAGACGGCGAGCACGTCATTTTTCTCCATACGCGGTTCCCCCTCCACTTCCCCCAAAGGCGTCTCTCTTTTTCGCGGTATTCTCGCTTTATTATACCCAAAGCCGCATGTACGCGCAACAGCCGCGGTTGACAAGCCTCCGGCGTCGCCCTATAATGCGGAAACATAGGAAGGTGACGCCACATGAACCGCATGCAGGAAGACTACGGAACGCTCCTGAGCCTCAACCCTCTCGCCGAGTTCGACATCCCGCCCGTCGATCCCGGGAGCGCGCTCGCGCCCTTCGACCGGGCGCAGGAAAGCCTCTCGGGGCCTTGGCATTTCACGCCGGACCCCTATAACACCTGCCTTCGCAAGCGCTTCTTCGAGGAAAAGGCCGAGGACGCCGAGGGACGCCCCACGCCCGTCGATTACGACCTGGACGCCTGGCCCACCGTGCAGGTACCCGGCTGCTGGAACTGCGCGGATGCGCGCTACGCGCTCTACGAGGGAGCGGCTGTCTACGCGCGCGCGTTCGATTACGCCGCTCAGAGGCCCGGCGAGCGCGTGTTCCTGCGCATAGGCGCGGCGAACTACGTCTGCCGCGTGTTTCTGAACGGCAGGCTGCTCGCGCGCCACGAGGGCGGGTTCACGCCGTTCTGCGTGGAGTTGACGGACGCGCTCCGTTCCCATAACCGCCTGATCTTACAGGTGGACAACGCGCGCGACGCCCGTCAGGTGCCCTCCCTCAACTACGACTGGTTCAACTACGGCGGCCTGACGCGCGAGGTATCGCTGCTGCGCGTGCCCGCCCGGTTCATACAGGATGCCTTTCTGGCCCTCAGCCCCGATTCGGATGAACGAATCGACGTGCGCGTCCGGCTGTCCGGCGCGCGCGGCGGCGAACGCGTCGAGGTCGCCCTGCCGGAGCTGGACGCCCGCGTGACGCTCGCGGTCTCCCCGGACGGCACAGCCTGCGGGCAGCTATCGGCCCGTCCCAGCCTCTGGTCGCCCGACGCGCCCGTGCTCTACGACGCCGTCATCTCCTGCGAGGGCGACCGCGTGCGGGATCGCGTGGGCTTTCGGCGCATCGAAACGCGGGGACGGCGCATCCTGCTCAACGGTGAGGAAATCTTCCTGCGCGGCGTCTGCTGTCACGAGGAAGCGCCCGGCAAGGGGCGCACGCTGCGCGAGGAAGACGCGAGGCAGGCGATCCTGGACGCCAAAGCGCTGGGCTGCAACGCGATGCGCCTGACGCACTACCCGCACAGCGAACAGATGGCGCGCCTCGCGGACGAGCTGGGCATGCTGCTGTGGGAGGAAATCCCGGTCTACTGGGCCATCGACTTCTCCGACCCGCAGACCGAGGCCTGCGCGCGCCGCCAGTTGGAGGAGCTGATCCTGCGCGACAGGGGACGCGCCAGCGTGATCCTCTGGAGCGTGGGCAACGAAAACCCGGACACGCAGGAGCGCTTCGACTTCATGTCCGGGCTCGTGCGCCTCTGCCGCCGGCTGGATCCGACCCGGCTGACGACTGCGGCCTGCCTGGTCAATGTGGACGAGATGCGCGTGTGCGACCGGCTGGCCGACGTCGTGGACGTCGTCGCCTTCAACGAATACTACGGCTGGTATTACCGCGATTACGCGCCGCTTTCGGAGATTCTCCAGCGCACGCGCACGGAAAAGCCGTTGGTCATCAGCGAGACGGGCGCGGGCGCGCGGGCGGGGCTGCACGGCGGCGACGAGGAGCTCTTCACCGAGGAGCACCAGGCTAAGGTCTACGAAAAGCAGCTCGAAATCGCGGACGGCCGCCTTCAGGGCTTCTTCCCCTGGATCCTGTACGACTTCCGCTCGCCCATCCGCCTGAACGCCCAGCAGGAGGGCTTCAACAGAAAGGGACTGATCGCGGACGACCGCAAGGCGCGCAAGCTCGCCTTTGACGTCGTCCGGCGATATTACAAATCGAAGACAACGGGCGCCAAAGGCTGACGCGGCTTCAGCGGCATGGAAGATTTTTCCGTGCCGCTTTTGCTTGACAACCCTATCGCCGCGCGATATAATTAGGTCACCAAACGATATATCGTACAACGATATAATTTAGGAGGTACGCACGATGGAGGAAAAAGGCGCGCTGACCGAGGCGGTGTATTACATTCTGCTGGCGCTGAACTCGCCGCTGCACGGCTACGGCATCATGCAGCGGGTCAAGGCGGTCAGCCACGGGCGCGTCTCGCTGGGCGCGGGCACGCTGTATGGTGCGATCAGCACCCTGCTCGCCAAGGGGTGGATCGAGCCCTGCGCCTCCGGCGACGCCCGGCGCAAGGAATACAGCCTGACGCCGCTCGGGCGCGAGGCGCTCGCCGCAGAGGTAGAGCGTCTGGGAGAGCTATATGACAACGGCATCGCCGTTCTGGGAGGGAAGAAAGATGAAGACGCATGAGTTTCACTATTATGTGGACGCCGAAAAGGAGGAGCTCTACCTGAACGACCAGGCGAAGCGAGGCCGGGCGCTCACGGGTTATTGCCTTTGCTGCTATACGTACGAGGACTGTGCGCCCGGCGAATACATCTACCGCATCGACCTGCTCGACGGCAGCCCAGGGCAGCAGCAGGAATACCTCGAATTTTTGCAGGAATCCGGCATTGAATTTGTAGCCCGCTGGCAAAACTGGGTTTACCTGCGCCGCAGAACCTCCGAGGGGCCGTTCGACCTGTACAGCGACAACGCGTCCAAGGTGCGCCACCTGCAAAAGCTCATGGAATTCTACACCCTCTTGCTCTTTCTGGTGGGCTTCCCCACCCTTTTCAACCTCGCAATCTTCTTCTCGACCGGCAGCGTCATCAACCTTTTCTGTACGCTCCTCACGCTGGCGATCTTTGTCTTGATCCTTAGCGTGCGCAAGCGTGTCCAGTCGCGTCTGCACGCGCTGCGCGCGGAGAATCAAGTCCGGGAATGATCCGCGTCTCTCCCGGCAGCGCAAAAAAGGGCCCGCACCCACGATCTCCGTTCAGGAAAAATCCCTGGCGGGGATCCGGGGCGGAGCCCTTTCTTCTTTGCGCCGTCACATCCTCAGCAGCCACAGCAGGGCGGCCTCGTCCCACTCGCGCGGCACCTCATGCCTGTAATCCGGGAACACGAGGTGCTCCTTTTCACAGCTCATGTGGTTATAGGCCGCGAACTGCGTAGAGGGCGGACAAATATTGTCCAGCAGGCCCGTGCCCATGAGCGTCCGTCCCTGAATGCGCGGCGCGAGGTGCTGCACGTCGATGTAGCCGAGACGTTCAAACACCTCGCGGTGACGCCGGTGCAGGGGATCGCGGTGACGGAAGTAATCGCGCAATTCCTGATAGGCGTCGAGGTCCAGGTCCATCTCCCATACGCGTTCGTAATCGCTCAGGAAGGGGCCAAGCGACGCCAACGCGCGTACGCGCGGCTCCAGTGCGCCGCAGGCCAGCGTCAGCGCGCCGCCCTGGCTGAAGCCCGTCGCACCCACACGATTTTCGTCCACGCAGTCCATCGCCATCACGATGCGCGCGAGCTGCGCCGTATCCAGAAAGACGCTTCGGAAGAACAGATCCTCCGGCTCCCCGTCCAGGCCGCGCACGATCTGGCCGTAAATCGTGGACTGCCCCGCAGCGGCCGCGTCCTCGGACGCGCCGCCCTGGCCGCGCGCGTCCATCGCCGCGACGGCGAACCCCGCCCCGGCAAAGGCCAGCATGCTGCGCCAGCTATCCGCCTTTCCCTTATAGCCGTGAAACATCAGCACCGCGGGGCGCTTGCCCGAAAACATCAGCGGCTGCATGAAGCGCGCATGCACCTGCGCTCCGCCCACGCCCGTGAACGTAAGCTCGCTGCATCGCGCCACGCCCGGCACCTGAAACTCCGCGGGCGCGAGCGTACAATCCGTGCCCAGCGCGTGCATCTCGTCGAGCGCCCGCGCCCAATACGCGTCAAAGTCCGCGGGCCGGGGATTGATGCCCCTGTATTGCTCCAGCTCGCGGAGCGGTTTGTCCAGCATCGGCATTTGTCTTACTCCTTAGCTCATCCAGTCTATTAACGTTTTTACATTTTGATACAGTACCGGCATCGATTCGTTCAGCGCCCGATCGCCCGGCACAAACAGCCTGAGTGCATAGAAAACTATGGTCGTCGCGCAGAAGAAGAGCACCGCGAAATATAAATATCTTTCATATTGTGTGCTCTTGGCCCTTTCTGTCATTGCCAGAATAACGCAGATGCTGATTATCATCAGATACAGCATAAAGTCAAAGATGTAACGGGAAAGAATGCCGGCCATTTGCGTATCCAGCACCGCAACGCAAACCGAAACAGCAATCAAGAGTAAACTTACGCCGTAGAGTCGGCGTTTTCTCAATTCGTCTTTCACGATACATAGTCCGAATATTGGCCAAGCCGCAGGAATCCCTACAAGCGCTCCGCCATACATAGGCTCTGCGATCGTAACGCCCCGATACGCTGTCAGCACCGAGCTGGCCGTCACATAAGGGAAGATCCCCTGCCATATGGAAGGCTGGAACAGATAATAAAACAAGCCCGTTCCAATACGGTCAAGTCGAAAGCCCCGGCGTGTCATGTCGTTGGTTGTCAGATTATAGGTCGCTCCAAAGTCAAACGGCGAGCCAAAGCGCGCGGCATTGTAGAGCATTATCCCTGAAGCCACAGCAATAATTGGCAGAAAAAAACCAACCACATCCTTTAGGCGCACATCTCGAAGACGATGCATGAACAGCGGTAACGCGACGAAGCCACCCAAAAGAATCTGCGGCCTGCATGCAGCGACGAGCGACATACAAAGAGACCCCAACGTAAGCATTGGGCAGGAAAGCGGGCGTCCCATCCCCCTATCAGCCGAAAACCAGAAGTATAGTCCCCAGGAAGCAAACGCCAATCCAGCCACTACAGGAATAACATACAGCGATGCATCGACCGCCATGGTGAGTGTGCCAACCGCAACGATAAGCGTCGGTTGAAGAATTACTACGAGCGCCAAGGGGGCAGTTGAAAAATATCTTTGCACAATTCGATGCAGTAGTGCGCTAAGCCCTCCAATGAGAACAATGGTCATGATAGCTGTCGCCATCCAGTTCTCCATGTGGCTGCCCGTCAGAACATAAGTCGGAAGGTATAAAAGGAGCTCGGGCAATACGCCAAAATATACGTAATAGTGTCCATTATAAAAGGCCGTATCCCATTTAAAGCTAACACCATCGCTTGTGCGAAGCTGGCAATCGTAGGGATTTTCCATCTCCTTCAGATCGTCGTAGGGCTCTTCCAGCAGATGGAGTTGCCCCTCAGCCATGGCTTCGGCCAGTTGCTGATACTGTGTATGATGTTCAGGTACATCGATAATGTTATTCTCATTAAGACGTGTCAGTTTCCACCCACAAACCATATAAACAAGCGTAAGCGTAATCATCAGCACTGCCTGCGGGCGGCTTTTCCAAGGATGATATTGCTGTGCAAATAGCCATCCAGAAGGCCGGAGGACATAAGCCGCCGCCATTACGAAGAATACGATCACCATGCGAATCCAGGAAAAGAAAAGAGGCATCGGCTCGTTAATTCTAATCTCGTTGATCCTGACCTGAGCCCCCTGCATGTCGTCCCCCAGATAAAGAACCAGTGAGCGTGTCTTACCTGAAAGGTTAAAAAACGCATACTGTGTTCTGGGCACCTCATACAGTACAGAAAAGGATTTAAATTGATGGAGGTTTTGGTTCGCCTCGTCGTTTGCATAAGGTCTGAACTCCACCACGGAATCCCAGGTGTCGTTCCGTTCTGCATCGATATACAGGTTATAAACAGGCGCTTCAATGTTATCGATGAAAATAAAAGCGTTTCCTAAGTCGTCCACCGTGTAAGAGCCATCTTCATTCTGTGTGAAGCCTTCCCCCAGAGACATTCGCATATCTTCAGGCGATTTATAGTTCAAACTCCGCCAATGATGCATATTGAAGACAAACGTCTCCGCAAAAATCGCAGCGCATAGCATGACAGCCACCGCAAGCAGCGTTCTGCATATCCTTTTCTTTCTCATTTACACCCTCACTGTGGCAAAGGGCTACGGAGCCTACAAAATACTTTGAAGGCCCCGTGCCCCTCTCTTTACTCCGCCTTCGCCCCGATGACCGCCTTGATGCGGCGCACACCGGCCGAGGAGGATTCTTCCTTCTGAATCTTAAACGAGATCAGCTCGCCCGTGTGGTTCGCGTGCGGGCCGCCGCAGATTTCCTTGGAGAACGGCCCCATGGTGTACATGCGCACCTTTTCGCCGTACTTGCTCTCGAACAGACCGATCGCGCCCTCCGCCTTGGCCTCGGCCACGGTCGTCTCCTTCATCTCGACGGGCGCGTCCGCCGCGATCGCCTCGTTCACCAGGCGTTCCACCTCGGCGATCTCCTCCTTGGTCATCTTGCGGCCAAAGGAGAAGTCGAAGCGCAGGCGCTCCGCCGTGATGTTGGAGCCCTTCTGCGCGACCTCGTCGCCCAGCACCTTGCGCAGCGCGCCGTGCAGCAGGTGGGTCGCGGTGTGCAGCCGCGCGGTCTGCTCGCTGTGGTCCGCCAGACCGCCCTTGAAGCGCTGCTCCGCGCCCGCGTGGCTGGTCTTCTGGTGCTGCTCAAAGCGGGCGGCAAAGCCCTCCTCATCGACCGTCAGGCCGTGCTCGGCGGCCAGTTCCTTGGTCATTTCGATGGGGAAGCCGTAGGTGTCGTAGAGCTTGAAGGCGCTGACGCCGTCGATGACCTTGCCGCCCTCCATGCGGGCGACCATCTTCGCGAACTCCTTCTCGCCCTGGCGCAGCGTGCGGGCAAAGCGCGCTTCTTCGAGCTTCAGCTGTTCGAGCACGAAGGCCTCGTTCTGCTTGAGTTCCGGGTACACGTCCTGATACTGCGCGATGATGACCGCGGCGATCTCGCAGGTAAAGCCCTCGCCCATGCCCAGCTCCATGCCAAAGCGCACGGCGCGGCGGATGAGGCGGCGCAGCACGTAGCCCTGGTCTACGTTGGAGGGGGAGACGCCGCGCGGGTCGCCCAGGATCATCGTCGCGGTGCGCATGTGGTCGGCGATGATGCGGAAGGCGCGCGTGGTCTTCTCGTCCGCGCCGTACTCCCTGCCCGAAAGCTCCGCGATCTTGGCGAGGATGCCCGTGAACGCATCGGTATCGTAGACGGTCTTCTTGCCGTTCAGCACGCAGATCGTGCGCTCCAGCCCCATGCCGGTATCGACGTTCTTGCGCGCCATCGGCTCAAAGGCGCCGTCCGCGTTCTTATGGTACTGCATGAACACGTCGTTCCAGATCTCCAGGTAGCGTCCGCAGTCGCAGGCGGGCGAGCAGTCCGGGCCGCAGGGCTCCTTGTCGGTGATGATGAACATCTCCGTGTCCGGGCCGCAGGGGCCGGTCTGGCCCGCAGGGCCCCACCAGTTGTTCGCGCGCGGCAGGAAGAAGATGTGGTCGTCCTTCACGCCGTTTTCGCGCCAGTAGTTCGCGGCCTCGTCGTCGCGGGGGATGCCGCGTTCCTCGTCGCCCTCGAACACCGAGAAGGCGAGCCTGTCCGGGTCGAGCCCGAGCCATTCCTTGCCCGTCAGGAATTCCCAGGACCAGGAGATCGCTTCCTTCTTGAAGTAATCGCCCAGCGACCAGTTGCCCAGCATTTCAAAGAAGGTCAGGTGCGAGGCGTCGCCCACCTCGTCGATGTCGCCGGTGCGGATGCACTTCTGCACGTCGCAAAGGCGATTGCCCGCCGGATGCTTCTGGCCCATCAGGTACGGCACCAGCGGATGCATGCCCGCCGTGGTGAACAGCACGGTCGGATCGTTTTCCGGAATGACGGAGGCGCTGGGAATCACCGCGTGCCCCTTTTGCTCAAAAAATCTGAGCCACATCGCCCGCAGTTCGTTGGAAGTCGTAGGTCTTACGCTCATGATAAAAATGCTCCTTTCCAAAATAGAAAAGCGCCTGCTCGTTCGGGGACGAACAGGCGCTGACATTCGCGGTACCACTCCGATTGGCGCGAAATGCCGCGCCCTCTCTTGCCCATAACGACGGGTGTGCCGTCCCGCCCTACTCCGTTCAGGCAGGCCGCTCGGCAGCCGCTTCCCCCACGCCCACGCACCGGCCTTCCACCCTCTGCCGGCTCGCTTTGCGCATCCCGTGCGGTACTCTTCTGCTTCATCGCGTGTTGATATTGGATGTATTATAACGCGGAAGCGCCCGGCTTGTCAAGCCGGGCGCGGAAGGTTATCAGGTAGTGGGCGCCGGATATACGCTCCCCGGTTCCGCACCGCTGGTCTTGTTGTTCTTGACCCAGGTGACGGCCTTGGCGATCGCCGCCTGGTGGTCGTCGTCCACGTGGTCGCTTCCGTGCGTCTTGCTGTTCTTGAGGTGGATACAGAACTGACCGGGATAGTTGTTGTTGGTCACCTTCTGGCTTCCGTGAACCACGCCGTACATCGAGCCGCAGAACGTCGACTTTCCGATCGTCAGCAGCACCGGGCGACGCTTATAGTGGCCGTTGTCGTCCGTCAGCTCGAGCGCGCTGCCCACGCCGTAGGCCGCACACATGACGGCCGTGTCGTCCGCCGTGGCGGGCTCCACGTCGAAGTGGTTGCCAGCGGATTGCAGGACGATGTTCCACGACTTGCCGGAGTTGATGTCGTACAGCGTCGCCTTGCCGCTGCCCCAGGCCTTCTTGATCGCTTCTTTGCTTGCAAAGTAGTCGGGGTTGAAGTAAGCCGTTCCATCCAGGCCGTACGCCGGCGTCGTCGATGCGGAGCTGTTGAGCTTCGCGTAAATCGCGGTCTGCGTCTTCGGACCCGCCTTGGCGTCCGCCGTGATGTTGTGGTCGAGCTGGAACTGGCGCACCGCCTCGGCGGTACCGGTTCCGTAACGGCCGGTGATCGACTTGCTCTCCGGGTAATAACCCAGCTTGCGCAGCGCCTGCTGCAGCGACTTGACGTCTTCGCCCTCCATGTTGAGCGTCAGCGTGCGGTATCCGCCGGAGCCACTGCCGGAGCCCTTGATTTCGTCGTCGGAGACGTTCGTGGTGACGAAGTCCTCACGAATCCAGGAGCCGATCTTCAGGCCGTACCACTTCTTGCCGTCGCCGTCCTTCTTCGTGCTGATGTAGGGATAGATAGCGCCCTTGCTGGTCGTACCCATCACGCTGGAGTCCGTGCTCGCTTCCTGACGCAGGCGCACGTTGTCCGCCGTCACCTTGATGTAGCCGTTGACGACGACTTCGCCACCGCCGGTGACATTGCCCGCGAGGTAGGACTCCGCCTCGGACTTGGTGAGCACATATACCATGTCGCTGCGGATGTAGCCGGAGGAGGTGTAGCCGCCCACCGTGAAGGTAATGTTGTACCAGACGTAGTTGTTGCTGCTCATCGAGCTGTTGATCTTGAAGTAGGTGTTGAGCGCAAGGATCGTCTTGGAATTGCCGGTCGGGCTCGTGCGCACGTTGACCTTGTCCTTGTTCGTGCGTCCGTAATTGCTGCGCAGCGTGGGGGTGGTAATGACGCCGTCGCCGCTCTCCGGGTCTTTTCCCGTGATCTTCGCTGTAATCTTGTTGAGGGTCTTCGGGCCCGCCACGCCGTCCGCGGTCAGATCGTTGTCCTTCTGGAACTTGCGCACCGCTTCCTTGGTAAGGGAGCCGTAGCTGCCCGTGACGCTGCCGGTATAATACTTCAGGGTCTTCAGGTTCTCCTGAAGCGTCTTCACCGCTTCGCCGGAGGAGCCCTCCTTGAGCGTCGTCGTCGACCCGCCCGTAGAGGTGCCGGAGCCATCGGTGGAGCCGCCGCCCATCGCCGCGTTGATCTTCTCCAGCGTCTTCTTGCCCGCCACGCCGTCCGCGGAAAGGTCGTTCTTGCGCTGGAACTTACGCACCGCTTCCTCGGTCATGGGGCCGTAATTGCCCGTGACGCTGCCGTCGTAGAAGCCCAGCGTCTTGAGGTTCTGCTGCAGCGTCCTCACCGCCGTGCCGGTGGAGTTGAGCTTTAAGGTGGAAGAAGTAGAGATCGTACCGGAGCTTCCCGAAGAGGAGGACCCGCTGAGGACGGACGCGATCTTATCGAGCGTCTTCTCCCCCGCGATGCCGTCCGCGGAAAGGCCGTACTTGCGCTGGAACTTGCGCACCGCTTCTTCGGTCTTGGTGCCGTAATTGCCCGTGATGCTGCCGTCGTAAAGCTTCAATTCCTTCAGGTCCGACTGAAGCTGGCTGATCTGTGAGCTGGTCAGGTTGACCTTGGAGCTTGAGGACGAGGAGGACGAAGAGCTCGAGGTGCCGAAGAGCTTCGCCTGCGTCGCGGGGCCCGCGATGCCGTCGTCGTACAAACCGGCCTTCTTCTGGAAGTCCTTCACCGCCTGCTCCGTCAGGTTGCCGTAGCTGCCGGTGATGTTGCCCTTATAGTAGCCGAGCTCCGTCAGCTTCTGCTGAAGGCGGCGGACGTCCGACCCGGACGAGCCGTTTTGCAGGTAGCCGTACTTGCCCGTAACGCCCGACGTGTTGTTGGAGCTCGTCTTGTCCGAGCGCGTGAACGTGCCCACTCGCTTGGACGGCAGGTCGCCGCCCTCGACGCCGAAGTAGTTCTTCGCGTCGGCCTTGCTGAGCATCTTCACGTACGTCTTGGAGCCGTCGTTTTGGCAGACCCAGCCCGTCGCGATGTCGCCCTGCAGATCGCGGTAACGAATGCGGATAAACGTGTTTCCGCCGACGTAATCCGTATCCAGCGCATACACGCAGGCGCCGGAGACGATGTTGTCCTCGATATCGGCGGACAGCGAAGCCTTGGCGCGCACACGCACTCTGTCGAGCGTCTTGCCGTACACGTCCTTGTAACCAGCCGCCTGCGCGACGGTAGCAAGGCAGCACGACAACAGCAGGCCGATCAGGACCGCCATGAACCCTCTGGTTTTCATCTTTTTCATCCCGGCAAAACCCCTTCTCACGTTCCTTTTGACAGGAGCGTCCGCTTTCGCACAGCGCATACACACCTGCTGCGGCTCTAGTCTTACGAGCATTATATTACGAAAATGTTAATTTGTCAATTTCTTTTCGTAATATTTTGGGCCCATATTTTGCAACAAATGGAACTGCGCGTGATCTATCATTTATTAGACGCCGCAGCGTCCGAATTGGTTGCATCCGTATCAAATTTTTCCCCAATTTCTTCTTTTTTATGGGGCACATAGCCGGAAAAGACCGTTTGCCCCTCCTCGCTCGAAAGGGCGATATCTCCGCCGTACTCGCGCATCAGGCGCTGCACGATGAAAAGCCCCATGCCCTGTCCCGTGCGCTTGGTGGTAAAGCCGGGCGTGAAGATGTGCGCCGCCGTCTGCGCCGGGATGACGGGGCCGTTGTTCTTGACCTCAAAGCGGCAGGCCTTTAAATCCTCAAACAGGGAGACGACGAGCAGGGGCGCTTTCGTCTCGTGCATGGCGTCGATGGCGTTGTCGATCAGGTTGCCCAGCACCCGGCACATCTCCCAGGCCGGCATCGAGAGGTTCTTCCAGCTCGCCCGAATATCCAGCTCCATTTGAATGCCGCGCCGCTCGCAGTCCGCCAGCTTCGCCTGCAGCAGCGCGTTGATCGCCACGCTGTCCGTCTTGAGCGCGCGGTTGACGCGCTGGATGTCTCCGTACACGCGGTCCATGTAGTCGCAGGCTTCCTGGGGTTCATCCATCTCGATGAGGCTGTACACCACCTGGATGTGGTTCATGAAGTCGTGCCGCTGCGCGCGCAGCGTGCGGTTGAGCTCCTCCATCTGTTTATAGGCGGCCTCGATTTCGTCCGCCTGCCGCTTGGCGCGCACATGCGTCAGCGCCGCGCCGATGTCCATCAGCGCGCCCCAGCAGACGGTCACCGCGCACACGAAGATCATGAACCGGTAAAGCTTCATGTCCAGACGGCTGGGCGCGCGGATGAGCATTACGGCCAGCACGATGACCGCCGCCACCTGCAGCACGTTCATGACGATGGAATACACCGCCGCCTTCCTGACATCGACTCTTTCGCGCATATTTCCTCCATGGCCATGACGCCCAAATATCCTTTCTATATCATAGCAGGTTTCGCATTGACATAAAAGGGGCATTCTGCTACAATTATCGGCAATTCACAAATACCTTTTAAATCCAAAGTATTTTAAGGAGTGTGTGCACCGTGAACCTCAAAAATACCAAAAACCTCGCGATCTGCGGCCTGCTGGCCGCGCTCGTGCTGCTCGCCACCTTCGTCATCAAGCTGCCGGTTCCCATTACCAACGGTTACGTACACCTGGGCGACGGCTTCATCTTCCTGGCCGCCCTCCTCACCGGGCCCGTCGGCGCGCTCGTAGCGGGCGTCGGCTCCATGCTGGCCGATCTCATCGGCGGCTACTTTCCCTACATCCTTCCCACCTTCGTCATCAAGGCGGCCATGGGCTTCATCGCCGGACGCTTCGCCGTCTGCGACAGCAAGAACCTCCTGAGGAACCTCATCGTCTTCCTGTGCGCGGAAGCGGTGATGGTGCTCGGCTACTTCCTCTTCGAGGGCGTGCTGTACGGATTCGCGGCGGCGCTGGGCGCAGTGTTTCCCAACATCATTCAGGGCGTCTTCGGCGTAGTGGTCGGCCTCGCGCTGACCCCGGTGGCCGAGCAGCTCAAAAAGTACGTCGCCTGACGCTTTCTCTGTCCCGCGCGGCCTTCCGAGGCTGTGCGGGATTTTTTTGTCCGTCTCCCCGCCTGAATGCGTCTGGCACCCCGTCCGGGCGCGCCGCATAGACTCATGTGGGGTGATCCCAATGGATAAAAAGGAAATGCTTTCCCTGATGGAGCTCTCGGCGGACGCATACCTTGCCGTGCAGCCGCTCTGCCGGGGCGAGAACATGACGTTTATAGACGACCGCCGCAGCGGCGTGCAGTGCGCCGTACGCCGCGCCGGCTCGACCCTCACCATCGCCTTTCGGGGCACGGACTCCAAGGCGGACTGGCGCAGCAACTTCCGCTTTTGCAAAAAGACGATTCCTTACGACAACGAAGCCTCGCCCATCCGCGTACACGAGGGCTTTCTCTCCGCCTACAAATGCGATGCGGTGCGCGGGCGGCTCCAGCGGATGGTGACGCCGCAGATTCGCCGCATCCGCGTGACCGGGCATTCCCGGGGCGCGGCGCTGGCCGTGCTGTGCGCGGTCGATCTGCAGTACAACTTTCCCGACCGCTGCTTCGAGGTGGTGCTCTTCGGCTGCCCGCGCGTGGGCAACAAAGCGTTCGCGGATTCGTACAACCGCCGCGTCTTCATGACCATGCGCGTGGAACAGGGGGCGGACATCGTCACCAAGGTGCCCCCCGCTGCGTTCGGCTACCGGCACGTAGGCATGCGCTGCCACGTCGGCCCCCGGCGCGCGCGGCCGTTTTCGTTTCTCGACCACCTGCCCAGCCGTTATTACATGGAGATGTTCCGGGAGCTGCCGGAATAACCTTCGCGGGAGGCTGCAGCCTCCCGCGTCTTTTATGCATCATTTGCGGTATCGCGCATCAGGGGGAAGCGAAGCATGACGCGCGTCCCCGCGCCAAGCCTAGATTCCACCGTCACTCCATAGCCTTCCCCAAACCGAAGTCGTATGCGCCGGTGCGGATTACACAGGCCGATGTTGTGCTCCGGCAAATCCTCGCTTTCAAGGCTGGCACGGATCTCGCGCAGCTTTTCCTCATCCATCCCCGCGCCGTCATCGGATATGGATATGCATATATCCCCATTTTCCTGCCATCCCTTTATGTCGATCCGCCTTTTGTTCTGCGCGCCGCGGAGTCCATGGTAAAAGGCGTTTTCAATATAAGGCTGAAGGATCAGGCGGCAGCATACCGCGTCTCCAAGCTCCTGCGGGCAATCCCAATGGAAAATGACCTCGCCCTCATGGCGCATGCTCAGTATTTCGCAAAAACTCTTCGTATGTCTGACCTCATCTTGGAGGAGGACAGGCGCTTTGGGGTCGGAGAGGATGTATCCCATGAAATCCAGCATGTCTTCCACCATGCGCGACACAGGTGCGTCCATGCCTGCAACCTCTACCGCCTTCCAATAAATTGTTCTCAACGTGTTGATCTGAAAGTGTGGGTTGATCTGATATTGTAGCGCCGCATCCTCCAAAATCTTCATCTGATACTTCTTTTCCTTCACCTGCATGGCCATGTACTGATTCACAATTCCTGTCTGCACGATATTTTGTATGATGTAGGTATAGACATTCTGCTGCTTGCGAAGGAACTTGGCAGGCTGTTCGCCTACCTTCGCTTTGTCAATCGCGGACAGAATGTCATAGATGTTCGTGTAGTTCTCCTTCGCAATGCGCCTGGAAAATCCGATGGCGAGCACGATACAGACCGCCGCTACGATCAGGATTACCGTAATAATGCGCTGCTGAACGCCGTATAAGGCGCGGGCGGGTGTCAGCGCCATAAAAGTCCAGCCACTCTGCCTCATTGGAATCCGGTTCACAAACACCGCGGCGCCGTCCATCTCGACCGTGTGCTTTCCTTCTTCCGCCGATTGCATCAGCGCGACGGTTTCAGCAGGAAGCGTCGCCGTTGATGTAATGCAAAACGCCTCGTCTTCCACCACCAGAAAAACTTCCTGTCCTTCATATGGCATCATAGCCCGGATGTTTTGCCTGAGCTTTTCGATGTCGATGTTGATAACCGCCGTTCCTGTGACCGATGAGAGGCCGGAAAATAATCTTTGAAAGACGGTTAAAACCGCCCGGTCTCTTTCATAGTCGTGCATGGCTGGCACTGTACGCTGCATGAGGCGTTTTTCTACCCCATTTCCCGCGTGGCTTACAGCCTCCAGCCATTGGCTGTCACTCCCCGCGTTAATTCCGGTCATGCGGCTTTGGGAAGAATAAAACTTATCGCTCCTGTCCAGGTAGACGTACACGGAATAAATGTATGGGTTCGAGCCGATGATCGATTCGATCGAGTTGTGAAAACTCGCCAGGGCCGACAAATCACCTGCCGTTACGTCGCTTCCAAGCGACATTCGTTTGAGCGCGCGTGCCATCGTGTAATTGGACGAGACGAGCACATTCGCGGAATCAAACGCCTGAAAGATGAGATCACATACCTGCTGCGTCTGGCTGAGCAGGTACGCGTTTTTAATCTGGATGTCCTCTCGCAGCTCGCGTACGACGACTGAATACAATGCGCTTCCCAGAATGAGCACAGGAAGAACCATCAGCGCCGTCAGACGAAACAGATTGGTAAGAAAAAAGCGTTTCAGCATTCTGATTCCCTCAACGTGTTGCGGTGTGTATTCTTTTGATATTCCTTGGGCGTCATGCCCGTCGCCTTCTTGAACACGCGATTGAAGCTTTGCGTGTCGGCATAGCCCAGTTCTTCCGCGATTTCGTGTATGCGGCGGTCCCTGTTCTCCAGCAGCTTTTCCGCTCTGCGCAACTTGACGTCTAGGAGAAAAGCATTAAAGTTCATTCCGCTGCGATCCTTAAAGGTGCGGCTCAGGTATGGGACGCTTACGTGTACATACGCAGCGGCATTTCGCAAATTCGCCGTCGCGAAGTGCTCGCTTACATATTGCTGGGCTCGGCTGACGATATCTTGTTCAACCCGCTCCCGGGCGTCAAGCCGCTCCTTAATCGAGCGCATCAGTTCCATGAGCACGGCCTGTTTCTCCGATTTAAGGATATAACCCGCCACCTGATAGCTAAGCAGCTCGCGCGCATATTCAAATAGGTCGTGACCGCTCAGCACGACGATCGCCATATCCAGATCTTGTGCGCGAATTGCCCGGATTAGCTCAATCCCGTTCATATCCGGCATCTCAATATCGCAGATCATTACATCGATATGTATTCTTTTCATCGTATCCATGGCCTGGGCCCCCGACCCAGCGGTCATCGCCACCTCAAACCCCAGCGATTCCCAAGGGAAAAAGCGCGCATATCCGCTCCGCACATCTCTTTCGTCGTCAACAATCAAAACTTTATACATACCCATCACCCTGTTTTGTGCTATAATAAGCTTATTCGTTTTATTATATAAAACCCCATTATATTCTATACTCTTATTATCATTTTGTAAAGCATAGAAAGAGGGATCATGGCATGCATATCCGACATCTGCGCACCTGCCATCTGCTCAATCCGCTTGGGTTTCAAATCGACCGCCCCGTCTTTTCGTTCACGGTGGAATCCTCCGCCTCCAGGCGGCTGACGCGCTGCCGAATCGAGGTCGCCTATGATCCGGCGTTCAGCGAGCCTGTGTTCGATAGCGGCTGGCGCACGGACATCTCTCCCTGTGCATTTGAAGCAGATTTTCATCCCCAACCGCTTACACGCTACTATTGGCGTGTGAAAGCGACGGACGAAACCGGCGCTTGCGCGGTCTCTGATACGGTGTTTTTCGAAATGGGCAAGGCGGGCACGCCTTGGAACGCGCAGTGGATCACTGCGCCTTCCTGTTCGCATCCGCTCTTTCTCCGGAAATTTTCCCTGCCTTCCGCCAAGATCCGCTCTGCGCGCATCTACCTTTGCGGGCTGGGGCTGTACGAATTGTACGTTAACGGCCGCCGCGTGGGCGACGAATACCTCTGTCCCCATTGCAATAACTACGACCTTTGGCTTCAAACGCAGACCTTCGACCTGACGGACGCGCTCATTCCCGGTCAAAATAGCGTGTCGGTCCTTCTCGGAGAAGGCTGGTATAAGGGGCGTTTCAGTTCGCGCATGCGCAGCGCGCTCTTTGGCGACCAGTATGCCCTGATCGCGGAACTGCACATCGTTTTGAGCGATGGAACCAAAGTCGACATTTCTACGGATACTGCGTGGCGCTTCGCCCCCTCCCCGATTCTTTCCAGCAGCATTTACGACGGAGAAATTGCCGACGCTCGCCGCCTTTCCCTTCTGTCCGATGAAACCTGTTGGCAAAACGCAGCGCCTCTTTCTCTCGGTACCGATCGGCTTGCCGACCGATTCAGTCCGCCCGTAACCGTTCATGAGCGCATTTCTTCGCCGGCCCTCCTTCATACAAAACGCGGGGAAACCGTGCTTGATTTCGGCCAAAATATGGCGGGATGGGTCGAATTCGACAGCGCTCTTCCCGACGGCGGGCATGTCACCTTCCAATACGGCGAGGTCTTACAGGATGGTTGTTTTTATCGTGAAAACCTTCGTACCGCCAAGGCGGAGTACACGTACGTCTCGGACGGCGTCCCGCGCCATGTGCGCCCGCACTTTACGTTTTACGGATTTCGGTACGTCAAAGTAATGGGTGACCTTTACGCTCTCTCGGGGATAAACGCCTGCGTACTCCATTCGGCGCTGGACCGAACGGGATATATTGAGACGAGCGACGCTAAGGTCAACCGGCTTTTTCAAAACGCGCTTTGGGGACAAAAGAGCAACTTCATCGACGTGCCGACGGACTGCCCGCAGCGTGATGAACGGATGGGCTGGACGGGAGACGCACAGGTCTTCGCCCGTACGGCGTGCTATAATATGGACTGCGCGGCCTTTTACCGCAAGTACATGCACGACATGCTGCTCGAGCAGGGGCGTTTTCAGGGGTCTGTTCCCTACATGGTGCCCGAAGTATTCAGGAAGGACATCCGTGGAATCGGCCGCGACGAGATGAGCGTCCATGGCTCCTGTGCGTGGGGGGACGCGGCCACCATCATCCCCTGGACGCTCTATCAGATGTACGGCGACCGCGCGCTGTTGAAGGAGCAGTTTCCTTCCATGACAGCCTGGGTGGAATACATCCGACGCTGCGACGAAGCAGACGGCGCGCAGCGGCTATGGAAGACGGGCTTTCACTTCGCCGACTGGCTTTCCCTGGACAACCCCGACCCAAACAGCTGCGCAGGGGGAACGGATCCCTATCTTATCGCTTCGTGCTATTATTATATCTCCGCCTTTCTCACCACACAGGCCGCCGAGGTTCTTCACGAGGACGAGGCGCACGCGCGATACGCCCGCCTCGCGCAAGAGGTGCGCAGCGCCCTGCTGCGCGAATACTTTGAAGACGGTCAGTTGCGGGTTCGCACGCAGACGGCCGCAGCGCTCGTCCTTTCCCTGCAAATCGTACCGCCAGCCTGGGAGGACGCTTTAATTGCTCTGCTTCGTGAAAAGCTCGCCGAATCCGAAGGTGGGCTAACCACCGGTTTCGTCGGCACGCCGTGCATTTGCCCTGCGCTATCCGCGCATGGCGCCAACGCGTCCGCCTATTCCCTCCTCTTGCGCGAGGATTACCCCAGCTGGCTCTATCAGGTCAATTTGGGCGCCACGACCATTTGGGAGCGCTGGAACTCTCTGCTGCCCGACGGACGCATAAGCAGCACGGGGATGAATAGCCTCAACCATTACGCCTATGGCTCCATCGTCCAATGGATGTATGAGACCATCGGCGGGCTCCGCCCTGCGGCTCCCGGCTTCCGCGCCGCGCTGATTCGTCCCCAGCCAGACCCGCGTCTTTCCTGGGCCGACGTGCGCTACCGCTCCGCCTCTGGCGAGTATCGGGTGGCGTGGCGCTATCACGCCGACTCCATCGTGTACGATCTCACGATCCCCTTTCATTGCAGCGCTGTCTTTATTCCAGGCGCGGCGGTTTTATCCGACATTCTCGCGTTCGACTCGGAGTTCGGCGACGCAATCCGTGAGGTTGGGAAGGGGAAAGAAATTCAACTGGCGCTACAATCCGGCGCATATCGCATTGCAGTACGGCGAAACGCTTAAACGCCTCAAGGCCGGGCATGTGCCCGGCCTTAATCCTCCATTTTCGGGATAAATCGTATGATTTCCTCCGTATTCTGCGGTCCCGTATCCGAATCTTCTACGAGGAGATACGTGCTGGGTGCCTGCGCATAGCTGCTATGCCAGACACCCCTGGGCACGCAGACGGTCTCTCCCGCAGTCAAACGCATCCAGCGGACACTGCCCTCGCCGGATTCTGCGACGCCCACGGCGAGGAGGCCGCCTAACACGACAAACAGTTCGTCTGTGTCCAGGTGCCGTTCGATCCTGCAAGGGCTGTGCAAATGCGGGTAGTTCTCGCTTTGGACGACGGCAGCCCGCCATTGTCGGGTACAAATTTCTGTTTCTTCCGTCCAGCCGCCGTCTGCTTTCAGTTTTTTCATTTTTTATCACTCCTATAGGCAATCCACAGCACTTCGCGCCCCACGTCCAAGGTCATCTTTCTTTCTACGCTTCTGTGGTCCGAACTCAAACGGCAGGCATAAAGTCTTCCACTCAGTTTTCCCGCCGCATACAGCGTATTTCCTTCTTCATTAAGACAAAAACTGATGGGCTCCGGATCGACGTTTATAAAGCCTAGCTTCCGAATTCGCGCCCCTTCTGCCCTGCAAACAACGATGTCATCGGCCCCCCGGTTCGCAGCGTAAAGGTACCCGTCATTTCCAAGCTGAATGTCCGACCCGATGCTATATCCGGCAAAGCCGTCCGGCAGCGAGGATAGAGCGGATTCTAGATGAAGCGTACCGCCGGAACGTCTGAGAGCGCAGATTGCGTTGTCCTCATAAGTGATGCCGTAATACCAGTCCGTTCCCGCTTTGTGCACGAGGTGTCTCAGGTCGTACTGCATTTCGCAAAATCCGGCTATCTGTACGCTCCCCGGCGCATCGAGCGTCATGTAATAGAGCCTTCGTGTATCCGGATGGACGACCGCAAAGCGACGTTCATCCATAAATACGGCGCAATGCGCCGCAAACGCAGTCCTTACGAGCGTATGCCTGCCGGCGCTCTGCCCCTCCAGCTCCCAGCATTCCACCTGCCCGCCGCAATAGCTCGTGCCGATCAGTGTGTTTTCGTCCGGTGAAAGGCACAGGTTACATAACCTCTGATCCGCGGTCAGTCTCACCTGTTCCCGCGGGTGCGCTGCATCCTCCCTTGTAAAGAAAGCCACCTCGCCCGACTGCGTAGCCACGTACATGTATTTGCCGTTGCGCGAAAAGACGAGCGTACGCGGGCCGCCTTTCACCTTGATATCCGCCGCCCGCTCCATTCGTTCTCCGTGTACCCGCAGAACGTGGATACATTCATCCGCACAGGCCGATACATAAACGTACCCCCCGCTCATTTGAGGCCGCTGGTGGCGATGCCCTCCACCAGATATTTCTGTGCCACGAAAAACATAATAATTGGGGGCAGCACGGAAATCAGGCTCATGGCAAACAATTTGTTCCATTGCACGTTGGTGGTCGTATCAAGCGACATACGAAGCCCCAGCGACAGCGTGTACTTGGACACCGAGTTGATATAGATGAGCTGATTGAAGAAATCGTTCCACGTCCACATAAACTGAAACACCCCGGCAGAAAAGAGCGCCGGTACGCACAGAGGCAGCAGTACATATACGAGTGTCTTGAAGCTTCCACATCCGTCGATGATTGCGGCTTCATCCAGTTCTCGAGGCAGACCTCGAAGAAACTGAATCAGGAGGAAGATGAAGAACGGGCCTCCGCCGAACATCGTAGGTACGATCAGCGGAAGGTACGTGTCAATCCAGCCCATCTGGCTGAACATCATATACCGGGGAATGAGGATAACGGAGGCAGGTAGCATCATCGTCGAAATCATCAGCGTAAAGAAGAACGATTTCCACTTGAAATGAAACCGCGCGAAGCCGTAGGCTACGAACAGCGCCGAGGCAAGCGTCAACAGCACGACCGGGATTACGACCTCAAACGTATTGAGGAAAAATCGACCGTATGTAAATTGCCCGCTTCCCTTCCAGCCCTCGCTGAACACGCTGAAATCAAACGAAGCAGGAAGGCCCAGCGAATCGCTGAAAATCTCCTGGTTGGACTTAAAACAGCCCAGCAGCAACCAGATGAAAGGATAAATGAATACGAGGCTTAAAAGGATCAGAACCACATTGAGCGAGAGGCGCTTGCATGCCCGCATAAGCAGTTTTTTGTGTGTCATACGCCTTTTCCTCCATCCTCATAAAACGTCCATTTAGCCGACGTACAGAAGATAAGCGCCGTAAATACGAGGATCACCGCGAACAGCACCCACGAAAGCGCCGAGGCAAAGCCCATCTTGAGTTCCAAAAAGGCTTGTTCGTAGATAAACATGGCGTACAGGTAGGTCGTCTTGATGGGCCCACCAGCTGTCACGATCATGGGGGTTGCAAACTCCTGAAAACCGCTGATGACTTGCATGACGAGGTTAAACAGGACAATCGGCGATATCATAGGCAGCGTGATTTGAAAGAACCGGCGCAGGCGCCCGGCCCCATCGATCATCGCCGCCTCATAGAGATAGTCCGGCACCTGCTTGAGCGCCGCGAGGAAGGTCACCATCGAGGAGCCTACCTGCCACATGGGCAGCAAACAGATGATATATATCGCCGTCTTCGGATCTCCCAGCCACGCGTGCCCAGATAAGCCTAGCGTTGCAAGCAGCGTATTGATAAGCCCCTGTTTGGCGAACATCAACCGCCAAAGAATTCCTACCGCGACCGAACCGCCGACGATAGACGGCAGGTAAAAGAGCGTTCGGAAAACGTTTACCATTTTCAGCTTGTTGTTGAGAAGCATTGCCAGCAACAGCGCTACAATAAGCTTCCCGGGAACCGCAAACAGTACAAATGTCAGCGTCGCCTTGACGGACTTTGCAAAGTCCTTGTGCTTGAAAACTCTTTGAAAGTTTTGCAGGCCGACGTACTTCATACTGCTCAGAAAATTGAAATCAAAAAAGCAGTAGATCAGCGACTGGATCATGGGATACAGCATAAAAATCAGAAAACCGATAAACCATGGGGCGATATACAGCAGGCCTACATCTTGTTTGGAAAAAAAGGCTCTGCGCTGCACCGCAACGGCCGTGCGTCGGGCAACCATAACATCCTCCTCCTGCATGGAAACGTCTCCCTAGAAAAAGCGGGAAGCGGCGCCTAGGACGCCGTTTCCCGAGAAAAATTTATTGTTTCGCCTTAAATTGCGCGATAATCTCGGTGTATTCGTCGACGAGCCTTTGAGCACCCTCTTCCGGCGTTATCTCCCCAAACAGCACCTCATTGGTAATATCGCAGTAGGGCACGTTGAACTCTGTCAGGAAGCCGACCATCGTCGTGTACTTGGACGCAGTTGCCCGACAAATGTCCATTGCTTTCGCGTTGCGCTCGCTGACTAGTCCGGCCTCTGCGAGCACAGCCGCGCCGCCGCTGGTCGGCTGCGAACCGCGGACCTCCTTGAGTGTTTGAATCGCCTGCGGATCATTGTAGAAGTAATTCAGAAAGTCCCGCGCGGCTTCAGGGTGCTTGCAATTCGCGGACACTGTGAGCAGCTGAGTCGGTGTGACGCCGAAACCGGAGTCCTTTGCATCCTCTGCCACCGGGCAGTTGGCCACGTCGACGTTAAATCCCTCCACCTCAAACGATGAAATCGTTGAAGTCATCGCGTGCATCATGCCCACATTGCCTTCGACCCAACGCATGTTTTCAAGTGGGGTCATCGCGACGATCGTTTCGTCCAACGGCTGGAACACTCCCTCATCGATGAGCTCCAAAAAGTACCTGTACGTATTGGCCAGCGTCTCGACCGTAAAGCCCAGTTCATAGTCGTCGCTCACCCAAGGACCGATTCCCAGCTGTTGAAGCACATGGAACTTGAGCACGATGCCAACGGGGGTTGAATCGTCGCCATAAAAACCGCCGAGCAAGTATGCCTCCGAATTCTGCTCGTGGATCTTCCTCCCCCACTCCATCAGGTTATCCCAATTCCACTTCGTGTCGAGCGGAATGCCATACTGCTCAAAAAAGGACGTATTGACCGCCATGATCTGACCGCCGATGCCCGTCGGCAGCGCGCGAAGATGCCCGTCTACCGTACAAACAGATGAGATATAAGCCTGATCAAACCCGGCTGTGTCGATCTGGCCGTTATCGAGTTCGGCAAAGGTTGATCCATCGCCCGCCAGAGGCGCAAACCATTCGGCCACGATCTGTACAATGTCCGGCTCTGTGCCGCTCGCAAGCTGCGTGGTCAGCTTCTGATAATAACCATCGTCCGTGCCGTATTCGGCCTCGATCTTTACGTCCGGGTGCAGCGCCATGTAGTCGTCAATGACCTTCAACGTCGCCTCATGGCGTGCATCGCTTCCCCACCACATAAAGCGAAGCGTTACGGGTCCGTCTTCCGCCGCAGCAAAGCACGATAACGAGGAGAGAAGCAGGACACAAACGAGCGTAAGCGCAAACTTTGCATTTCTTTTTTTCACCTTGACAACCTCCTTAGATGTTTGTATTTGTTAAGTCCATCATAGCATAAGCATACAGGCAGGCCTATCGCAATTTTTGTCAGAAAATACGCTTTTCTTAACGTATCAGCGGTTGAAAGCTACGTATCGTCCGAAAAAATTTGCCGCCGCATCCTTGACAAATGCCCAAACGTCTCGTATGATGTACATGCTGTCATGCTGCCAGGACGGGCCCGGCAAGCCCCGAGCGGATGGCGGCCGATAAAGTGGGCGGAGTGATCCGTCAACAAGGGTGGAACCGCGGAAGGAAACTTTCGTCCCTTGGCGCGCGCGGGCGAGGAAGCCCGCGCAGCCCAAGGCGGCAGAGGGGCCTTCCGCTTTTGTTTTTATTCATATAGAGGAGGGGTACATCATGGAAAAGACGATGGACAAAATCGTCGCGCTATGCAAAAACCGCGGCTTTATCTTCCCGGGCTCCGAGATCTACGGCGGCCTTTCCAACTCATGGGATTACGGTCCGCTGGGCGTCGAATTCAAGAACAACGTCAAGCGCGCGTGGTGGAAGAAGTTCGTGCAGGAGAACCGGTACAACACCGGCCTGGACTGCGCGATCCTCATGAACCGCGAGGTGTGGGTGGCTTCCGGCCACGTGGGCGGCTTCAACGACCCGCTGATGGACTGCAAGGCGTGTAAGGCGCGCTTTCGTGCGGACAAGCTGATCGAGGACTTCACCAAGGGCGAGGAGACGGGCGACGGCTGGTCCAACGCGGAGCTGGAAGCCTACATCGACGGCCACGACATCGTCTGCCCGGTCTGCGGCAAGAAAGATTTCACGGGCATCCGTCAGTTCAACCTGATGTTCAAGACCCATCAGGGCGTCAACGAGAGCTCCGCGACGGAAATCTACCTGCGCCCGGAGACCGCGCAGGGCATCTTCGTCAACTTCCAGAACGTCATGCGTACCACCCGCAAGAAGCTGCCCGCGGGCATCGCGCAGATCGGAAAATCCTTCCGTAACGAGATCACGCCCGGCAACTTCATCTTCCGCGTGCGCGAGTTCGAGCAGATGGAGCTCGAATTCTTCTGCAAGCCCGGCGAAGACCTCGAGTGGTTCAACTACTGGCGTTCCTTCTGCCGCGATTGGCTGCTGAATCTGGGCATGAGGGAAGAAAACCTGCGCCTGCGCGATCACGAGCCGGAAAAACTGGCCTTCTACTCCAAGGCGACCACCGACTTTGAGTACCTGTTCCCGTTCGGCTGGGGCGAACTGTGGGGCATCGCCGACCGCACGGACTACGACCTCAAGCAGCACCAGGAGCATTCCGGCAAGTCCATGGAATACCTGGACCCGGTGACAAACGAAAAGTTCATCCCCTACTGCGTGGAGCCCTCCCTGGGCGCGGACCGCGCGTTCCTCGCGTTTCTGTGCGACGCCTACGACGAGGAGGAGCTCGAGGGCGGCGACAGCCGCGTGGTGCTGCACCTGCACCCAGCGCTCGCGCCCTTCAAGTGCGCCGTGCTGCCGCTGCAAAAGAACAAGCTGGGCGGCCTGGCCACGGAGGTCTACGAGAGGCTCGCGGCGCACTTCATGGTCGATTACGACGAGACCGGCTCCATCGGCAAGCGCTACCGCCGTCAGGACGAGATCGGCACGCCCATGTGCGTGACCGTCGACTTCGACACGCAGGAGAGCGGCATCGTCACCGTCCGCGACCGCGACACCATGCAGCAGGACAAGGTACACGTGGACGACCTCGTCGCCTACATCGAAAAGAAGATCGCGTACTGATGCCGCCGACAAGGCCGCCGTGCGGTGAACCGCACGACGGCCCTTTTCATGGGGAGGGATTCTGTGAAGGAGAGAAACGCTTCCACGCTCTATCGCGTGCTCGCGGTGCTCTTTTCCGCCTTTATTGCGCTCATGTTTGGAAATACGCTGTTCGCTAACATCACCCTATCGCCGCGCTTTGAAACCGGCCGCATGCTGATCTTCCTTGGGTTCGCCGCATGTGCCCTTCTTTTGCTCGCGGTCTGCATCCGGCTGATCCCGCAAACGGCGCTGTGCATCCTCGCCGTCCTCGCCTGTCTGTGCGTGTTTGTTCTGCAAATCTGGTTTACGCGCGCCACCTATACGCTTTACGGCTGGGATTGCGGTTCGATCGTCCTGGGCGCTGGCGAACTGCAGGACGGTTGGCTCCGCGTTCCCACGTACTTTGCGCAATACCCCAACAACGAAGCGCTCCTGCTCTTCTTTGAGCGCGTGTTCTCGCTCTCACATGCCGCTGGGTTTACGAACGATCCGTTGATCGCATCGCTCGTGGCCGTTCTTTTGACCGATACGGCAATCGCGTTTGGTTTCCTGTGCGCACGAAGGCTGCTCTCCCGTGAGGGAGCGTACCTTTACCTCGCGCTGAGCGCTTTCATGGTCGGCATGAACATGTGGGCGCAGGTACCTTACACCGATACCTGCGGCATGTTCTTTCCCCCGCTTTTGCTCTACCTGTGGCTTCGGGTACGCAGCAGCTCAAGACGCTCCTTTCGTCTGGTTCTCTGCTGCCTGATGGGCTTCCTATCGCTTCTCGCCATGAAAACCAAACCGCAGGGCCTGATCCTGTCCATCGCCGTCGTGCTGATCGAAATGACTGCGAACCCCTTTTCACGCGCCAGCGTGAGCAGGCTTGCACGGGGCGGCGCGTGCGCCCTATGTGGGTTTCTCGCCGCCTCCGCGCTTTTCACAGCCTACCGTGACGCGAAGCTTTCTCCCTATATCACGCCGGAGATGCGGGAGCGCTACCAGTTTCCCGTGACGCAGCAGCTCATGATGGGGGTCGAAAAGAGAAAAGTGCAAGGCGGTCTATTTTCTTATGGCGCATGGGACAGCGAGGACGTCTCGTCAACCGCCGCACTGCCTACGCTTAAAGAACGCACTGTTTATACGCTTGGAGAATACGTCCAACGCGTGAAGGATTTCGGCCTACCCGGATACCTGCGCTTTCTTTATGAAAAATCCTGTTGGATCTATGCGGACGGCACCTTTTTTTACGGCGCCATAGACGGTTTTCGCTATACGGGCAAGCCGCCCGTACGCACAAAACTCAGCCGCGTGTTTCAGTCCATCGCTTACGAGGACTTGCCGGGCTACCAAAAGAACTTCGCCTACTTTGCGCAGGGCTTCTGGCTGCTTGCGCTCGCGCTTTGCGTCGTTTCCCTTTGGGGGAAGGAATCGCATGCCCGCGCTTTTGCCGTCGTTCGCCTCGCGCTGCTGGGGCTTACGCTCTCCATCCTGCTCTTCGAGGGACGCTCGCGCTACCTGCTCCTGTACCTGCCCCTCTTTACGCTGATCGCCGCGAAGGGCGCGGAAACGCTCTACGCCACAGCGCTTCGCAGGAAACATTCCGTCTAGGTCCAAAATGGCCCCGCGCTTTCGCGCGAGGCCGTTTTCATTTTCTACAGGTAGCACCGCATCGACTGCTCGATCCAGTAAGCGTATTCGGTGCCCGGATTTCGCGTCTCCAGCACCTTCAGCCGCCTGTACATCGGGATGCCGTCGCCAGCGTCGTGCCAAAGGTCGGCAAACGCGAAGGTAAATCCGTCCTCCGCCGTGCGCGCGCCTGCAAACGCAAAGGCGTCGCCCTGCACGATGTGAATTTTTCCCCCGCAGGCCATCTGCGGCAGGATGTGGCGCTTAAAAAGCGCGATCACATCTGCGCTCTGCTCCACGACCGTGACCGACTCGACCGCGTCCTTGCGCGCAGCCATAAACGCAAAGTAGCCGAGCCCCAATCCGTAGGTCAGCACGCAACCGTGCGCGCGAGAAACGGGCGCCCGCATGGTAGCGATCTCGTTGGGCGTGACGGTCATCCACTCGCGCCCGCCCTCCAAAATGGCGGGATATTCAAACGCTCGCTCAAAAAATCCGATCTGCGGCACCGCCCTTCCGTCTTCAAGGCGTTCAATGTCGCCGCAGACGAACGCTTCGCAGGGCTGAAACCGCTGCCGCCGCAGCTCGCAGCGCCCGTGCCGCGCGCGCTCCACGCGGATCGCGCGGTAGTACGGATCCGCCTCAAACGCCTCCGGCGAAAGCGCGTGCACCATCCGCGGGAAGTAGAGGTGGTACAGCTCCCGATCCTGCGGCTGCCCGTCCACGTTCAGCCCGCAGGAAGCGGCAAGCAGCAGGGAAAAGGCCTCCTGCACCGGCAGGCCGCAGCTTTCCGCAAGCTCCCGCACCTCGGCAGGGCGGATGAAGTCCGGCGCTTCGTTCAGGTAGCGGCTCATCATCCACAAAATCTGCGCGTTCATGCGCTCGATCCGCGTCATGCTTCCTCCCTCGTTTCATCGCGCTCCGGCATCTGAACGACGCGCAGGCCCAGGCGCTCGGCCTCGTCCCGGCTGTGCGTCACCAGCACGGTCAGCCTGCCCGGCATGTGCTCCGCGATTGCGTCCAGCAGTCGAAAGCGCATGGCGTCGTCCAGCTCCGCCAGCGGCTCGTCCAGCAGCAGCACGTCCCCGCCGAACAGCAGCGCCCGCGCCAGCGCCGCACGCCTGCGCATGCCGCCGGAAAGCTCGCCGGGCAGCTTATCCCCCGCGTCCGAGAGGCCTACCCTGGACAACCACTCGTCCACGCGATCCGCCCTGTCCGGGCAGGCGAGCGCGAGGTTTTTTCGTACCGTGTACCAGGGCAGCAGCCTGTCTTCCTGAAACTGACAGGCGATGCGATGCCCCGCCATGCCCTCAACGCGGCCCGCATCCGGCGTTTCCAGCCCGCAAAGCAGGCGCAGCGCCGTCGTCTTGCCGCAGCCCGACGGGCCAAACAGGCACACACCTCCCGTCTCCGGCAGGGAAAGCGAAAAATGGGAAAGCACCGCGCGCCCGCCATACCGCTTGCTCACGTCAACAAGACCGCGCATGCTCCGCCTCCCCCTTCGCCGCGCCGCGGCGCGAAAGCGCGTGCAGCGCGAGGACGAACAGCCGCTCCAGCGCCATGCTGACGCAGATGACCACCACCGTCCACGCGAGCAGCGCGTCCGTCTCCAGATAAATCTTCGCGTTGTACAGCCGCGTGCCGATAGCGCTGCGCGGCACGCCCAGCACCTCCGCCGCGACCGTCGCCTTGAAGCAAAGGCCGATCGACGCCTCGCACGCCGCCGCAAACGTGGGCAGCGCCGAGGGCACGTACACGTGCAGCAGCGTGCGCAGCGCGCCAAAGCGGTACAGGCGGGCCATTTCCAGGAGCTGCGGATCCGTGGAGGCGATGCCCTCCATGAGGTTGGCGTAGACGATGGGCAGCACCATCAGAAAGCCCGTGAGCACCGGCACCTTGTCCGAGCGCAGCCAGACGAGCGCCAGGATGATGAACGAGGTCACCGGCGTCGCGCGCACGACCGCAAGCGCGGGCCCAAACACGTCGTGCAGCAGGGGAAGGGCGCTACAAGCGCCCGCGAAAACCACGGCCGCGCCCACGCCCAGGGCGTAGGCCAGCACCGTGCGCAGAAGCGAGGCGGCGACCGTCTGCCAAAAGGCCGCCTCGCCCGCGAGCGAGGCGAGCCTTGCCGCCACCTGCGCGGGCGAGGCGAGCAGCAGATCCTGCCCCACGGCGCGGTAGCACAGCGCCCAAAGGCACAGCCAAAAAAGGGCGGAGAAGCACTTCCCCGCCCAGCGTCTTTTCTCAGCGCGCATAGTAAAAGTCGTCCGCCGGGAGCTTCCCGCCGACCGAGGCGGGGTTCGCTTCAAAGAGCATTTCAAAGAAGGGCTCGATCTGCGTCTTCATCTCTTCCCCCTCCACGAAGACGATGTGGCAGTTCGGAATCGCCCGCTTGGCCACCGCCGCCTTGGGCAGGATGCCCTGCGCCTCGACGAGCGCGGAGGCCGCATCCACGTCGCCGTTTACGAACGCCACCGACGCTCCGTAGGCTTCGAGGAACGCGGCGACCTTCTCCGGGTTCTTCTCCGCGAAGTCCCGCCGCACGATCACGCAGCCCATGGAGAGCGCGGTGCCCGCCTTTCCGTCCTTTTCGGCCGCCTCGCTGAAGAGCTCCGTCACGTCCAGCGCCTCGCGGAAGTCCGCGTTGTTCATCAGAACGCTCGTCACGTTCGGCTCGGGCAGCATCACGAGATCGACCTCGCCCGCTGCGGCCAGCGTCGCAAGCTCGCTGTGCTCCGCCTTGTACTCGACGTTCACCTTTCCCTCCAGGCCGTTTTGCGCGAGGATGTAGTTGAGCACGTACTCCGGCACCGCGCCCTGCCCGGTCGCGTAGAGGGTTCTGCCCGAAAGGTCGCCGACGCTCCTGACGCTGTCGCCCTTTTCCAGAATGTGCAGCACGCCCAGGGTATTGAGCGCCAGCAGCTGCACGTTGCCGTTCGTCTTGCTGAACAGCGAGGCGGCCAGGTTGGTCGGGGCGGCGGCGATGTCCGCGGAGCCGCTGGCGATCGCGGCCACCACCTCGTCCGGCGCGCCGGCGAGCGTAAAGGCGTACGTGCCGTCGTTTTCGTCCATCATCTTCACCATGCCGATGCCCGTCGGGCCCTTGAGGGCGACGACGTTCACCGCGTCCTGCGCCTGCGCGCTCAGCGCGAGCGCCAAAACCAGCAGCAGGGAGAGCAGCAGGCCCATCATCTTCTTAATCATTTTCATGTTTCTCCTTTATTCCTTGCTCGTCAGCGCGCTCTTCACCGTAACCCCCGGCAGGTTCCCCAACCGTCCGGTCAGCGCGCCGACCCGCTCGTTCGTCCCTCTGACGATCAGCCCGATCACCGCGCGGCGCGTTTCGTGATCCGGCACGCCGATGCGCCCGGTCACCATATCCGCGTACTGCCCGATGATCTCGTTGACGCGCGGGGCGACGCTGTTGTCGTCCAGCACGATGCCCACAAAACCGATCCGCTCCATCGCGCGTCCTTCCTTCCGGGCGCTTTTCCTAACCCAAGCTGCAGGAGAAAGGCCCATTCCTCCAAAACAAAAAGCAGCCCCTGTCGTCAGGCGCTGCCGGCATATAAAAACATAGACGCATCCCCCTTCTTCTCCGCTCAGATCGCTCCTCGCGTCAAATCGGCTTCCTCTGCGCGCCTCTTTACCTCACGGCGTTGCCGCTTGGATCGGAATCGCGCCTGAACTGATTATACCACGCGCGCCCCCGCCTTTCAAGTCCGAGGGTCACGGCGTACATGGCGCCTACGGCGCCCGCGCCGACGGCCTCGATCGCGAGCAGATACGGGATGCGCCCCAGGGATTCAAAGAACTGCAGCGGCGTGCCGTAAGGGGCCGCCATCAAAAACAGGTAGTTGGTGCCGAGCAGCCGGTTCGCCGCGTACACGCAGGCGGCAAAGGCATTGCCCCAGAGCAGCGTGCGCAGCGCGCCGCGGCGCCGGGGCAGGAACCCCTGCGCGATGCGCGTCAGCGGCGACAGCACGATCAGCGCGTGCGTCGCAAAAAAGGCCGCGTCCAGCGGCCCCTGCCAAGGCACCCGGAGGATGGAGGGAAACAGCAGCGCCAGGGAGGCACAGGGCATGCCCAGATACCACAGGAAGTGATAAAGCCCCTCCGCCGGGCGCAGGTAAAACGCGAGGCTCAAAAACGCACACAGCGAACACAGGTGCAGCGGAAGCAGCGTTTGGACGATCGATTCGCCGCTCTGCGCCACGCAGAGATAAGTCGTCGCCATCGACAGCGCCAGCAGCGCGAACAGAAAGCGCGCGACGGCGCGTTCCCTTCGCCCATCCCGCCTGAGCGCTCCCAGCGCGCAAGCCCCGATATATCCCCAAATGCCAAGACTGACCGCCTGCACACGCATCCCCTCCGGGCATTAGCCTTGCCCCGAGGGCGCGTCCGTATACCACAGCAGGTCGTCCGCCGAGGCGTCCAGGATGCGCCGGCTTTCGCCCGTTCGCGGGCTGACGGCATACACGCCGCCCTGCAGCGCGTCCGCGCAGACGACCCGCTCGCCCGCCAGCAGCACCCGCTCGCAGAGTCCTTCCATCGGAGCGCGCCAGACCGGCTCCCCCCGCGACACCCGGCTGACGCCGTCCGTGCCCGCAAGCACGCCGCCGCGCACCGGGCAGAGCCCGCCCGGCAGCCCGGAAAGCGCCACGTTCCAGGAGGCCGCGCCGTTTCGCGCTCGCAGGGCGTACACGCGGCTCGCGTTCTCCCCCGCGAGGCACAGCGCGTACAGCATGCCCGCGCTGAAGGCGACGTCCGTCACCGGCCCCGGCAGGACGGCGCGTCCGGTCGTGCGCAGCGTCGCCGCGTTCAGCAGCTGCACCTCGCAGCGCCCGCCTCCCGCCACCGCGAGGCAGCGTCCCGAAGGGTCGAGCGCCATGCCGCGCGGCTGCTGCCCCGCCCGCGCGAGCATGAGCGGCGCGCCCGTACGGCTTTCCAGCATCAGCACGCTGTCCGCGTCCTGGCAGAGCGCGTAGAGCGTCCCGCCGTCCGGAGAAAGCAGCAGGCGGGTCACGTTTGGCCCGCCCGCGAAGAGCTGCTGCGGACAAAGCGTGCGCGCGTCAAGCCGCCAGATCACATCCTCGCGCCGCGAGGCGCAGAAAACCGACTCGCCTCCGGCGCAAAGCGCCGCCGCGCCCGACAGCGGCGCGCGACGGATCCCTAAAGCGCTCAGGCTATACAGCGCCCCCGCCCCGCTGTCGGACGCGATCAGCCGTCCTCCCATGGGCCGCCCTCCCCTTCCGCACAAGTTGCATCTACCGCATCCTATGCCAAAGGCCGCCGCCGCGTCCCAGGCGATTGCCCCGGCGCGGCCGCCCCGCGAATTTGCGCCGGAAAGGCAGGAAATCGCGCGCCGCGCACGGAATAAAAAAGCGAGGGATTTAGGCCCTGTTTGAAGCGGCGCGTACCGGCCGCGAATTCACCGAAGAAGGAGACATCATCCCATGTACACGTACAAAACCCACGGCACCTGTTCCCGAAGCATCGATTTCGACGTGCACGACGGCGTCGTTACCGCCTGCCGCTTTGAGGGCGGCTGCACGGGCAATACGCAGGGCGTCGCCCGCCTCGTCGTCGGCAAAAAGGTGGACGACGTGATCGCGATGCTGAAGGGAATCGAATGCCGCGGCAACACGTCCTGCCCCGATCAGCTCGCGCGGGCGCTGGAACAATATCAGCAGCAGCGCGCCTGAAGCCCGCTGCAAGGCCGCTGCAAAGGAGGTCTTTTTATGGATTCATTGGAGGAAAGCGTGCGCAGGCTGCTCCTCGCCGGCGTCGGCGCAGCCGCTGCCACGGCGGAAAAGTCACAGGAGCTGCTGGACGAGCTGGTCAAGAGGGGCGAGCAGGCTATCGCGCAGGGCCAGGTGCTCAACGAAGAGCTGCGGCACGGCATCAAGCAGGCGATCCGTGAAACCCCCACGGTGAACGCTGCCGCGCAGGGCGGCGACGCGCTGCAAAAGACGCTTGCCGCCCTGACACCCGAACAGCTCGCCGCGCTCAAGGCGCAGATCGAAGCGCTGCAAAGCAGTAAGGAGGCCCCCGAGCGGGGGGACGCGAAAGATGGCGAGCCGGGAAGGTGACGGCTCCTACAGGGAGCGCCTTAAGGAGATCACCGAGGTGCTGATGCGCAGCGAAATCGTGCGTGGCATCACGCCCGAAAAGCTGCGCCGCATCCTGGAAGACCTCGGCCCCACGTACATCAAGCTCGGCCAGATCATGTCCATGCGTTCAGACATGCTGCCCAAGGCCTACTGCGACGAGCTGGTACGCCTGCGCTCCGACGTGCCGCCCATGCCCTTTGAAGAGGTAAAGCGCATCGTCGAGCGGGAATACGCCGCGCCGCTTCGCGACGTGTTTTCCGCGTTCGACGAGCGCGCGCTCGGCTCTGCCTCCATCGCGCAGGTGCATCGGGCCACCCTGAAAACCGGCGAGCGCGTCGTCGTGAAGGTGCAGCGCGAGGGGATTTACGAGACGATGTCCCGCGATATCGCGCTCCTGCATCGCGCGGTGGGCGTGCTCAGGTATACGCCCGTCGCAGGGCTTGTGGATTTTAACAAGGTGCTGGACGAGATGTGGTCTGTGGCGCAGCAGGAGATGAACTTCCTGACCGAAGCCGCGAACCTGGAGGAATTTGCCCGCCTGAATGCGGACGTGGCGTTCGTCTGCTGTCCCGCGCTCTACAAGACCTACACGACCACGCACGTGCTGGTGATGGAGTACATCGATGGCCTGGGCGTAGACGCGCGGGAAAGCCTGACCGGGGCGGGCTACGACCCGGCGGAGATCGGCGCGAAGCTCGCGGACAACTACGTAAAGCAGGTGGTGGACGACGGCTTCTTTCACGCGGACCCGCACCCGGGCAATCTGCGCGTCCGCGAGGGCAAGATCGTCTTTATCGACATGGGCATGATGGGCCGCCTGACCCCGCGCGATCAGGCGCTCATCGGCAGCATCGTGGAGGGCGTGGCCGTAAACGACGTGGGCAGGATCAAGGACGCGGTCATGTCCATCGGCGACATCCACGGGCGGGTCGACCAGGGGCGCCTGTACGCGGACATCGACGAGCTGCTGGCCAAGTACGGCTCGGCAGACCTGGGCGGCATCGATCTGGCTCAGATGTTCGAGGATCTGATGGAGGTCATGAAGGTCCACCACATCTCCATGCCCCATGGCCTTTCCATGCTGGCGCGCGGCATGGCGACGCTGGAGGGCGTCATCTCCGCGCTCAGCCCGGAGATCAACATCGTCTCCGTCGCCTCCGGACGCATCGCGGGGCGCATGCTGCGAAACTTCGACTTCAAAAAGGAGCTGCAGCGCGCAAGCCGCGCGATCTATGCCTCCGCGCGCAAGGCGCTCGACATCCCGGCGCTCGCCGCCGACGTGCTGCGCCAGACCCAGCGCGGCCAGACGCGGCTGAACTTCGACATGCACGCCTCGGACGACCTGCGCGCCCTGCTGCTATCGCTTGCGGACAAGCTGGTGACGGGGCTGGTGATCGCGGCCCTGCTGCTGGGCTCCAGCATCCTGTGCACGACGGACATGCAGCCGCGCCTGCTCGGCGTGCCGCTGCTGGGCGTCATCGGCTACGCCGCGGCGCTCGCGCTGATCGTCTACCTCGGGATCAAGGAAAAGCGGCACAAGTGACCCGCAATACGGAGGGGATCGGATGGAGAATCGGCCGGAATTAAGCGAACGCCTGAGCGCGAAGGCCTTTCGCAGCCACTATTACTTAAAGGAAGAGCTCGTCGCCTTCTGTAAAGCCGCCGGACTGCCCGCCAGCGGGGGGAAGATCGAGCTCACCGAACGCATCGCCCGATACCTCGACACGGGAACGGTGCTCCCCGCCCAAACCTCGTCGAGGCCCGCTGCCTGCGCGCAGGACCTTACCGAGGACGCGGTCATCGAAGAAAACTTCGTCTGCTCCGAAAGGCACCGGGCGTTCTTCCGCGAAAGGCTGGGCGCTTCCTTTTCGTTCAACGTCCCCTTTCAAAGGTGGCTGAAGGCGAACGCGGGCAAAACCTACGCCGAGGCCCTTGAGGCTTACGGACGGATTCTCGCGGACAAGAAGGCGCGAGCCCTCCCCATCGACCGGCAGTTCGAATACAACGCCTACATCCGCGCGTTTTTTGCGGACAACCCCGGAAAGACGCTTCAGCAGGCGATCCGCTGCTGGCAATACAAAAAGGCCTTCGCGGGAACCCATGCTTACGAGCCCGCCGACCTGATGGCATTGGATGCGGAGTGACGGGAGAGAAGACGATGAGGTTTCAGCAAATCGCCGCCTGTCCCGACCTGCGCGCCACCTCAAAGGCGATAGGCGCTGTCGGTTGGGTGCGGCGCCGAACGGCCGCCTGCCGGCTTCGGCCCTCCAATATGTCGCGGACCGGTTCAGGCCCTATGCGGACGGTCTGGAGGTCTTCCTGGTACCGCATGCCCGATTATGGAGGCGACTACCGGGCGCAGTGGGCCCTCTGCGCCCGGCTCTCCGACAGGCAGACCCCGCACGTCGATCTCGTCAGCGTCTGGCGGCTCGTCCGCGACGAAACCTACGCCGGATGCCTCTCTTCGCGCAGTGCTGCGAGGCCCTCGGCGGGGCGTTTTCGTGTTTTGTGCACCAGGGCTCCTGCACCAGGGAAACGAGCGGTTCTACGACGTCTGGCTGACGCCCGGGGATCTCGACCGGATACCGGCCTCGCTTGCGACGCACACGCTCATGCACCTTCACAAGGCCAGTCTGGCGGAGGTGGGCAGCCGGAGCAATCGCTGTGCGACCTTGCTGCGTCGCATGGACAGCCAGCGCCTGTTTCCACGGGGTGACTACATCGAATGGCTGCTCAACCGCTATTGCTGTAAGATTTTGTAAAGCGTGGCGTTCTCGTCGCGCGCAAAACCCGGGCCTCCGCTTGTGGAGGCCCGGATTTTTAAATCGTGAAGGGTACCGGCATGGCCTATCGTCTGCTTGCCGTTTTTATAGGATTCCAAAACAGCATCGTCTCACCCCGCAGTTTGCGCACGGCCTCAATCAGAAAATAATCCGCATAGGTCATACGAATATGGCGCCCTGCCGGATCGTGATATGCCGACGTGCAATGCGTCAAAATTGCCGGGTCACCCAGCGTCCAGTCGGCATGCCGCTCTTCGGTATGCGTGAGCAGGCATATCGCCGCCTGCCTATAGATTTGCTGCTCCGATGTCGGGACGAGCCGCGCCAGTTCGAGCAGACCGCTGGCAGCGATGCTGCCCGCCGCATCATCCCAGACAGCAGGCGTCTGCGGCGCGCGAAAATCGCAGGGCGGGATCCATTCCCGTTGCACGCTGCTGATAAAGTAATGCGCAACGCGTTTAGCGGTATTCAAATACGCTTCTTTACCTGTCAGCAGGTAACTGAGTGAAAAGCCATAGAGCGCCCATGCCTGACCGCGCGACCAGCTTGAGCCGGATGCGTATCCCTGTCCCCCCGGGCGATCCAGTACGTCGCCGCTCAGCGGATCAAAACAAACGATATGATTGCAGGAGCCGTCTGCGCGCACGAAAGCCTCCATCGTGGTATCCGCGTGCCGCTGGGCTATCAGTTGAAAGCGCGGATCACCCGTTTCGCGGCTGGCCCAGTAAAGCAGCGGTAGGTTCATCATGCAGTCGATGATGGCCCAGCCCTGGTTATCTACCCCGTTCCAGGCCCGAATGAAACCAAAGGGATTATAGCGCGAAGCAAGTAAATACGCAGCAAACAACGTTCGTTCTCGACTGTCCGAATTGCCCTCCAGGGCGTATCGCACGCCGCTGTGAATTAACCACATGAACCCGACGTCATGATGCAGCCGCTGAAAGTCCCGCAGCGCAGCATCAAGCATTTCTTCGACCCGAACAGCCTCGTCCCGATAAATCGCGTCCCCTGTCATACGGTACATCTGCCACATTTCAGCCGGCCAGAATCCGTTCGTCCACCAATCGATCTGCGTAGGTGCCCATTCGCCGTTCCGGGTCGAATAAGGAACAAAGTCCGTCCGGCGTGCCTTCTCTACCGCATAGCGCATCTTGAGCTGAAGCAGGCCTTCCACGCGTTCTAGCCAGTTCGAAAGCTCCTGTACATTCATAAAATTCGTCATCCCGAGTCCTCCTGTTTAGATAAACGGCCGGCGATCCAGCACATTTTTGAGCGGAATGCTCGACTCGATCTTTCCGGGGAGCGCCAATTGCAATTCCGAAAGCGCGCAGATCGCGCCGAATAGCATGTGCAGATCGTTGAACGCCTCATCAGTCTTTTCGTCCAGCCCTTCCAGGTACGCGATAAAGGACTGTGCGAAATCCTCCAACAAGGACTTAACCTCTTCAAAACGGTGCGGCGTTTGGCGGGAAGCCCGGTTTATGCAAAAGACCCAATCGATCTCCATAAACCCTACCTCGCGCCCAAAGCACGCATCCATCGTTTTACTCCGATACATGTCGATACACGTATCGATCAGTTGCTCTGCATAAGGGATAGGCTGACGCGCGTATTCATGGTTGAACAGATAATGAAACCACCCGCATAGGTGATGTGAGAGCAAATCGCCCGTCAACCGTCCGCGATAGCTAAGGCCCTTTTGCGGATCACAGTGTTCGCGCAGCCAAGCAAAATAGTCGCGCTGCCAGGCAAGGCTACAGGTACGCGTAACCGTAAGCGCTGCAAACAGACCAGCTCCCTTGTGGGACTGCGCCCAGGGAGAATGCTCCCAATCCAGCGATTCCAGAAAGTCATACAGCTTTTCTTTATCAAGGTATGGCATCAGCGCGGTCAACGGATATAACGGTGTCGAATCGAACAGTTCCAGTGCTGAGATACAATGCGCTGTCGTATGAATCGGATGATGCGAGCCTTCCTCATACAGGCCCGTTTTAGGGTCTTGCATGCTGCGCAGCGCCTTTACCCACGCAGCGCGCTTAGCCGGATCGCGTTCAAAATCGCCGATCGTGTACAGAATATTCGCCGCGTCGGCGCATCCGTACTCGTTCATTCCCAGTTTGCGCGTTCCCGCTTCATTCTGCCAAAGCCAGCGGCAGTACACGCCCTCCTCCAAGCGATGGGAAGCTACGGTCGCACGGATTTTTTCGATGAAGTGATCAATATTCATTCGTCTTTCCTCCAGATTGTACATCCTATTATTTTTCCGTCTTGCGGTATTGGCTCGGAGAAACGCCCATGTTCTTATGAAAGAAACTAGAAAAATGAGCTGAGTCAAAAAAGCCCGTTTGTTGGGCAATTTCGCTGATGCTCTTATCCGTATTCATCAGCAGTACGCGCGCTTTTGCCAGGCGTCTTTGATTATACAGCGCGATGACCCCGCTGCCGAAATAACGGCGCGCAAGCCTTTCCAGTTGGGGTACACTCATGTGAAAATGCTCCGCTACCCGTGCGGTAGAAAGCCCTGCGTCCAGATTGCTTTCCAGATAGTGTGAAAGCCGTGCGTCAAAGCGATCTTCACTGCCATAGGCGATGCTCTCAACCGACCGCAGGATGGCATCGCTCATGATCAGGCAAGCTTTGGACTGGGCAATACTGCTGTTATTTGCCATTAGCTGAAGCATTTCCGGAGTCCGCTGCAGGAAACGGAAATCCTCCATGATGATCGGCGTGTTCACATACGTCTTTAGCAGCGGTAAAATCCCCAGCAAATCGCCGCCCTCCGCATACAGGTTGGCACCGATTTGTTCGTACCCTGTCGCGGTGAACAGTTCATGAAGATAATTTGGAGGAATCAGGCTCGCGTATCCTTGGGTAAGCACCCGGCTCCCGTCACAATTAAGCGTCAACGTGCCAGCGGTCACGATAAAGAATTGATAGTAATCGTGCGCATGGCTTCGTCGACCCCAATGCGCTGTGCGCTTGTAGTAATTGATATCCGCAAAGGGTGCGGCAGGCTTTTGCATGAGATACCCGAGCAAGGACGGGCAATCTTCAAATTCCATCCAAATCCTCCTAAGAACCGGCGTTTACCCCTTGATCGCACCGATCATGACGCCCTTCACAAAGAATTTTTGCACGAAGGGAAAGACGATCAGCAATGGCAGGATTGCGATCACCATGACTGCATAGTTAAGCGTGACAGTATACAGTGCTTCTACGCTGCTCGCCTCGGTCGCCATCATGCCGAGCGTTTCGTCGTTGATCAACATTTCGCGAAGGATCAGCTGGAGTGGATACTTCGCCCGATCGCTCAAGTAGATCAGCGCCGTATAATACGAGTTCCAGTGTTCGGCCGCGTAAAACAGCGTAATGACCGCCAGAATCGGCTTGCACAGGGGGATGACGATCTGTCCGAAGGTCCGCAGGGCGCCTGCGCCATCCACCTCCGCCGCTTCGACCAGCCCTTCCGGAATCTGCTGCATCAGGTAGGTCCGAGTAATCAGCAGGTTGTACGTCGCGATCGCGCCGGGCAGCACGATCGCCCAGATCGAATTCAGCATGCCGTACGCTTTTACGGTTAGATAGGTCGGAATGAGGCCGCCCGAAAAGAACAGCGTCAGCACGATCAAAAAGTTAAACGTCCTGCGCCAGGGCAAGGCCTGCTGTGACAGCGCATAAGCTGTCAAAAAGGTCATGACAACGTTGATGGCGGTTCCTACACCTACGTACAGTATGGTATTTTGATATCCCATCCAAACAGAGCTGGACGTTACCAGCATGCGAAAGTTATAGAACGTCAGCGTCTTGGGAAAGAGGGCCAGCGGATCCTTGACGTACTCAAGCGGGTCGCTGAACGCCGCGACGAAGATCGTCCACAGCGGATACAGAAAGATCAGCGCAAAGAGCAGCAGGAATATGACTACCGTGCAGTCAAAGATGCTCAGCTTTTTTACCTTCTTCACCACCTTATCCTCCTTTACCATAGTGAGGTATCCCCAAGTTTTCGCGCCAGCGTGTTGAAGAAAAGGACGATGACCAGCCCGACGACGTTATTGAAAAGTCCAACGGCGCTTGCAAAGGAGTATTTCATCTGCGTAATGCCGATGCGATAGACATAGGTGCTGAGGATATCCGCCGTGGAATAGGTGCTCGAATTGTACAGCAGCAGGACTTTTTCAAAGCCCACGTTCATCACGGTGCCTAGCTGCATCAGCAGCAGCGTCACCATCGTGGGAATCAGGGACGGCAGGCTGATGTGCAGAATACGCCGCAGGCGTCCCGCCCCGTCGATTTCGGCTGCCTCGAAGAGCGACGTGTCGATCGAGGTCAGCGTCGCATAATAGATGATCGAGCTCCACCCCATGTTCTGCCATATTCCGCTGCTGATATAGATCGTCCGAAACCACGTAGGCTCCTGTAAAAAATTGATTTTGCTTCCATTCAAGGCCTCAATCATGCTATTTACGATACCGTTTGAAACAGAAAGGTATTGCTTGAGCAGGCCACAGATGATGACGACGGAAATAAAATGCGGAAAATAGCTGATGGACTGAATCAGGGAACGAAAATGCGCAAAGCGTACCTCATAGAGCAGCAGCGCAAATAAAACGGGGATCGGAAATCCAAAGAGGATGCTGTAACAGCTCAGACACAGGGTATTTTTTATCAGCCGCAACGCGTTGTTCGATTGAAAGAAAATCTGAAAGTGTTTCAGCCCCACCCACTTGCTGTCCAGAAATCCCTTAAAGGCGTTGAAGTCCTGAAAGGCAATCAAATTTCCCCACATGGGAACGTATCGAAATAAAATGTAATAAATCATGCCCGGAAGGATAAAGCCCAGTGCGATTAGCCCTTTTCGGCGCGAACGCGGGTTTTGATACCATCGGACACTTTTTCTGTTCACGGCGTTGTTTATCATGTCCTTTCCTCCTGAAACCCAATCGATAACAGCAGGACGCCATGGGCATTAGACCGCCGCGAACAGCGCCCATGGCGTCCTCTGTTTCAAGCAAACTCAGCGCTTTCTTACTTTCCCGCAATCTCCTGCCAACGGGCATATGCGCTGCGGTAATATCCCATCAATTCCTCCAGGCGCAGGCCGTCGAATCCCTTCAGATATCCCTGCCAGACTGCGTCGTCCTCGATATCCTTCGTGCCGTTCACGAAAAGCGCGAAGTTTTCGTCCACGTAGTCGTTCAGATCGACGATGATTGTGTTGACCTCGCTGATTTCCTCTTCGGTGTAGCGCAGCGCCGGCATACGGATGTCGTTTGCCTGGCCAATCGCAGTCTCAGCGAGGTTTCCTTCGCGAGCCCGCTCGCTCAAAGTGGCGTGATAAAACTCCACGTTCTGGGCGGAAGGGTAACAGCTGGTATTGGCTGAGTAGTTGTTCAAGTAGGTGAGCACGCCCAGCTCGCTTCCGGTCACCGTTTCCGTAAACTGCCGGACGTTCTCAGCGTTTCTCTCAAACGTAACCCCCTCCACGCCCCAATAGATCAATTCGCGGCCTTCGTCGCTGTACAAGTAGTCGACTACCTGGATTGCGGCGTCCACATCCTTGCACGCGCTGGTAATTGCCAGACCATAGCCTACGTCGATCGCGGTATGATGTCCCTGCCAGCACTGATCCCCATACGGACCTTTAAGCGGCAGCACGTAGGTCAGCGCCTCTCCCTTTCCATCCGCCTCCAGCAAGCCGTTATAGGTGCTCAGCATTCCGGAAAAAGATCCCTGGCAGGCGGCGGCAGTGCCCGATACGATATGCGTGCGAATCTGGTTGCTCTCTAGTGCATTCCAGTCCGGGTTCAAAAGGCCTTCTTCGTACAGACTGTTCAGGAATTTGAGCGCTTCACGATACTTCTCGTCCGTCGGGCCGTAAGCGACCTCTCCCTCCTTCACATACGCATCGTCCGTCGAGCTCAAGCCTGTTCCACGCGCACCGATTCCGTACGCCCAAATCAACGACTTCAGCCCTGCCTTATCCACGCTCAAGGGGGCGGAGCATCCCTCCACACCTGCCTGGATGGCCTTAAGAGCGTCCTTAAACTCATCCGGCGTGGTCGGTACTTCCTTGCTGACCTGCTGCAAATAGTCCTCCCTGATAAACAGCCCGTTCCAATAGCGCGTGGCTGCCTCCATGATGCGCGGGAAGAAGTAAATGTTCCCGTCCGCCGAGGTAATCGAAGCCAACACCGCAGGGTCCGCCTTTAGCAGCGCAGCCAGATTCGGCATCTTTTCCGGCGTTATGTAATCATTCAGCGGAATCAGCGCACCCATGCGCCCAAACTCCTCATAATAGATCGGCTCCATGTCCAGCACGATATCTGGAAGTTCGCCGGAAGCCATCAACAGGCTGAACAGCGTCGTCTTGTCCTTGGCAGAAACCGTAGTCCAGTCCACCTTGATGCCAAGGCGCTTTTCTACCTCCTGCCACGCGTACTGCTGCGAGTAAGAAGTCAGGCCGGTCTGATCGTTGAACGTCCATGCGCCCCATCCGGTCAATGTCTTGACATCCTCGGCGCTAGCAAATGCGGGCAGGCATGAGGTGAGCATGATGAGTGAAAGAGCGAGGATCAGCAGTTTTTTCATCAGTCTATTCCTCCATTTCGTGAAGAACGGCTTAATTCTCTGCGCAGAATTTTCAGTCGCCTCTTTTGTGTTTCATTATACAGATCTCTCCATTCAGATTGCATGTAAAATCAACTCAACATCTTTTATATTCTGATCGTCCTTGTGAAAACGGTCCAAATTTTCTTTTGCGCCTTTTTTCGGTTCATTCGCCTATATTCACGCAGTCATTTTCTTTAATATGCTAAATTTTTTTCCTGCCGCCTGCAGATGCGACAAGTACAAAATAAAAAAAGCGATCCTTTCGCCTTCTTTTATGTAAAATCCGATCTACATCTTTTAAATTATGTTCAGAATGTGCTGATAAATCCATCTAATGGAGACGCTGCCCCTCCCATCTCTGCAGGCCATCCATTTTTATGGATACAAACAAGTCGCAAGGCAGCCCACAAAAAAAGGCAGGCCGTTATCGGCCAGCCTTTCCCTTCAGTATTCGCCTAAGCGCCCGGGCCTCCTCGCGCGTGACGCCGCCGCCATAGCGCGCCCGCGCGTACAGGCGGTGCAGCGCCTCGCGCGCTTCCCCCGGCTCCATCCCGGCAAAGTCCTCGATCTCCCGGGGCGTCAGCGCCTGCGGCGGCCGCTTCCGCGTTTGCGCGCGCACCGCCGACAGGAACATGCGCCGGACCGCGCCCTCCGGCGTGAAGGGCAGCGGTGGCGCGTCCGTGCGTCCCTTTTCCCGGCGCAGGCGCTCTTCGCGCGTGGGCGGCGCGATGAACTCCACGCGGTCGCCCGTCTGCGCAGCGCCGCGCGCAAAGCGCTTGTAGAGGCTGTACGCCAGGTAGCCCAGGAGCAGCAGCGCCCCCACGATCAGCGCGGCCATCACAGCGAAGCTGAGCACCGCCTGAAGGAGCTGCCAGAGCGCCGAGGGCTCCGTCGCCTCCGCCTGCGGCAGGCCGCCCAGCTCGGGCCTCTCCATCGGGCCCGCATCCTCCGCGGGCGCCTCCTGCCCCGCAGGCAGCAGCGAAAAGAGGAAGCGCACGCCCGCGAGCAGCAGGCTGCCCAGCGCGTAGACGATCCGCTCCGCCCCCGAGGCGGCGAGCAGCCCCATGGATAAGAGCGCCAGCACGCAGCAAACGGCGAGCACGCCGCGCGTCGTCCGGCGAAGCTGCCGCTCGGGCAATCTCGCCGCCGCGCCGTAGCGCGACAGGAAGGCCCCGAGGCTTTGCTGCGCGCGCCAGACGAGCGTCACGAGCGCGTACAGCGCGCAAAGTGAGAGCGCCATCGCCTGCACGCGCGCGTCCTGCCGCAGCGTCCCCGCGGCGTAGGCGAGGACGAAGAGCGCCGCCGCGTAATAGCTCGGCGTGTCGGGCAAAATATCCTTCCGCGCCGCGCGTCCGTACAGACGCCAGAGCGAGAGCAGCGCGCAAAGCGCGCACGCAGCGTAGCGCGCGTAGGGGGGCGCCGGCAAAAGCAGCGCCGCAGCGCAGCATAGCGCGCACAAGGGGATGTATTGCCACAGCGCGGACGTTCGCCGGGCGAGCGCGCGCGTCGCGATCGTCACGGCGCACAGGTAGGCGCCGCAGAGGAGCGCGCCGTCCGCCGAAAGGCCCAATAGCAGCGCGGGCGCCGCAAACGCGCAGCAAAGGAGCAGCATGCCGCCCGCGCATTCCAGCGCGGCCCGTGTCAGGCGTTTCACGAAGCCTCCACCTCCCAGCGCAGCACGTCAAAGCCCCCCTTGGGCGCGGGCGACAGCACGCCGTCCGCGCGAAGCGGCACCACCATCAGCGCGCCGCCCATGTCCAGGAACGCCGCGCGCACGGGCGGCCGCTGGCTCTTGGACACCAGCACGTAAAGGGGCGCATCCTCGCGCCCGAGCAACGCCTCGTCCCGAAGGAACGTCTCGAACGGCTCCGCCCGCCGCTTGAGGTCGATGCGCGCGAGCGCGGTCATCAGCAGCGCGCGCTGGCGCTCCCCGATGCCGGCGGGCACGCAAAGCGCCTCGCCCGTCTCCAGATCGCGCCCGTTCGTGCGCAGCCCCACGCGCACCCCCGCGTCGCAAAGCCGCATGCACAGCCCTGCCGCCACGCGGATGGCCTCCTCGTGGATCTCCTCGTCGTACCAGCTCGTGTCGTCCTCCACGTTGAGCAGCACCATCGCCGCCTGCGAGGCGGTCGTGTCGCGCTGATTGACCATCAGGCTGCCCGTGCGCGCGCTGGCCTTCCAGTTGACCGCGTTCATCGCGTCGCCCGGCGCGTATTCCCGGATGCCGCGGAACGTAAAGGGATCCTCCAGCACGAACCGGCGCACCCGCAGCGCGCCCGTCAGGTGCCTGAACGGAATTTCCAGCCGGCTCGGATCGGCCTCCCGCGGGTAGACGCAAAGCGACGTCTGCTGCGCAAACGCCCGCGCGTGCTCGCGGTCGAGCAGCGGCGCACTCGCGATCACGTCCGCCCGCTCCACCCGGAAGAACCCACGGTGCGTGCAGGTCAGGTTCAGCGTCCGCTCGACGCGCTGATAAAAGAGCAGCGAAAAGACGTCCTGCTTGTAGCACCGGTCGGAGACGCTCACGTTCTCCTGCCCCTCGAAGACGAGGCTGCGGTCGATTTCAAACGTCGCCCGCAGCACGGGCAGCGGCAGCGCCTTGCGGTTTTCCACCGTTTCGATCACCTGCGCCCGGCCGCCCTCGCGGGCCGCCGCCTGCGCAAAGGTTACCGTGAACGCGAGCCCCCGATGCCAGCGCCTTTGAAAGAGGCTGCCCAGCCCAAACAGGAACAGGGCGAGCCCCAGCAGCAGCAAGAGGACGGTCATGCCCGCTCCGCGCCCCAACGCTCCGTGGGCACTTCCTCCTTTTCCATCGCGCCCCTCACCACGTCCCGCATGTCTTCCCCGGCGGCGCGCTCCGGCAGCAGCCTGTGGGCGAGCACTGCCTCCGCGACCGCCTTGACGTCCTCCGGCGTGACAAAGCCGCGTTCCATCAGCATCGCGTGCGCCTGCGAAGCGCGCAGCAGCGCGAGGGTTCCGCGCGGGCTCGCGCCGCAGGCGACGCCCCGCGCGCCGCGCGTGGCGCGGCACAGGCGCGCGACGTAGTCGAGCAGCGCCGGGTGCACCGCCACCTCGCGGCAGGCCTCCTGCGCGCGCGCGACCTCCCGCGCGGAACAGACCGGGTTAAGCTGCGCGAGGGGGCTCGCGCGCAGGAAGCGCGTAAGCATCGAAACCTCGCCCGGCAGCGTGGGCAGGCCCATCGACAGCCGCATCAGGAAGCGGTCCATCTGCGCCTCCGGCAGCGGAAACGTGCCTGCCGTCTCCACCGGGTTCTGGGTGGCGACGACGAAAAAGGGGCGCTCAAGCGCGCGCGTCACGCCGTCGACCGTGATCTGCCGCTCCTCCATGCACTCGAGCAGCGCGCTCTGCGTGCGCGGGGTCGCGCGGTTGATCTCATCGGCCAGCAGCACCTGGCAAAACGCCGGGCCCTCGCGGAAGACGAAGGCGCCCTCCTTAGGGTTGTAATAGGACAGGCCCGTCACGTCCGAGGGCAGCAGATCCGGGGTGAACTGGATCCGCGAAAAGCGCGCGTCGATGGAGCGCGCAAGCGCCTTGCACAGCGTGGTCTTGCCCGTGCCGGGCACGTCCTCCAGCAGCACGTGGCCGCCCGCCAGCAGCGCGCACAGCAGCAGATCGACCGTCTCATCGCAGCCCACGAGCACGCGCCCGACGTTTTCCCGGATGCGCGCGGCGACATCATTTCCCATGATTTTTCCTCTTTTCGCAGCCTGGCGGCAGGGGACCGGGGGAGCGCCCCGCTCACCTGCCCATCAGATAGTCCTTGATTTCCTTTACGAACAGGTCCCCGTACTGCACCATCTTCTGGCGTCCCACGCCGGAGACCTTTAAAAATTCATCCATCGTCAGCGGGCGCTTGCGGCTCATGTCCAGCAGCGTCGCGTTGGAAAAGACGACGAACGCGGGCACGCCCAGGCGCTTGGCGATCCTGTAACGCAGCCGTACCAGGCGCTCAAAGAGCGGGTCGTCCTGTGCGTCCGCGGCAGGCGGGCGCTTTTTTTGCGCATCCTCGCGCGCTCTGCGCTCTTCCTCCCGCATCTCGCGCGTGACGGCGCAGTTGCCGCAGTTGTCACACCGCGCCTGCGCGCTCTCCCCGAAGTACCTGAGGATGTAGCCGCGCAGGCAGCCGCCTGTGGTCGCGTAAAACGTCATGCGCTTGAGCCGCTCCATCGCCCGCTCGTGCACGGCGCGGGCCGTCTCCTCGTCCAGCGCGGTGTTCTCGGCTGCGTGTTCGATCATGAACTGGCAGAGCTTCACGTCCCGCTTGCTGTAGAGCAGCACGCAGCGCGCGGGCGATCCGTCTCGCCCCGCGCGGCCCGCCTCCTGATAGTAGCTTTCCATGTCCTTGGGCATGTTGTAGTGCACCACGTAGCTCACGTCCGGCTTGTCGATGCCCATGCCGAACGCGTTCGTCGCGACGATGACGTTCGCCTCGTCCTGCACGAACGCCTCCTGCGCGCGGGCGCGCTCCAAGTCCTCCATGCCCGCGTGGTAGCGCTCCGCCCGGTAGCCGTGGTCGAGCAGAAGCTGCCAGACCGCCTCCACGTTCTTGCGCGTGGCGCAGTAGACGATGCCGGAGCGCCTTTTCGCCTCCATCTGTTCCAGGGCGCGCGCCAGCGCGGCGTCCTTGTCCTGCACGCTGCGCACCTCGAAGAAGAGGTTTTTGCGGTCGAATCCCGTCGTCACGCGCAGCGGGTTTTGCAGGCGCAGCAGGCGCAGAATGTCCTCCCCCACCTCGCGCGTCGCCGTCGCGGTAAACGCCGCGACCGCCGGGCGCCTGGGCATGGAGGCGATGAACGAATCGATGTCCAGATAGCCGGGCCGAAAGTCCTGTCCCCACTGCGAGACGCAGTGCGCCTCGTCCACCGCAACCAACGGCACCGGAACGCTTTGAATCAGCCGCTCCATGCCCGGCGTCAGCAGCCGTTCCGGCGCGACGTAGATGATCTTGTACATGCCCTCGCAGGCGTTTTGCATCGCCCGCCGGAGCTGCGCGGGGCTGAGCGACGTGTTCAGATAGGCCGCGCGCACGCCGCTTTGCACGAGCGAGGCCACCTGATCCTTCATCAGCGAGATGAGCGGAGAAACCACCAGCGTCACGCCCGGCAGCAGCAGCGCGGGCAGCTGATAGCAGATCGACTTCCCCGCGCCCGTGGGCATGATGCCCAACACGTCGCGTCCCTGAAGCACCGCGTTTACGACCGTCTCCTGCCCTTCCCGAAAGCCGTCGTAGCCGAACGTCTCCTTGAGCACGCGAAGCGCGGCGCTCTTCGTGTCAGGCGTGGTAGAACACCCTTTCCATGCCGTCTTCGCCGTCGCGCCCGTCGCAGTCCATGCGCATGATGTCCTTCATCGACTCGTTCCAGCGCGCGACGACGGGGCTCTCATTTTGCACCCTTGCGGCGTACTCCACGCTCTCGCATTCGTAATAGCCGAACAGCTCGTCCCCCGCGAGCCAGATCGTGTAGTTGTGCACGCCCGCGCGGTTGAGCACCTCGGTCATCTCCGGCCAGATTTCCGCGTGGCGGCGCTTGTATTCCTCGGTCTTTCCGGGCAGCACGGTGCCCTTCCAGGCGAATCGTTCCATGGTTCATTCATCCTTTCCTCTGTGCAATCGAGCGATTGTCCCCATCTTACCGCAGGCGCGCGGACAATGTCAATAGCCCGCCCGGATCGCGTTAAAAACCGCCGAAGCCCTGGGGCTCCGGCGGCATACGATCAATTCTCCTCCGCGTAAAACGTCCTTTTTTCAAAGTCCTCCGCGCGAAGAGGCTGCGAATAGACGAAGCCCTGCACGGCGTCGCAGTGAATCCTTCGCAGGAACTGCACCTGCGACGCCGTCTCCACGCCCTCCGATACGGTGGTCATGCCGAGCCTGTGCGCCAGATCGACGACGGAGCGGACCACTTCCTCGCCGCGCGGGTCGTCCTCCTTCGTGAAGAACGCACGGTCCAGCTTGAGGGTATCGACCTGCACCTCGCGTAGCACGTTGAGGGAGGAATAGCCGCTGCCAAAGTCGTCCATGGAGCAGCGGAAGCCCATCTCGTGAATTTCACTTACCACCTGTTTCAGGTACTCCATATTTTCAAACAGCAGCGTCTCGGTCAGTTCGATCTCGAGCAGGCTTTCAGGCACGCCGTAGCGCTGCTGCACGTCCTTGTACTTTTGCAGGAAATGAGGCACCTGAAAGTGCGCGCGGGACATGTTGACCGAGACGGGCACGGGCGTGAGCCCCGCGTCCATCCACCGGCGCAGCAGCTTCAAAACCTCCTCGAACACGTACAGGTCCATCTTGCGGATGAAGCCGTTTCGCTCGAAGAAGGGGATGAATTCGTCCGGCGGAACGAGCCCGCGGACGGGGTCCTGCCAGCGCACCAGCGCCTCCGCGCCGATCGTCTTCCCGCTCTCGAGCGATACCTTGGGCTGCAGGTAGACGACAAATTCGCCGTTCTCCAGCGCCTGCTCCATGTTGTTTTCCATGTCCATCTCGTGCAGCTGGCGGACGCGCTCCATGTCGTCATAGAAAACGCACCGGCAAAGCGCGTGCGTCGCCTCCGCCTTGTTCTTCTTGCGGGCGGCGTTCGCGTAATCGCGGATGGTAACCACGTCCGCGGCGGGGGCGTCCACGATGTAGACGCCGCAGTCGATGGGCAGGTAATAGGGCGCCTCTGTCTGGTCGTTATAGCGGTTGATCTCCTGCGCGATCGCCTCCAGCCGACGGACGATCAGCGCGGGGTCCGTCGTACGCATCACGATGTTGAACGTATCGCCGCTGATGCGGGCGGCGAATTCGTCCGCGTTCAGGTTTGCCGCGATGCACGCGTGCGCGTGCCGCAGCACGCGGTCGCCCTCCCGGCTCCCAAACGATGAATTGACCAGCTTGAACCTGCGCAGGTCGGCCGAGATGAACGCGTAAGGCTCAAAGCGCTCCGCCTGTTCGCGCAGCGCAAGCGCAAAGCGGGCGGCGGTGAAGCCGCCCGTCACCGGATCTTCATACGCGATTCGGGTAATCGCGCGGTTCTTGCGCGCGGTCATGAACAGCACGCCCGCGATTACCAGCAGGAACAGCGCCGAAATGAAGATGCTGGCCATCATCGAAAAGCCCGCGAAGCGCTGCATCTCGTCGGCGTAGACCGCCGTGGGAACGACGGAGAGCAGGTACCACTTGCCTTCGTTGACCGGCACGTAGTTCATCGTCTCGTGCACGCTGCCGTCAAACGTGTACTCCAGGTAGCCGCCGCGCCCCTCCCGCATGGCCGCCTCCATCGCCTCGATGGAATCGCCCGCGTCCAGCTTGCCGCGCAGCCGCAGGCTTTCAAACAGGTTGTCCCCGCCCAGGATCGCGTTGGCGTTACTGGAACGCAAAATGAAGTCGCCCGACCTGTTGACGATGTGGGAGAATCCTTCGCCGCCGAACGTCTCGATGCCCAGCAGCCGCTCCTCCACGATCTTCGGCTCGCCCCATACGACGAGCGCCCCCACGACCTCGTCCGCCTCGCGATAGGGCACGGCGTACAGGATGCAGTCGCCCACGCCCGGGCAGTAGCTGAGCGCCTCGTCCACGGCGGACACGCCCGAAAGCGCCTGCCGCACGGCGCCGCGCCCGCCCAGGTCGAGCGCCTCGCCCTCCCGCGTCACAAGCCGTCCCCCGCCGTCCGTGATTCCACCCCAATGGAACGGATAACGCGAAATCATGCGCTCGAGGTACGCCGGACCAAACGCCTCAGCCTCCGAAAAAAAGGAAAGGTTGTCGCTGATCGATTCCAGCGTGCTGAGGTTGGCGCTCATGCGCAGGGTCAACCGGCTGGAGACCTGCTCGGATACCTCCGCAAGGTACCGGCGCGTCTGATTTTGAATCACGCTGTCCCCGCGATGGACCATCGCGTAGCACAGCGCGCACACCACCAGCGCGATGGAAAGCAGCGCCGCCGCGAGCGCCGCGATCCCCTTGCCGTTGAGCAAGCTTTCTTTCCTGTTCATGGTCTTTCTCTTTCTTTGCCTCCCGCGCGGACGCAGCGCAAAGAGACGGTATACTTCTCAACATTATAGCAAGGCGCCCGGTTTATCTCAAGGGGGGAATCCGTTCCCCGCCCTGCAAAAAAACGTCCTGCCCCCAAAATAGCTTCCTTAACAAACAGCATCGAAATGTTTTCGAATCGTGTAAACGTCCATTGCCTTTACCAGGTCATTCATGACAGCGGGCGTCCGTTCGTCCAAGTCCAGAAACGAATGAAACCCGCCCTCGATATTCGCTGCGGATAATCTCGTTCATTTCTTCCGGCGTTTCTCTACACCCATCCGCAAGCCATTTTTTCACAATCGCATTCAACCCGCTTCTGAAAAATTCGATATGATATTCAATATGCTGGTTGTCAAAATGCTGTTTTGCCTGATGAATGTCGTAGTACTTGAGCTTGAACTGATTGTCATAGCCGAGTTTAAAGTAAGTGCAGTAGACCAGTTGGTTTTCTTTGATATGGCGAAACAGCTTAAGATAATCATTGCTGTTAAAGCTCTGCGTTGTTTCTGTTTCGTAAAGCAAATCCACCTCTCTTTCCAAGTCTTCTCCTACTTTGTCTGCGAGTTCATAAATATCTGCATAGTTAGCGTAAAAGGTGCTGCGGTTTAATTCGCACCGTTTACAAATATCTGAAACTGTTATTTCATGGAGTTCCTTTGTTTGCAGCAATTCAATGAAGACCTTTTTTATACGCTCGATCGATTCACGCCGCCGCCGATTATTCTTCGTGTTCATGATTGTCCTCTTCTATTATTCCAACACTTGTGTGCAAATTGATGATTGCTTCTGCTTTTTCAGACAATTATACTAAACTCACATAGAAACAACCACTGTTGTTTCAAAGATAATGGAGGCGTTTTTACAATGAAGAAAAGCAGTTTTGTCGCGATGGTATTAGGAACGGTCAGCGGGGTTTTATTTGCTCTCGGAATGTGTATGGCTCTGATCGCAGAGTGGGAAGCGTTTAAGCCGGGAATTGTATTCGGGTGCGTCGGCCTTCTTCTTGGGCTTGCTACGCTGGTTGCATGGCGGAAAATGGAGCACAAAGCGCCCATTCAACTTTCGGGCAAAACGATCCTTGCGGTTCTCGTCGGCGTCGTCGGCGCTTTAGCGTTAGGCGTTGGAATGTGTTTCAGCATGGTTTGGGGAAAGATGATTCAGGGCATTGTAATCGGCCTGATTGGGATTGCCGTTCTGCTCTGCTTAGTTCCCCTGACGAAAGGCATTAAGGAATGAGCTGTGATAGGCCGTCTGCCCGCTATATGAGGCAGGAGCATATTGAGGTCAGGCGAACGGCTATCCCTCACGTGGGGGCGCATGATGATTAAATTGGCCCCTCGTAGCATGACCTTTGCGCAGAAAAGCATGATCGGCTCCGGCGGGTACGCGCCCCAGGGTGCGTCGCTGTGGGATATATCTTCTGTCCTCACGCCCGAGTTCCCTCTTTGTGAGATGGAAAAGACAATCCAAACGGCGGCCGATCCACGCCGCGCCTTGAATGCCATGATCGAGTTTGACGTATGGGGATAAAGCAAAAAATATTGAGGAAAATTGAAACCGCTGAAACGTGGAAGCGTATAAGGAACGATCCACGATACAAAATTGTATTGTCCGCGGCTCTCGGCTTCTCTGTCAATTTGCTGTACGCGCTCTATCATGGGGCACTTGGTATTGTCCACCGGTCCCTATGGTTTATCACCCTGTGTGCCTACTATGCCCTTTTAGGCACCCTACGCTTTTCAGCCGTCCTATGCGAATGGAAACGTAATTCTACGGGTTCTTTAGACACAGAGTATTTTGTGATGAGGCTGTCCGGCATATTGCTTGCTGTATTAAGCTTTGTTTTGACGTGGGTCATCTACATAAGCTTGGCGGAAAATATCGCAGCAAAATATGATCCCGTGATGATGATTACCATTGCCGCCTACACATTCTATAAAATTACAATGGCAATCATACGCGCAGTAAAGCAGCGAAAAAATCCTTCGCCCTTGCTCACGGCGATTCGCACCATTGGTTATGCGGACGTAGCAGCGTCTGTTTTAACCCTGCAGCGGTCTATGCTTGCTTCCTTTGGGAGCATAAGCGATTTCGGCGCGCGTATTATGAATATTTTAACAGGGGCTGCTGTCTGCTCATTCGTGTTGACGCTTGGCGTCACGACAGCAAAAAAAGGAATAGAAAGAAAAGGGGTGTAGTTATGGCAAAACCCCATTTAGGAATAGCTTCGGGCCGGCTCCTTGCGGCGGAATCGCTCATGCGTGTACGCCCATGGTGAGGGCCCGCAAACCATCCAAGGCGCTTCCCGTAAATACAAAAAGGGCGCAGCCGCGGAGCATTTCCTTCCGCCGCTGCGCCCTTAGGCTTCTTTTTTATTCCCAGGCCGGGATGTAGACGCCCTTGTACACCGTGTCGAACAGCTCGCGCACGGCGTCGGAGTGGTAGACCTCCGCGATGCGCTTGAAGGCCGGCTCGTCCTTGCGGTCGGCGCGCGCGGCGATCACGTTGATGATGCCGTGCATGTCGGGATTGTTCGGGTCGTACTGCTCCATGTAGAGCGCCTCGTCGTTCGTGAGCCCCGCGTCCTTGGCATGCGTGCCGTTGAGGAACGCGATGGCGATGGAGGGATCGCTCATGGCGGAGGCGGTCAGCGCCGCTTCCATCTCCATGAACTGAAGGTTCATCGGGTTCTCCTCGATGTCCGCGACGGTCGCCAGCTCCGTCATGTCGGCCTTGAGCTTGATAAGCCCGGCCGCCTCCATCATGCGCAGCGCGCGCGCCTCGTTGACGACGTCGTTCATGATGGCCACGCCGTCGCCTTCCTTGATCTCCTCCATCGAAGCGTACTTCTTAGAGTAGATGCACAGCGGGGCGATCAGCGTGTCGCAGACGGAAACCAGCTCCACGCCGTGCTCCTTGGACCAGTTGTCCATGAAGTTGTAGTGCTGAAACGCGTTCAGGTCCACGTCGCCGTTCGCGAGTGCCTCGTTGGGGATGATGTAGTCCGAGAACTTCACCAGCTCGATTTCGATACCCTCTTCCTTCAGCGTGGGGATGATGACCTGCTCCCACTGTTCGTTGTTCTCGCCCACGACGCCGACCTTGACCTTGGTGACGTCTCCTGCCAGGCAGGACACGGACGCAAGGCACAGGACGAGCGCGAGCAGCGCCGCAAAAATCCGTTTCATGGGGAATTCCTCCTTCTCGATTGGGGCTATATCAGGAATGCGCCTTGGCGCAGCACCTGCGTGTAATAAGAAGACGGCGGCGCGAGCGTTTTTATTGCAGCCGCTTCGTCAGCAGGTTGCCCACGGACTGAATCAGCGTCACCAGGATCAGCAGCACGATGACCGTCACGATCGTCACGTCCGTCTGAAAGCGCTGAAAGCCGTAGCGGATGGCGTAGTCGCCCAGTCCGCCGCCGCCCACGACGCCCGCCATCGCGGACAGGGCGATCAGGTTGATGATCGTGATGGTCGCGCCGCGGATCATGCCGCCCAGCCCCTCGCGCAGGTACACGCGAAAGACGATCTCCCAGGGGCCGGAGCCCATGGCCTGCGCCGCCTCGATGACGCCCTTGTCCACCTCGCACAGCGCGCTGTGAATCTGGCGCGAGAAGAACGGAATGGTGCCGATGACCAGCGGGAACATCGCGCCCTTCGTGCCGATGGAGGTGCCCATCACGATGCGCGTCAGCGGCAGCAGCAGGGCGATGAGGATGACGAACGGAATGGAGCGGAAGACATTGATGACCTTGTCCAGCACGGAATGGACGAAGCGGTTTTCCATGATGCCGCCCGGCGCCGTCACCACCAGCACCACGCCGAAGAAGACGCCGAACACCGCGCTCCAAAGCGCGCTGACGCCGACCATTTGAAGCGTTTGAAAGAACGCCTTTGTGAGCTCCGGAAACGTCTTTACGACGTTGGGGATGATCCCCTGCAAAAACTCATACACGAGAGAGCACCTCCACGCGGCTCGCGGCCTTGCCGAATGCGTCCAGCGCGCTGGAAACAGCCTCCGGCTCGCCGCGGAATACGACGATCATCGTGCCAAACGGCGTGCCCAGCAGCATTTCCACGTTGCCGAAGATGATGCTGATGTCCACCCCATACGTGCGCGAAAGGCGCGAGACGACGGCCTGCCCGGTGCTGTCGCCGGAGCAGTCGTAGCGCACGACGATGTCCCCGGGCAGAAGCCCCAACAGCTCCGGCTCCGCGCGCACCATTTCCTCCATGCCCGCGATGTTGGTCGTCGTGCGGATGAAGCGCCGGGTGATGGGCATCTTCGGGTTGGCGAACACGTCGTAGATGCCGCCCTCCTCGACCACGCGGCCGTCCTCCATGACCGCCACGCGCGTGCAGACCTCCTTGACGACGGCCATCTCGTGCGTGATGAGCACGATGGTGAGCCCAAGGCTCTTGTTGAGATCGCGCAGCAGCCGCAGGATGTCCTGCGTCGTCTGCGGGTCCAGGGCGCTGGTCGCCTCGTCGCACAGCAGCACCTTGGGGTCGTTGGCGAGCGCGCGGGCGATGGCGACGCGCTGCTTCTGCCCGCCCGAAAGCTGCGAGGGGTAGGCGTGCTCCTTGTCCGAAAGGCCCACGATGGATAGCAGCTTCATGACCTTTTCGTGCTTTTCCGCCTTCGTGAGCTTCGCCCCGCGCAGGGGATAGGCGACGTTCTGATAGACCGTGCGCGACTTCATGAGGTTGAAGTGCTGAAAGATCATGCCGATCTTCCTTCTCGCCGCGCGCAGCTCCCTTTCCGAATACTTCGTCAGATCCTGCCCGTCCAGGATGACCTGGCCGGACGTGGGCCGCTCCAGCAGGTTGATGCAGCGCACCAGCGTGGACTTGCCCGCGCCGGAAAAGCCGATGATGCCGAAGATTTCGCCGTCCCCGATGGTCAGCGACACATCCCGGACTGCGTGCACGTTTTCCTCCCGCGCGCCGGTCTCAAACGTCTTGCAGACCTGGCGTAACTCGATCATACCGTCTATCCCCCACTTCAGCCCGCCTGCGCGGCAGGGCTTCCTTTAGATCGCATCGTTTCGGGTTATTATACTATAAAGTGAATGAAATTTCAATGAGCGTGCAAAACGATCGTGAAATTTACAGGAATTCGCCGCGGCGCGCCGAAGATTACATACCGGAAACCGGATAACCTTTCACGTAAGAAAGCGGGGTTTGATTTTCTATGATAGATTGGCTTACGCAGGCGCAGGCGCATTTTGCGGACATGCGGGCGCTCTTTGAGGACCTGCACCGTTATCCCGAGCCCTCGCACGAGGAGGTGCGCACCAATCAGCGCGTGCGCGAGGAGCTTTCAAAGGACGGCATCGAGCTTTGCTGCCCGCAGGACAACATCACCATCGCCGTCGTTCGCGGCGCGCGCCCCGGCAAAACCGTGGGGCTGCGCTTTGACACGGACGCCCTGCAGATGGAGGAGCTCTGCGACCTGCCCTACAAGTCGCAGCGCCCGGGGCTCATGCACGGCTGCGGCCACGACGCGCACACCGCCGTCGGCGTGTACGTCGCAAGGCTTCTGCATGCGCACCGCGACGCGCTCAGCGGCGTCTACAAGGTCATCTTTCAGCCCGCGGAAGAGGGCGAGCACGGCGCGCACGAGGTCGTCCAGACCGGGCTCGTGGACGACGTGGACGCCTTTTTCGGCCTACACGTGTGGAGCCTTTACGAGACCGGCACCCTGCACGCGACGCCGGGCGGCGTATGCGCGTGCCCGGACATGTTCAAGGTGACGCTTCGCGGACGGGGCGGCCATGGCGCGACGCCGGAGCTGTGCGTGGATGCGGTGGCGGCGGGCGCTGCGGTGGTGCAGTCGCTGCAGCACATCGCCTCGCGCTTCATCTCGCCCATGCAGAGCGTGGTGGTGACCGTCGGCTCCTTCCATGCGGGCACGCGCTGCAACATCATCGCAGGGGAGGCTGTGCTCGAGGGCACGCTGCGCGCGTTCGACGACGGCGTGCACGAGACGCTGCTCCAGACCTTCCGGCGCGTGATTGAAAATGTCGCCGCCGCGCACGGGTGCACGGCCGAAATCGAGATCAACGAGGTGACCGGCGTCGTCGCAAACGACGAGCGCCTCTGCCGCCTCGCGAACGAAGAAGCTGCGCGCCTCGTGCCCGCGGAAAAAATTCAGCCGCAGGCGCCCTCCATGCTGGGCGACGACTTCGCGGAGTACCGCAAGATCGCCCCCTGCTGCTACGTACAGGTGGGCATGAACGCCCCCGAAAAGGGCTGCTGCCACGCGCACCATCACGGGCTGTTCAAGGTGGATGAGGACGTGCTCCCCCTTTGCGCCGCCTGGCTCGCCGCCTGCGCGGAGCGCGCGGCTTCCAGCTTCCTCTGACAAAGACAAAGCGATGCCTTTCTTTTCAGGGAACAGGCATCGCTTTGCTGATTTCGGAAAAGGCCCGGCGATCTGGCGAGCTCTTTTACTGATTGAACAGATAAAAAGTGTTTCATATCATCAAAAATGCGACGTATTCTTGCTTGTTGGGATAATCCCAAATCCTTAACGATTAGAATTTGAATTACTCAACCGTAAAATCGGTCCATGGCATTTTATCATAGACCATCACGTCATGGGGTGTTGTCATACCCAGTTTTTTATAAAAACCGACAGCATTTTCGTTTGCACAAGTATACATGATGATATTGTCCTCTCCACCAGCCAATTCATGCAGCTTCTTCACAAGGGCTTTCCCGATGCCTTGACCTACATGTGTCCGGGCAACGCCTAAATCTGTAACAAAAAGCCAGTACGCGAAGTCCGTTATGCCAAAACACACGCCCACAATTCGATTCGTTCTGTCTCTTGCAACCAAACTGATGGATACTTTACTTACTAATGTATTGATCCGCAGTTCAAATCTTTCCTTGGGATATTGCGACCCTAAATCCGTTTCTCTCAAAAAATCTATGTATTCCGATGCTGTCAATCGTTCTTCTTTGATCGTATATTCCATTTCTTACCTCACCATATACAAACTTAAAAAATCATAACTTCAATCACAGGAAATTCGGGCACCAAAGCGTCAAAAATCAATGTGCTGTCAAGTGCCCAAGCTGGCAAAGAAGTCAGCATTTTCAATGGTTTTCACCATTTTATGATTTTGGATAGCTAAAAATAAATATTTTTTATCGTATCGCCTCGCCTGTTATCGCATTGATCCGGTGGCATATAGAATGCCTTATCAATTCGCCTTCGATATATTCGTTCTGCACCGTATAAGCAGCCCAAGCCGGCGTCAGCGCTTTCTCCATTCCTCCATTTTCGTCGTTAAGCGGCAGATATTCAAAATAAATCTGCTTGATTTGCGCATCCTTAACGTCATATTCATGATCCAGGTAATTTTCAAGGCGACGCAACATCTGATCGACGCTTATCACGGGCTGCGTGGACAAAGGTCCGCTTATCACAATAGAATTCTCGACCTTCAAATAAACGACGCCTGCCTGGTTGACAAGAAATTCCGCGTAGAAAGGCTGCGCCAGTTCATCTCCTCTGATTCTACCATTTAGCAGCGGAGATTCCGCGTTCGAATAAATTATATTTCCATCCCATATAAAGGCGTAAGAGAGCCTATAGGCGCCGCCCAAATCCAGAAAATCCGAATCCCCAAATTCCAAGAATTCATTGTCGGCAAGCAAATTCTGATAATTCACATCGAGGAAATCCTGCGCAAAGGAATAAGATTCGAGAAGAACGCAATCATATTCTATCCCGAGACCTTTCAAGGTGCATCTGCAAAGCTGGTCTGCCGCTTCTATATCCAAAAAGTCGAGAGACTCGCTATAGCCTGCGTCCTCCAGCGGCGATTTTTCCAGAGGCCACGCATAAACGCCTTTACGCATATTTTGAGCCTTGATCTCCGTCAGCAAATAGCCTAACAGTTCCGAATATCTTTCCCCCGCACCAGACATATACTCAATATATCCCGGAGAAACAATCATCCATCCTTCGTCATTTTTAAATGTGGTGATTTCTCCATCGCGCTTTTCGTCCTCCGGCTCTTCAAGGATGATGCCGTTCTTTTCTAAGAAAGAGGCGATTTTCTCAGAATTGAACGTTTGAGTTATGGCGCTATAAATAATGCATTTGCTTTCAGGCGGGTAAAACAGATGCTCGGGCACACTTATTTTCGCTTCCTCGGCAAAACCTGATGAGGGACAACATAACAGCAGCGGAATCAGAAAAAATGCGCACTTTAAGAGGACCCTTCGATTCATCGCCTTTCCCTCTCTTTCAAAATCATCGATCTCATCCTTTCAACCCACAAAAAAATTATATCACAATGAAAAAAATCCCACAATCTTCTTCCCAGCTTAAACTTTTTCCTTCTTCCAAAATCCAAATGCAGGGCCCGCATGTCTAACGGTTGACCGGTCAAAACAACAAAGGAAGCCGAAGGCCAGAGAAAAAAGGAGGCGCGCCATGACGAGCGACGAATTCGCACAGCGCATTACGGAGATGACGCAGCTGCTCTACCGGGTCAGCTATTCGCAGCTCCAAAGGGCATGCGACCGTGAAGACGCCGTGCAGGAATGCCTGCGCAAGGCATGGCAGCACCGGGGGCGCCTGCGGGACGAACGCTACATGCAAACCTGGGTGATCCGCATTCTCCTGAACGAATGCCGCAACATTTACAAGAAAAACCGGCGCGAGGTGCCGTCCGAGGACGTGCCCCCGCCGGCGCCCAAAGACAGCGGCGACATCGCGCTGCACGACGCGCTGCTGCGTCTGCCGGACAAACTGCGCATTCCGCTCCTGCTGTACTATATTGAAGGCTTTAAGGTGGACGAAGTGGCGGACATGCTCCGCCTGCCCACAGGAACCGTCAAGACGCGCATGACCCGGGGACGAAAGCAGCTGCGAGAGCTGCTCAGGGAAGAGGTGTTTGAGCCGTGAAGAAACGCAAAGAGCTGCAAAGCGTTTTCGGAAACGCCGATCCCGGCTTCGTGAACGCCGTAAACCGGACGCTTGAAACGATTAAAAGGGAAGAAGAGGAAAGGCATATGAAAAAATTCAGCACAGGGCTCGCGATTGCTATCGCCTGCATAATGCTCGCAACCGCGGCGCTCGCCGCGGCGAACCAGTGGGGCGTATTCGACTTTGTCGCCAACCGCTACAACATCAAGGTGCTCCCGCAGGCGCAGGACATCGTTCAAAGAGAATTTGCCGAAAATTCCGTGCAGGCCGGCGATGCGGTCTTCAGCGTCCGCGAGGCCGTCTTCGACGGGCAGCACACGTACATCGTGCTCGCGGTGAAGCCCGCGGACGATTCGGTCCTGCTGCTGGGCACGGACAGCATGCCGGCCGACATGGCCTCCGACCTGCTGGGCGAGGAGCGCGGCGAAGGGCTCACCATCCGCGACTGGGCCGCAAAGCACGGAAAGACGAAGCTCGTGCACACCAATGTGGGCGACAACGCGCTCGCGCAGGGAGAAGAGAGCATTGTAAGCAGCATCGACTTCATCACCGAAGAGGACGGTACGCTCGTCTACATGCTGAGCGGCGCGCGCCAGAGCGGAAAATCGAAGCTGGACGTGGAGCTGGTCTGCATCAGCGGCCTCTACGACGAGAACGAATCCCTGTCGCAGGAGAGCCTGGAGCGCGTCCCGCTGGCCTTCGAGCTTACGGCCTCCGCCGCCAACGACCGCGCGCAGAACGCCGAGCCCGCGACCTACGCGGACTGCGGCGTGCGCGTAGACCGCGTGACGCTGGAAGGCACGCCCATGGCCGTGTATTACGAGATCGAATACACCGTCGTGGACGAGGCGGCCTACGAGAAAACCGACGACGGCCTGTGGTTCGAGTTCCTCGATGAAAAAGGCGAGCGCCTGCCCGACGGCGCGACCGCGAGCGGCGAGGTCGCGGAGGTGGAGGGCTCCAACGGCAAGGTCCTCATGGAAAGAGGCTCGCTGGAGGCCATGGAGACGCTGCCCCGGCAGGTCACCCTGCGCGGCTACAACTGCTGGGAAAAAAACCGCTACGAGACGCATGTGTTTGAAATGAACTGAACATTCCCTTCGATTAAACGGACGTCGCCGGGCTGCTGTTTGCAGTCCGGCGACGTTTCCTGTCTTGTCAATCACACAGGCATTCGTTGTCGCTCAGCGCTTTTTTGAGAATCGACCTTTGATCGTCGCTCAATCCTCCAAAGGGCCGCATGCAGGCGCTCGAACAGATGCCCATCAGGCAAAGCGCCTCCTTTTCCGCAGCCATCAGCCCCAGCGACAGGAGGGTTTCAACCACTGCGTTTACCTGGCCCTGAATTTTCAGCGCCTCCCGCATACGCCCCGCTTGGAAGAGGCGATACATGGCAACGAATTTCTCGGCCATGAAGTTATAAGTGCTCCCGATGCCGCCGTCCGCTCCCATGCTGAGCCCTGCCAGAAACATCTCGTCCAGCCCATTCATGACCACCAGGTCGGAACGAATCCGCCGCATGCGTTCCAGCATGAAAAAATCGCTGCTGGTGTGCTTGACGCCCAGAAACCGGCCGTCCTCCAGCAGTGGACGCAGGTCTTCCACCGTCAGCCTGACGCCCGAATAGCCGGGGATATTGTAAATCAGAACCGGCCTTTTCGCCGCGTCCGCCAGCGTCAGATAGTAACGGCGGATTTCCTCCGCAGTAAAAGGATAATAGAACGGAGGCACGGAGCTGACGGCGTCCACGCCCAACCGTGCGGCATGGCGCGCCAGCTCCTCGGCCTGCGCCTGCGAGATACAGCCTACGTGGGCGATGACCGGCAGCGCATGGTTCACCTCGGCCATGACGGTCTCCAGGATTTCCATGCGCTGCGCGCCCGTGAGCAAAAACACCTCTGCCGTGCTGCCGCACACGTAAAAGCCATTCACACCCTTTTCCATGTTCATGCGCACCAGCCTGCGAAGCGCCGCTCGATCCACGTTTCCCCCCGCGTCAAAAGGCGTCATCAGCGCCGGATAGATCCCTTTAAATTCTGTCATCATGCCTTTTCCGGCCTACGGCCGGTTCTCTCCTTTCCCTCCCAGAGCAGCGTGCTGCCGGCCATGACCAGCGCAAGCGCCGCGTAAAGGGCCGCCCCGCCCCTGGCCTCTCCCAGAATCAGCAGCGACATAAGTGGCGCGAGGACCGGTTTGATGAAAAAGACGAGAGACGCCATGAAAGCGCCTGCCTTTTCCATCGCCTTAAAGTAGGACAAATAGCCCAGCCCGGTCACCACGACGCCCAGGAAGAGCAGAACGCCAACGCTCCGCACGTCAAGCGTTTGCACGCTGAGCGGGATTCCCGCGGCGGCGAGTACCAGGCCCAGCAGAGCCGTCCCGATGGAAAAGGAGAGCCCGATCTGTACAGAGGTTGGAATCCTGCCCAGCGCCCGCTTGCCGAGCACCGTAAAAAGGCTCATCGCCGCCGCTGCGAGGAACGCCAACAGCACAGACCAGACGTTCTCCGCCGCTGCGCCTCCCCCGCCAACGGCGACGCCCACCATGCACAGCGCAAGCGCCGCCGCCCGCCGCCGGGTCAGCCTCTCTTGCAGCAGCCACGCCGCGAACGCCGCGGTCATCACCGAATTGGCGGAGAAGATCACCGCTATCATCGCCGCCGAATTTGCGCTGAAAACAGCCGCCTGCAAAAAGCCCATGCTGATACAGACGCACAGAATGCCCCGCGCCGCCAGCCCCAGCAGGTCGCGGCAGCTCAGCGCAAGGCGCTGCTTTCTGATCGTGCGAACCGCCATCGGCAGCAGCAGGAGGCTGCCAATGAGGAAGCGGAGGAATGTCAGCGCCAGAGGATCGACTTGACCTGCCAGCAGCTTGCTGGCAGGCTCCATGGCCGCGAAGGCGACCGCGGTAAAGAGCACGTATAAGAAATTCTTTTTGTTCATGTTCCCTCGCTGCGCCCGCTTCTGCGCGCCTCTGCGTTATATGTCGGGGATGACGATCTTTACTTCCTGGCCCAGATCGCTTGAGCGGACAATGCCGTCGATGATGGCCTGGTTGTACAGGATTTGGCTCGCGGGCACCGGCGCTTCGCCGCCTTCCTTGCAGGCGTCTAGGAAGGAACGGATCTTCCGATCGAACAGGTCGATGCCCTCGTTCTCGATGACCGGAATTTCCATGCAGGTCTCCATCCCGCCAAATTGCATATAGGCCTTCATCGGGCCGCCCACGGTCCCGTTCCAGCACTCGGTGGAGGGGATGCGCAGGCCTGCCTTGGTGCCGAAGATCAGCGTGTCGCCCGGCGTGTCCATGTTCATGGCCCATGCGATGCGGAAGTCCAGCACGATGCCGCCCTCCAGGCGGACGAAGGCGGCCGCAAAGTCGTCCACGCCAAACTTTTGCGCGTATTCAGGGTGCGTGCGATAGTACTCCGGCTTATTGCCGAAAAAGGCGCCCCGAAAGCCGGTCACGGTCAGCGGCCTGGGATAGCCGACGGCATTGAGCACCATGTCCAGCGAGTAACAGCCGATGTCGCCGACGGCGCCGATGCCGGCCGTGCGCTCTTCGATAAAGCTGGTGCCAAAGGGGACCGGAATGCCGCGCCGCCGCCCCCCGCCGGTCTGGATGTAGTACACCTCGCCCAGTTCGCCCGACTGCACGATCTCCTTGATCTTGCGCATGTTAGGATCAAAGCGGGGCTGAAAGCCGATGGACAGCACCTTTCCGCTGCGCTTCTCCGCGCGCAGAATCTCAACCGCCTCCTCCAGCGTGACGCACATCGGCTTCTCGAGCAGCACGTGCACGCCCGCGTTCAGCGCGTCGATGGCGCACTGCGCATGGGTCCGGTTATACGTGCACACGCTGACGCAATCGAGCTGCTCTTTTTCGAGCATTTCCCTGTGATTGGTATAGGTGTGAACCCCCGAAACACCATGCCGTTCAAAGAACGCGCCGGCCTTCCCCTCGACGATGTCCGCGCCTGCCACGACGTCCACGTCCGGCATTTTAAGATAGCTGGCGATGTGCGCCGCCGCGATCCAGCCCGTGCCGATGATGCCCACCCGCACGCGGCGTCGCACGTCTACGCCCGCGCCTTCTTCGTTGTCCTTCTTGAAGAGGTTTAAAATGTCGTCTCCCGCCTGGTTTCGGCTGGTTATCCGTTTCATGGCCATTTTTCATTCCTCCCTGTTCCCTGCGAGCAGGCGCTTTTCCATGCGAATGTGTTCCCGAACCTGTTCGGCTGCGGGGTATTGGTCAGCGTCGTAGCAATAGTGCCCTTCGTACTCGCTGATGAGATAGCCGGCAAAGCCGCTGCGCTCGATGACATCCAGCAGCCTGGCATAGGGAATCGTCTTCTCCTCGCCGTCCTGCATGTGATAAAACTTGGTGTGAAAATGGGTCACGTATTTCATGACCTCCGCGAGTTCATCTGGCCGGTACGGCCGGTAAAGGGCGAACAGTTCCTCCGCGAGTTCCCCGGCGTATGCGCTGTCGTCGTGCGCGCGCAGATAATCACGCGCCGTTTGAAGCCCGGCATCCTCTGCCAGGAGCTCCAGCAACGCGTCGATGGTCTCCCTTCGCACGCCGTGCTGCGCATAGGCGTCGAGCCAGCCGTCGTAGGGATACTCCTGATAGATGCCCGTGTCCACCACCACGCCGATATACGGCGTATCCAGATCGCGGAACGCCTTGAGGAACCTCTGCCAGATCTCCGTATCAAATCTGTGCGGCGGATGAATCTCGACGCCGACCTTGACCTGATACTTTTCCGCCCACGGCGCCACGCGGCAGAGCAGCTCCGGGGAAATCGCGTGCTGCGTGCGCACGACGGACGCGCCCATCTCGTAAGCGTTGCGGATGTCGTTTACCGTGCTCATGACCTTTTCCTCATCGGTGAGAAACCGGTCGCTGCGCAGGCCGCTGTCCAGATGCGCGCTGTAGCAGAAGGGCTCCAATTCCAGCGCTTCGCATCGGGCGCGCAGGTCGTGAAGCCACCGCTTGGTGGGGTAGGGAAATCCCGGCATCATCTGGGAAGCCACGATTTCAATCGCCTCTCCCCCGGCTTCCTTTGCCTTGCGCAGGGCGTCATCGAGGGAGAGCCGCTTCAAGTAGTATTCGCTGGAATAGGAAAACAGCGATACGCCCAATCTGATCGCCTGTGTCATGCCGCGCCGCTCCCTTCGCCTGTAAAGTCGAGCGTGCGCTCGCCCGTGGATGTGACGACCTTGCACACGCCGAAGTACGCGGAATACCCGTAGCGCAGCCTCATCACCGCGCCGACGCGGTGCGTTCCCTCGAGGCCGCCCTCGTGCAGCACCTCTATGACGGCGCAGTCGTTCACGTTCCAGTATTCCTTATACATCTGCGGCAGTTCCTCCATCCGGAACCGCTTGTCGTTCAGCAGCAGCTCCATCTGCTCCGGATCGATCGGCTCCCCGTCCAGGGTAAAGCGCAGCTCCTCGATGCAGGACAGGTAATTGCCCCTGAAATTCGGCATGCGGATCTGAAAGCGAAAGCCGATCCTGCGTCCGCACACCTCGACGCTTTGCGCGCCCTCAGGCCAGACCAGAAACGCATCGTAGGCCTTTTGATTGTTAATCAGTCCCATCTTGTCCACCTCCTATGCCCGGTCGATCATGGAGCGTCCGGTGACCTTCTGTGCCAGGATGACCAACCCCGTCACCAACATGAAGACCACCGTACCGAAGGCCGCTGCCTGCGGCAAGCCGCCCGCGCCATCCCACAGGTCGAGGATCGCCGTGGCGACGACGTCCGTACCCGCGTTGCGGAGCATGACGGAGCTGCTCAGCTCCGGAAACGCCATGACAAACGTCAGAATCCAGGCGTACAGCATGCCCGTCCTGGCCAGCGGTATGGTAACCTTCCGCATGGTTCTGCCCCAGGAAGCGCCGGAAATCCGGCTCGCCTCCTCCAATTCCGTGTTGATCTGAATGAGCGCCGATTGGCAGTAGCGCACGCCTGAGGGCAGCATGCGCGTGACGTATGCCACCAGAAGCAGCCAAATCGTGCCGTACAGGTGCAGTTGATTCAGAGGCTTGCTCAGGTACATGAAGATCAGGCCCATGGCCAGCGCCGTGCCGGAGATGCCCGAGGGCATGTTGCACAGGTACTCCAGCACCCCCCTGCCGCGCACCCTTGCGCGGACGATGATATACCCTGCAATCAGGCCCAGCAGCACCACGCAGGTCGCCGTCATCGCGCCCAGGAAAAGGCTGTTTTTGAAGGCTGTAATCGCGACATCGCTGTCGAGCAGCGTAATATAATTTTGAAGCGTCCAGTTGCTTCTTTCAAACCCATTGCCCACCGAGCGCATGAACGACGCCATCAGCAGCGTGCAATACGGGATGACGAACCCAAACAGCGCGTAGACGAGCCCCAGCGCCGAAAACAGATGGCGCGCGCGTCCCAGCTTCATCACGCTGGGGCGAAATCCCTTTGCGGAAATGGTCGAATACTTCTTGCTCGAGCGCACCGTGCGCCGGTAGAAAAACACCGCCAGAAGCGACAGCGCGGTAACGGTTACGGAAAGCACCGCGCCCATCTTGAAGTCCATGACCGTAATCGACTCGCGAATCTTCGTCGTAAGCACGTTGATGTTCAGCATGCGCGGCACGCCGTACAACGCGAGCGACTGGCCGAAGGAGAGAATTAATCCGGAGAGGATCGCCGGTCTGACCAGCGGGATGGTGACGTCCAGCGAGGCCCGCCGGGCGCCAGCGCCGGACATGCGCGCGGCTTCCTCCAGGTAAGGATCCATATTTTCCATGGCCGGAAATACCATCATGAAGATGGTGGCGATGCCCTGCGGCAGCCCCAGGATCACCAAAGACCAGACCGAATAGATGTTGACCGGCCCGTACGTGGTGTCAAGCCGCAGCAAAAAGCGCAGCGCGCGGTTGACGAAGCCCACGTTCGGCCCCGCCAGGATGATATAGGCCAGGGTGATTAAGAAGGGCGGGGTCATGATGGCGATGATGATGGTGCTCTTGACGAGGGTCTTAAATCGCATGTTCGTGCGGCTGACGCCAAAGGCCAGCGTCACGCCCAGCAGCGTCCCCAGGCCGCCGATTCCAACGGCGACCATCAGCGTGTTGAGCAACGCCTCCCGGATGCTCCCGCGCCGGAAGTACTTGATGAAATTCTGAAGGGTAAACGCGCCTGACTCGTCCGTAACGCCTTCAAAGACCATGTAGCCGATCGGCACCAGCACCAGCAGCGCGATCGTCAGGCATACGGCGGCAAACAAAATGGAGCTCGCCTGAAAAGACCGCCTGGGTTTGGGGTTTGTGTCAGCCATCTCGTATCACCGCCTTCATTTCACTTCGTACCGGTCAATGGCGGACTGCGTAAACTTCAGGCCCAGCCCCGGCTCCGTTCGGGCAAGCGCGAAGCCATCCTCCGTGCGCACCGGTTCCTCGAAAAACCTTTGAAACCACGGTATGTACTCCACAAACAGCGCGTTGGGCACGCAGCACTGCACCTGGGCCGTCACCTCCATGACGAAGTGGGGCGAAATCCGAATGCCCTGCGCGTCGCAATAAGCGGCCACGCGCATCCATTCGGTGATGCCGCCCACGCGGATCACGTCGGCCTGGATGTAGGAAACCAGCCGGTCGCGAATGTACTCGTCACAGTCGTGTATGCCGAAAAAGTTTTCGCCCGTCGCGAGCGGAATGCCGATCTGCTCAGCGATGGCGCGGTGTCCCTGAGGGTCACGAAGCGAAATCGGCTCCTCCAGCCAGAAGACATCGTACTCCTGCAGGCGTTTTCCCAGACGGATCGCCGCCGGGACGTCCAGAATGGTGTTCGCGTCGATGAACAGCTTCGCATCGCTCCCCAGCGCCAGACGCAGCTTTTCAAGGCGCAGGGCATCCGTCTCCAGCCCCGCGCGGCCGACCTGAATCTTGACGCCCAGCATCTTCTTCTCCGCCACAAGCTCCCGGGCACGCTCCACCATTTCCTCCACCGGCAGGCCGATCCACCCGGCTACGCTGGCGTACATCGGCACCCTGTCCCGATACTTGCCCAGGATGCCGCAGATCGGTTGGCCGACGGCCTTGCTGTAAATGTCCCACAGCGCCAAGTCGATGCCCGCAGCGCCCAGCACGGTAATGCCCGCAAAGCCCGCCTGCCGCAGCTCCCAAAGCAGGAAGGCGGACAGCGCCTTTACCTCGGTCGGGTCCCTGCCCATGAGCAGGGCGCGGATATCCGTATCGATCAGCGTCTTGATCGCATGTCCTCCGAATCCGTCGGTATAGGTATATCCATAGCCGGTGAGTCCCTCGTCCGTCTCAATCTCCACCAATACGATTTCCATGTAAGCGCGCGACTTCGTCTGGTTGATCAGCGCGGTTTCGACGGGCGTATGCAGCAGCTTCGTGCGAATGTCCGTAATCTTCATACAGCCTTGTTCCTTCCCAACCAAATTTGTTTCGGACGGCCCGTCAGTCCTTTGTCAAAATGCACGCGTCCGGTGTAAAGTAGCAGACGGCCTTTTCCCCAGCCGCATAGCGCAGCGGCGGCGTGGATTGGATGCGGCAGCTTTCCTTGATGCCATCCACCCGAACAAAGTAGTTGACGATGCTGCCGGTAAAGCTGACGTTTTCAATGCGCGCCTCGAGGCGGTTGTACTGTAAATCCCGATTCCAGGCGTCGAAGACGATGTTTTCGGGCCGGATCAGCAAATTACAGCGTTCGCCCGGCTTTAAATTGCGGTCGCTCCATGCGGCGGCCAGTAGCTGACCGTTCGGCAGGCGCACGCGGCAGCAGCTCTCCTCCACGGAGACGACCTCGGCGTCCAGCTTGTTGATCAGCCCGATAAACCCGGCGACAAAGCTGCTGCGCGGGTGCGCGTAGATCTCCTCCGGCGCGCCCTGCTGCAGAATGCGCCCCTCTCGCATGATGACGATCTCGTCGGAGACTGCCAGCGCCTCATCCTGAGAGTGGGTCACGTACACCGCCGTAATGCCGAGCCGTTGCTGAAGCGTCCGAATTTCAAAGCGCATGTTTTCGCGCAGCTTGGCGTCCAGGTTGCACAGGGGCTCGTCCAGCAAAAGGATGGCCGGCTCGTTCGCCAGCGCCCTCGCCAGCGCGACGCGCTGCTGCTGGCCGCCGGACAGCTGGGTCGGGTATCGATCCTGATAATCAGCGAGCCCGACCAGGCTCAGCGTTTCCCGAACCTTCTTTTCGATGTCGCTCCTCGGCTGCTTCTTGATTTTCAGTCCATAGGCCACGTTGTCAGACACGGTCATGTGCGGCCAAACCGCATAGCTCTGAAACACCATGCCCATGTTGCGCTTTTCCGGCAGCACCACGCGCTTTGAATCGGACAGCACCTCGCCGTCCACGACGATTTCTCCCTCCGTCGGCGTCTCCAGTCCCGCGATCATGCGCAGCGTGGTCGTCTTGCCGCAGCCGCTGGGGCCAAGGAAGGAAAACAGCTTCCCCTGCCCGATGCTCAGGTCGATATGGTCAACCGCCGTCACCGAGCCGTAACGCTTCACCAGGTTTTTGATCTCCAGCTTTTGATCGCTCATCGTTCCATATCCTCTCTGCCGGCGCTTGCGCCGGCACGGCGTACCGGCGCAAGCGCACAGCGGCTTCATCAATCGCGGATTTCCGCAAACTTATCCAGCACTTCGGATTTCTTCTCGGTCACCCAGGACACGTCGCGGGAAATCAGCTTGATTTCAGAAAGCGGGGTACCGTCTGCGAGCGCATAGTCCTTCAGATCGGTTCGCACAGGGATCCAGCCCAGATTTTCCGCCACCATCTTTTGCCCCTCTTCGGAAAGCAGGAAGTCCACAAACAAACCCGCCGCTTCCTGGTTGGGGGTATCCTTGCGAATGGCCGCCACGTTGATCTCGCTGGGCATGCCTTCCTCCGGATAGACGATCGCGATGGGATCGCCCTTCTTCAGCGACGTGCCCGCAGTCGCCATTACCTGGATGCCCACCTTGCGCTCGCCCATGGAGACCAGCTCCCCGATGGTTCCGTGGCTGGCCACGTAGTTCGCGTTCAACTCCTGCATCTTTTCAAAGAAGTTCCAGCCGTAAGTCTCCTGATCCAGATACTGCGTCATCATCCAGATGAGGGTATAGACGGAGGAGGAGCTGGTCGGATCGGCCAGGGTAATCGCATTTTCCCACTTGGGATCCATCAGATCCTTGAAGGACGCAGGCGCTTCCTCCGCGCCTACCAGGTTTGTGTTATAGATGATGACGTAGAATCCGGTGCCGACGGGCGTCATGATGCCGTCCGGATCCCGCAGGCCCTCGGCGATCGCCTCTGCGGACGCACAGGCGAAAGGTTCAAAGCAGCCGTATTTTCCCTGCAGCGTTATCACGGGGCCGTTTCCCTGCACGACCACGTCAAACTGCGGGTTGCCGGATCGGGTTTCCATTTCCATTGTAGCGGCCAGCTCTTCGTTCGCCGCACGGTAGCTCTTGAGCTTGACGTCTGGGTACTTGGCCTGGAACGCGTTCAGGACGGGGGTCATTTGGTCGAGCGTCGCCCCGTAGTAGACGGTGAGCTCCATCGCCTCTGCGCCTGCCGAGACGCAGGCGAGCAGGCTGCCCAGGAGTGCCAGACAGATGAGCGCAGACAGTTTCCGTTTCACGATGATTCCTCCTAACGTTGCTGGATCAGCCTTGCCGGCTGTCCGCTGTTTCCGTCACGACATTTGTCATAACGTATTATTGTAATTACATTATATCAGGCGCCCGCCGATAATTCAACCTATTTTTTCGCCCTTTTCTCCCTTATTTTTGACGAATCTTTGTCTTTCCATTGAACTTTTTCCATTTATCGTATAATATAATAATGTCATATCATTATAGGTTGTTCTGCTTCTAACAAGCCCTGAAAGGAAGGTTACATATGAGAAACAGGCTCTCTTTTGACCCGGAGATTCTGAAGCAGTGGAAGGGGAGGATAGACCGCGAAATTCCCACGCCGCTATACTACCAGCTCAAGCTCCTGATTACGGAGATGATCGACGCCGGGCGGCTCCGGCACGGCGATGCGCTGCCGACGGAGGCCGAACTGAGCGAAGCGCTGGAAATCAGCCGCCCGACGATCCGCCAGTGCATGCAGGAACTGGTCGCAGAGGGATACTTGACCCGCCAAAAGGGAAAGGGGACCTTTGTGTCGCAAAAGAAGATCGAAATCAACTACATTGCCAAACACGAAAGCTTCCACGAGATCATCAGCAAGTACGGCTACACGCCCTTTACGCGCGTGCTGTCCTTCAGGCAGATAGCGCCGGAGCCGTCCATCAACGAAATTTTGCAGCTTCCGCCCGACGAACCGCTGTACTCCCTCGTACGCCTGTGCATGGCCAACGACGCCCCCATGCTTTTTTCGGAATCCTATACACAGGCCTCCCGCTTTCCCGGGCTGCTACAATACGACTTTTCCAAGGTCTCGCTGTACGCCACGATGAAGGAAGTCTATCATTCTCCTGTAGCGGTCGTTCGCCGCGAGGTCAGCGCCGCAAACGCGAATCAGGCTGACGCCGGCATGCTGGAAATCCCCAAGGGACGCGCAATCTGCATGGTTTACAACCTCGCCTTCGACGAGCAGAACCGGCCCATCGAATATTCCATCTCCCGCTACCGCAGCGAGGTCATCAAGTTCACGAACTACATGAAGTGCTGACGCGCGCAAAAAAAGCAGACGCCCGGAAATTCCGCGGCGTCCGCCTGGTCGTCAGCTCTATCCCTTATGTACTTTTCTTCGTGCCGGGGCGTGCACGCGCTGCAAGCGCGCCCGGGCATCGATCGCACTCCCCCAGTTCGATCCTGTACTCCTGCAAGATGCGTCCTTGGGCGTCGAACCGCACGCCTTCCGCCTCCAGCAGCGCGCGCTGAAGGCCCACGCCGCCTTCCTCATACCGCCCGGCGATGCGCCCGTCCTTTTGCACCACGCGCTGCCAGGGGACGCCGTCCGCAGACGAAAGCGCGTGCAGCGCCCAGCCGACCTGACGCGCCATGCGGGGGTTGCCCGCCAGACGCGCCACCTGGCCGTAGCTCATGACGCGGCCCGGCGGGATGGAGCGCACGATCTCGTAGACCTTTTCAAAGAAATTCACGCGGCTGCACGCCTCCCCCACGTCAAAATAAGGCCGCTGCATTGCCCGGCGTCCGCCCACCCCGGCCCTTGCGGACGGCCTATCGCTGATCCTGCGCCCCGCGCTTGCAGCACGTGCCCTCCAGGTTGATTTGATCGCCCATCACGCGCATGCGCTGGTGCGGAACGCCTTCGTCCAGAATCTGTTCCCCGAACGGGACGAACCCATAGCGCGCGTAAAAGGGCACCGCCTGCAGCTGCGCCGAAAGCGCGACGCTCCGCGCTCCGTGCTCCTTGGCCTTAAAGAGCAGCATGCGCATGAGCAGGTCGCCCAGCCCCTGGCCGCGCTTTTCCCTGAGCACCGCGATGCGGCCCAGGTGAAATTCGCCGTCCTGCCACCAGATGCGGCCCGTGCCGCAGGCGTCGCCCACAGGCTCGCCCGATGCGTCCGCCTGGTCGTAGACCAGCGCGTGCCAGCTGATGCGGTCGATCTCGTCGTGCTCCAGCGCGGCGCTGTAGCCCTGCTCGCGCACGAAGACCGCGTCGCGAACGTGGAGCGCCTGTGATATGTCCGAGCCCGGACGCAGCAATTTACCGCGAATCATCCGCGTCATCCTTTCCAAAGGGCGGCAGGAAAACACCGCCGCACGTCGAAATGTCTTGTATACGATTTCAAAATCCGCCTCGAATGGAGGGTCATCCCTTGGAACACGAAAAAATACTGCGCATCAATGAGCTGGCGCGTAAGAAGCGCACCGTTGGCCTGACGCCGGAGGAGCTTTCGGAGCAGCAGGTGCTGCGCGCGCAATACCTGTCGGAATTCCGCCAGAACATGGAGGAAACGCTGAAAGCCGTGCGCGTCGAGCAGCAGGACGGCACCTACGCGCCGCTCAAGAAAAAACAGTAATATCGCACGGTTTCCATTGTACAACATCGTGCGATTTTTGCAAAGGATTTTTCTATCCCCTTGCATTTTATGGGGAGATCGGGTATAATAAAGGCGGAACAAGAGATGGGCTAAAGCAAAGTCTCCGGCCTGTCGCTGACGCCAGAAAAGGAGGCGATTCCAATGAACCAGGATGATCTCCAGCAAGAGGAGCGCGACATCGTCGAATTCTCCGATGAGGATGGCAATAAGCTGCTTCTGGAAGTCATGGATTACTTCTTCTACAATGGTGAAGAGTATGCAGTTCTCTGCGATGCCGACGAGGAAGCATGCGATTGCGAATGTGATGACGACGCGTGTGAATGCGATTGCGAGCATGAGCACACGGTCTATATAATGAAGGTTGTCAGCACAACGAGTGAGGACGGAGAGGAAATGGAAGAGTTCATTCCCCCGGACGAAGCTCTGCTCGATCAACTCATTGAAGTCGTTCAGACGCGTTTCACGGAAGACGACGATGTCGAGGACGAGGATCCGGAAGCCTAATCCAAACGCATTTTCAGATAGATGGGTGTTTATCTTTCAGGATCGATGGTTCCCGCTTGAAGCGATGGGTGACATCTACCGCAGGGTTCGCAACGCGAATCAAGGGTTTAATTTGAGATAGATGACGGTTTGTACATTGCGGATCGACTTTTATCCCCTTTAAATCGATGGAAACTTTTCGTAAGCATGAGGCAGAATCAACCGACCGGTAAACATTGCTCATTGGATCTGGGTTTGGTCTATAGGTATCCCTCTCGAAAATGCGAGGTTTCTCTCCCCGGCTATCCAACAATTACATACTGAAAAGGAGCCAAGGATAGCAATCCTTGGTTCCTTTTTACCGTTAAATAAGGGAGCGCTCCCCTTCCGATCCCTTTACGAAAGGACCTGCTGCATGAACGACCTGCTTCGCCTCAAAATCCAAAAGCTGCCCGACAGCCCCGGCTGCTACATGATGAAATCCCAGGGCCAGATCATCTACGTGGGCAAGGCCAAAAACCTGAAAAACCGCGTGCGCTCCTACTTTCAGACGCGCGAGCACACGCCCAAGGTCGCCGCGATGGTGGAGCGAATCGACGATTTCGACATCATCCTGGTGGACTCCAACCTGGAATCGCTGATTCTGGAGTGCAACCTCATCAAGCTGCACAAGCCGTACTATAACATCCTGCTCAAGGACGACAAGCACTACCCCTACCTGCGCATCGACGTCAGCGAGGACTTTCCGCGCGTGGAGATGGTTCGCCGCGTGGAAAAGGACGGCGCGCGCTACTTCGGCCCCTACATGGGCGGCGGCAGCGTGCGCGAGGTGCTGGACGTGCTGCGCCAGGTGTTTCCGCTGCGCACCTGCACGCGAACCATGAACCCGGACCGCCCGCAGCGCCCCTGCCTGCACCACCAGGTGGGCCAATGCCTGGCTCCCTGCGCGGGACTCGTCACCCGCGACGAATACCACCTGTACGTGGACAAGGTGATCGAATTCCTCTCCGGCAAGAGCGAACCCATCCTGCGCGACCTCAAAAGCCGCATGCAGGAGGCCGCAGCCGCCATGCGCTTTGAGCAGGCGGGCGTCTATCGCGACCGCATCCGCGCGGTGGAAAGCCTGATGGAGCGCCAGAAGGCGATCAACGTGCGCGGCGGGGATCAGGACATCCTGGCCGTCTGGCAGGACGGGCTGGACGCGATGGTGCAGGTGCTGTTCGTGCGCGGCGGACACATGATCGGCGGCGAACACTTCGCGCTCGAGCGCGCGGGCGACCAGCCGGCGGCCGAGGTGCTGGAGAGCTTCATCCCCCAGTTTTACGAGGACGCGCAGATCATCCCCTCCGAGCTGATCGTGCAGTCCCTGACCGAAGGCGCGGGCGAGCTGGAAGGCTACCTCTCCGACCGGCGCGGCGCGAAGGTCACGCTGCGCATGCCGCAGCGCGGCACAAAGCACCAGCTCGTCGAAATGGCCCGCAAGAACGCGCGCGACGCGCTGGAAAAGCGCAACGCGCGCCTGGAAAGCCAGCAGACGCGCACTGTGGGCGCGGCCAAGGCGTTGGGCGAAGCGGTGGGCATGGAAGCCTATCCCCGGCGCATCGAAGGATACGATATCTCCAACACACAGGGCGTGCTCTCCGTGGCGTCGATGGTCGTCTTCATCGACGGCGTGGCCGCCAAGAAGGAATACCGCCACTTCCGCATCAAGACCGTGGTCGGCGCGAACGACTTCGCGTCCATGAACGAGGTCATCACCCGCCGCTTTTCACACGCCAAGAAGGAGCTGGAAGAGCTGCGCTCCGCGGGCCGCGACCCGTCCGAGGGCAAATTCACCGACCTGCCGGATCTGATCTTGATCGACGGCGGCCCGGAACAGCTCGACTTCGCGCGCCGGGCGATGCTGGCGACGGGGTTCAACATCCCCATGTTCGGCCTGGCCAAGCGGCTGGAAGAAATCTTCCTGCCGGGGCAGAAGGAGTCCATCCTGCTCGACCGCCACAGCCCCGCGCTGCACCTCATTCAGCGCGTCCGCGACGAGGCGCACCGCTTCGGCATTACCCACCACCGCAACCTGCGCGGCAAGGCCAGCGTGCACTCCCAGCTCGAGGACATCCCGGGCATCGGCCCCACGCGCAGGCGCGCGCTGCTCACGCACTTCCGCACCCTCGAGGCGATCCGGGAGGCCAGCATCGACGACCTGTGCGCGGTGCAGGGCATGAGCCGTCCGGCGGCGGAGGCCGTGCGCGCCTTCTTCGACGCCAAGGAGCCAAAGGCATGATCCTTGCCCTGCTGCTGACGGCCCTGCTGCTCGGGCCTTCCCAGGCACAGATACAAAAGACGCCCGCATCAGACGCTTTCCTGAGCGCCGTGCGGGCCGTTTCGTCCTTTGAGGGGGCGGATGTTGGCTTCGAGCCCCGTTTTTACGTCAGCCAGCGCGGGTCCGGCCCCTATGAAGAAGTCAACTGCATGCCCGCTGCGAGCGCTATGCTGCTGCGCTGGGCACTGGATGGAAGGGACGACGGCTGGCCGGGTGACGGCTGGCCGGACGCGCGAACGCTGCGGGCGCTCGTGCCGCTGCGGGGTGCGCCCTGGCGTCCCCAGCAGGTACAGGAAGTGCTAACCCGCGCGGGTCTCCACGTCGAAACGCCTGAAATCTCGCTCGACGCCATGACCGGGGCGCTGCGGGCGGGGCGAGCCCTGCTCGTGCTCGTGCAGGAAAACGGGCTCGGCCATTGCTACATCGTCGCCGCCTATGCCAGCGCGCCCGGCGGCGAAACCGTCTTTGAGATCATCGACCCGGCGGACGGGCGCGCACGTCTCCTGGACGCCGACGCGCTTCTCGCCCGCATGGAGGGCTACTGGTGGCGTTTCCTTTCCGTCAGCCGCTCCCCTGAAGCATGCAGTCCAGAAGGCTGAGCGTCATGCCCGCCCGTTCATGGCGCTTCCTCCCTCTCTTCGTAGCTGGAAAGGTCCTTCGCGTTCACGTAGCCCACGCGTTCGCGTCCGCCGCGCTCCACGGCCCGAATCTCCCTCCACAGGGGCTTTCCCTCTACCTGCGCCTGAATCGTCAGCTCGCTTCCGTCCTTTATCGTGATACCGGTGAAGTTTTTCCCGTTCTCGATGGGGTGCGCGTACACGCGAAGCGACTTGCCATCCCGCGTCGTGACGCGCGCCCGGCTGCCCGCGCCCAGCCAGGGGGCAAAGGGCTCGGCCGCCTCCGCGGGCTGATCATAAACGAGCCAGGAAGCGCGCCCCCAGTGCGTCCACAGGTAGGGCATCTCGTCCTCTACCACGCCGTAGAGATGTCCGCGCGCGTGCACGCACCGTCCCGATCCGACGTACACCCCCATGTGCGTAAAGCGGCCTGCGTCGTCCGCCTGAAAGAGCAGAATGCCCGCCTCATGCGGCATCGTCTCGATGGGCCCCGACTCCATACACCAGCGCGCAGCCGCGCCCTCGACGTTCGTTCGCCATTCCTTCGGAAAGAGCCCCTCCGAAGCGGATAGAAAGCCCTCCAGCAGCCCCGCACAGTCGAAAACCTCCAGACCATCCCAGCGTTCGCAGGGCCCGAGCAGCAGTTGTGCATAGTCCTCGTACTGTTCCGCCCGCTGCCGCCGCACCGCAGGCGTGCAAATTTCACCCGCAGCCCCGTACAGGTAACCCACGCCCACCTTCGCGCGCGCATAGGCACAGAGGGCACCCGCCGTGCGGGGAAGCGCGTCCGCAGGCGCGGCGCTTGCGAGGCAGGACAGGGCCAAAAACAGCGAAAGGAAAACCCGCCTTTTCCGCTCCAAGCTATTCCGCCTTTCCGCATCAGCCGTTGGTATGTACCCAGCAGTTTGAAAGCTCAAGCGTCATACCGTCCGCCAGCATCAGGCTAACTTTCTCTGACGTGACGGTTCCCTGCTCCAACACGTTTCCCGCCGCGTCGCGCAGCACGTAGCTGCCGCTCGCCTCGCCGGGGACGGCGCACAGATAGCACATGCCGTCCGGGTAATCGCGCTTGACGCGCAACGCCGCACTCCCTGCGAAACTCATGGCCGTCTTGTCCGACACAGCCGGCGAGGCCACGATGCGCTCGATCGTCATGCCGTCGCCTACCTGAACCACGTCCCCCCGCTTCACGGATACGACGCAGGCGCTTTGCCGGCTCCCGCCGTCCGCAAGACGCGCCAGGCTGCACGAAAAGGTCTCGCCGCCCTTTGAGCGGATGGAGATCGCCCCTGCCTCGCCGCGCACGACGTAGAATCCCGCGGCAAGGTTAGCGCCCGCCGTATACGTCCCGGCTCCATAATAGAAGCTCCCGGCATCCGCTACCGTCAGGTAGTTTGCTTTCATATAGCCCGTCTTGTCGTCCTCGTCCACCAGCACGTGATACCAGCCGTCCAGCACGCCCAGGACGCGCACGCGCGTGTTGTTGTAATAGCGGCCGAGGGAATCCGACGCCTCGTCCGGACGGCTGCGCAGGTTCAGCCGGTCCGTAATGCGCGGGTTGTTCACCCGGCCTGCGGGCATCGCGCTCTCCACGAGGCCGCCCGCACTGCCAAAGGCGAGATAACGGCTCTGCATGTAGCCCTCGACGCCGGCGACGCTAACCCTGACCCAGGCGCCCGTGCTCCCGCCCAGCACCCGCACGTGTACGCCGTTGTAGTACTTGCCCAGCGACTGCGCCTGCGTATCCGGCAGCACGCGCAGGTGCAGACGGTCCTGCGGGTTCGGGTTGTTCACCACCGCATCGCCCGTTTCGGCCCCGCCGCCCGCGTCCTCCAGGGAGAGGTACGCGCCGCGCATGTACCCGCTCTGCCCCTCCACGTCCACGTGATACCACGCGCCCGCGACGCCCAGCACCGTGACGCGCGTGCCGTTGTAATACCGCCCCAGCGACTGCGCGCGCTCGTCCGGCCGGCTTCGCAGGTTCAGCCGGTCGGCCGGGTTCGGGTTGTTCACAAAGGCCGACGGCGTCGCGGGCGTGACGTAGGCATCGCCGCCTATCCGCAGGTAGGTCTTGAGCATGAAGCCCTCGACACCGCGCACGCGTACCTGGGCCCAATCGCCAAAGTCGCGGTCGTTCAGCACCTCGACCCTCACGCCCGTGTAGTACTTGCCCAGCGACTGCGCCTGCGTATCCGGCAGCACGCGCAGATGCAGGCGGTTTTCCGGCCGGTCGTTCACCACCACGCCCTGTAGATAACTGCCCGCCTGCGCCCCGGTGCACAGCACCAGCAGCAGCGCGAGCGCCAGAAAAAGACCTCCGCCCAGCTTCCCCTTCATCGTAAAGCACTCCCCTCAGCCCTGATCTGTTCTATGGAAATAACGCGCGAAAAAAGCGATTTCGTGCAAAATAAAGGGAATTTGGATGAGCTTTTCCCATGGAGCAGATCTAGGTGGACCGGCTCCCCGGGGCCCGGCGCATTGAAAGCAAGTCCTCTCCTTCGGAAGGTCCCGCTAAGACCGTCAAGGCACGCAGTGAATACCCCTGCCAAGAGCTGTCCATACCTTCCATATCATTCGATATCCCTTGCGCGCCGATGAACTGCGCCGGCAATTTTTTCCCTCCGCGCTTCCCTTACTCGCAAAATACAAATCAAAGGATGCCGCAGCCCTGCACGTTTCTATGCCCGTCACAGCAGCTTCACGAGGATCATCGCGAGGCCCAGCGCCGCCAATACCACGCCGGTCGCGCGGTTGAGAACCTTCGGGTCCGCCTTGTTGGCAAACAGCGCCGATACCCGCGCGCCCACCAGCGTCGAGATCACGCATACGACCAGCGCCATCATGTCCGGTAGGCCGCCGATGACCATGTGCGAGGCCGCGCCCGTGAAGGCCGTGAACGCCATGATGAACACGCTGGTGCCCACGGCCGTCTTGAGCTCATAGCCCAGCACGCTGGTGAGGATGAGTAGGAGCATCATGCCGCCGCCCGCGCCGATGAAGCCGCAGATGAAGCCGATCAATACGCCGCACACCAGAGACTGAACCGCCTTCGTGCGCGCGCTCTTCTGCGCCTGCTTCTCCTTGGTCGTCAGCACCGGGCGCGCGATGAACTTCACGCCCAGCAGAAACGTCATGAACACGGAAAAGTTGCCCATCGCCGTGCTGGGAACCAAAGAGGCGACGTAGCTGCCTACCAGCGTGAAGGCGAGCACGCTGACGAGCATCACCAAACCGTTTTTCACGTCCAGGTTCTTGTGCTTGCCGTAGGTGTACGCGGAAATCGCGGAGGCCAGCACGTCCGACGCCAGGGCGATACCCACCGCCTCATAAGGATCGAAGTGCAAAAACGTGATGAGCATGGGCGAGATAACCGCCGCCGCCGAAAGGCCCGCAAGGCCCGTGCCCACGCCCGCGCCCAAACCCGCGATGATGTAAATCAGAATTGCGAAAGCCATGTTCCGTCCACTCCCTGCCTTTAATCGTTTACCGATGAACTATTATAAGGCGGGATGCCGCTTTTCGCAACCATTTGGGGCTGAAAACCGCAAAAAAGTGTTTCAAAACACCTCGTATACGTTTGGATCGTCCGCCGTAACCGGCGAAAGGTAGCGCGTCATCATGTAGCCGCGCACGCCGTTCAGCTCGACCTGCGACCACTCGTCGTCCGGAAACAGCAGCAGAATCTCCGTGCCGGTGGGCACCCTGCCGGCGACCGGAGCCTCCAGGCTGGGCGCCAGGCGCAGGTTGACGGTCGTCTCGCGCGCGGGGTCGTCCGGGTCTGCCACTCGCATGCGTCCGCCGGCCATGTCCTCCGCCCCCTTTACGGTCAGCCGGTTGGTGAGCACGTACCCTTCCAGGCCGGGCAGCGCGACGTGCGTAAACTGCCCTTCTTCCCCCAGCACGGCGAGCACGCGGCCCGGCCTGATGAGCGCCCTCTGCGCGCCCAGGGACGCCGTCGGGTGTACGGCGGTGCTCCCCGCCGCGGCATTCACAATCGCGATGCGCGCGGCCGCCTCGCACTCGCCGAAGGAAAGGTTGATCGTCGGCACAAACCCTTCTCCCTGGCTGGAGCGCACGCGGCACCAACAGCTTCCGACCTGGGTCACCTCCAGCGCTTCTCCGACCGCGAGCCTGGCGAACATGCCGTCGTCGCCTTGAACCGAGCACAGCGGCGCGTCGATCGCCACCTTTGCCGTAAACGCCTCCTGCGCTTCTCCGGGCGTCGCTTCCGCGCAGGCCGCGCTTGCGGCAAGCAGCGCCAGAGCAAACAGGACCCAAAAAATCCGTTTCATCCCGAGGCCTCCTTCCAAACCTTTCCTTGATACGACGGCATCCGACGAACTTTTCTTCCACCCTGCACAGAAAGTTCGATATCTGTTATAATGGGGAGAAATCACGACAGGAAAAAGGAGCGGGCTATGAACAAACCTCGTGCGCGCCTTCTCGTCGCCGCGGCGCTTTCGGCGCTGCTCGCGCTGTTTCTTGGCGCCTTTCTCATCGTCAATGTGCGGGGCTTCGTGCGCTTTTGCGACGCGGACATGCAGGCGGACGTGCAGGTGGCTTCTCTCATGCGCGAACAGGGGACGCTCTTTCCCGACAACTGGATCTTCGGCAACCAGTTCTACGTGGCCGCGACGCCCGTTCTATGCGCGCTGCTGATGCGCGTCGTGCCCTCGCCCAACCTCGCGATGGGCCTTTCGACCACGATCATGGGCGCGCTCGTGCTGCTCTCCGCGCTCTACCTGCTGCGCCCCTTTACAGGCAAAACGGCGCGGCTCTTTGCGCTCGTCACGCTGGCCGCGGGCATCGCCTGCGAAAACATCGCCGTGTCCCGTATAGGGCAGCTCTTCTTTTTGATGGCCTCCTATTACGCCTGCTACGTGGTGACCGCCTTCCTCGTCTACGGGGTATGGCTCCGTCTGCGCTTCACGCCCAGCCGTAGGCGGGCGTGGGCGATGGCCCCCGTGGCCCTCGCGCTCAGCTTCGCCATGGGCATGCAGAGCCTGCGGCAGACGCAGGTGATGGTGCTGCCGCTGCTGCTCGTTGAGGCAATCTGCTTCGCCCGGGACGCCGCGCGCAGGCGCCCGAAAAGGCTCGGTCCCGCCGCATTCGCGCTGCTCGCGGCGGCCGCAAACATGCTGGGCCTCCTCGCGATCCGCGCCCTTTCGCCGGAGCAGCGGACCCTCTACGACAGCTTCCCCACGGACTTCACCGTGCCGCTCACGCAGCGCGTCGGCAGCTTCCTTTCGGCCTTTGGCGACGCCGCGGGACTCACGTCGGGCGGCGCGCTCTCGCCGCTTCCCGTTCTGCTGCCCGCGCTTTTGCTCCTGCTGCTTACGCTGCTCGATCTCGCGCTGCAGGCGCTTCGCCCGCGCGGGGAGCGCGCGATCTTTGCGGCGCAGGGGCTCTGCCTGCTCGGCGTTCTGGGCGTGCTGCCCGCGACGTTCCTCTCCTCGTTCGTCATGCGCAGCACGTATCTGTTCATGTACTACCCGCTCGCGGCACTGTGCCTGTGCGATCTGGCGATTCGGGCAGCCGGCCGCGCGCGCATCGCGCTTTCCGGCGCGTTGTGCCTGATCGCCCTCGTCAACTTCACGACCGGCGTTCTGCCCTGTGTACGCGCGTCCTTTTCCACTGAAAAGACCGACGCCATGCGGATAGCCGACTGGATGGCCGAAAACGACTACGACGTGCTCTACGGCTACTGGTGGGACGTGGGGCGCGTGCTCGCCGCGGCGGACGGGCGCGTCCAGGGCAGCGGATGGATCGCGAGGCCCCTGCAGGTGCAGCCCTACATCACGCTGACCGACGTGTACGGAGAGGATCTCTGCGACTGGGCGATCTACATGCTGCGGGAGGAGGACCGCGAGGAGGTCTTCGCCACTGCCGAAGAGATGGGCGCCGTGCTCACCGAGCAGGCCCGGATCGGCAAATACGCGCTCTACACCTCGGACTTTCCGCTGATGTATTACGCGGACAGGTGAGAAATGCATTATACGGAAGTCAAGGGCCTTTTGTCCGCCCAAAACGGCATGAACCTCTACCGCGGGTGCACACACGGGTGCATCTACTGCGACAGCCGGAGCCGCTGCTACCACGTCGACCCTCCCTTTGACGACGTGGAGGTCAAGCGCAACGCGCCGGAGCTGCTGGAAGCGGCGCTGCGGGGGAAGCGCAGGAAGTGCATGATCGGCACGGGCGCGATGAGCGACCCCTACATCCCGCTGGAGCAGGAGCTGGGCCTCACCCGCGCCTGTCTTGAGATCATCGAGCGTCACGGCTTCGGCCTTACGATTCTGACGAAGTCCGACGGCATCCTGCGCGACATCGATCTGCTGGAGCGGATCCACAATAAGGCCAAGTGCGTGGTGCAGATGACGCTCACCACCTACGACGAGGCGCTTTGCCGGACGCTCGAGCCGAATGTATGCACCACGCGCAGGCGTTTTGAAGTGCTGAAGGCCTTTCAGGCACGCGGCATTCCCACCGTGGTGTGGCTCTGCCCGCTGCTGCCCTTTATAAACGACACGGAGGATAACCTGCGTGGGATTTTAGGCTATTGCTTTGAGGCGGGCGTTCACGGCATCCTCAACTTCGGCATCGGCCTCACGCTGCGCGAGGGCAACCGGGAGTACTTCTACGAGCAGCTCGACGCGCACTTTCCCGGTCTGCGCAGGCGGTACGCGCAGAAGTACGGCCTGCAATATGCGGTTACGAGCGACCGGCACGCGGCGCTGATGGAAATCTTCCGCGCGGAATGCCGCCTTCGCGGGGTTTTGTGCGAGCCGGACGAGGTTTTCCGCTACCTGCACGCTTTTCCCGAGGCGGGCGAGCAGCTCAGGATGTTTTGACGGCGCAAAAAGGGCGGGCTCTAAAGCCTGCCCTCATTGGATAGCCAAACGATCTTTTCAAGGCATGGAAGACATTCTCCCGTGCCTTTCTTTATTTATTCGCCATACCAATCCCAGTGTTGATCCTACAAGTACGGAGTGCAGCAATTGCGGCTATCATACAACGGGATATTAAGCAAAATCCGACCAGATTTAATCAAGGGGAAACCGCCAACAAGGCAATTCCCCCTCTGTATTTCATACATAAGATTCTAAATCCCCTGTGAGTTCCTTTATGGCGGATAATTTTTACATATTCAAGGCGCTATTCGTTGACGAGCGTTTGCAGGCCATCTAAGCACGCTTTAAGCGTTTGGTTGCCCGACACATACTCAAGCACCGTTTTCAGTAAAAGATCATAGATGCCGCCATCTTTTTTCGAAGAGAGAGACAGCAAAGGATCTCGTCTTAAGTCAAGATGTGGCAGGATTACTTTACGGTAGGTATCTAATCTTTTGTCTGTAATTGCCCAAGAGTCGGGCGCCGCGCATATTGCGTCCACTTGCGCTTGCAATGCCGCTTCATCGGTACAAATGCCGCGCGCTTTGTCAGCGCCTCGTTGATCTTCAATAATAAAGTCTATAAAGACTTCCTTAGAAGGACGCAGAACGGGTTCGGCTAAATCAGGCTTAAACAAACCCTCGTCGCCAGGAGCGCGATGAGCGGCGATATACTCTAGGTATTCCATCGCGGCCTCCGGGTTTTTCGCGTTAGGGTTTAACACATATACAACCAGCCATATCGGAACAGAGGGTTTCGCTCCGTGAACGATTGTAGGAGGTAGCTGCCAGTAGATTTCGTCAGGTTGCGCCGTTTCCAACTCGTAAAATCGCTCGCCGCTTTCGGGAAGGTTCTTAGGATACTCTCCCCCTAAATCTATACTCTCTCCAGGATTGATATCTCCTTGAATAAAAGGCGTTGAATTACATGGCAGCGTCAAATTTTTTAGTGCCATAAGTGCGTTTGCAAACCCTTCCTCATGAAAGTCAACCGTCTTGTCGTCTCGCACGGACTCAGCAATAAACGTCTCTAGCAGATAGTTTGCGTAGTCTTCCTTTGCCCACGGTTTTTCTGCTTTGTCCCATGCAATGACTGGGGCATTACTCCCCATTTCGTCGATCAATTCGAGCAATTCATTATATGTATTTGGTAACGCATACTCTCCCTGCCAAGCCATTGGGCTCATCATGGAGGGAACGGCATAGAGCCGCCCCTCATGGAATAGCGCATTTTGAACGACGGAGATGATCTCCTGTGCATCGGTTATCAGCACGCTTGAAGAATTGAGTGGTGCGAGGAAGCCATCCTGGATGATCTTATCTAAATCTCCATCCAGCCGTAAGTGGAACAAGTCGGTGGTATCTCCCGCTTCGATCGCCTTGCGTACATCGGCGGCAGTGAGGGTAGGCTCGCGTTCGCGCTGTACCGCCACACCAGGATTTTCCTTTTGAAATTCTTCATCCGCGTTATCCGAGGCCATATAACCCCGAATGGTAAGGGGAATGAGATCGTTTTCCCATTCAAGAGGTACATATTGCATTCCATCGAAGCTGACAGAAACATAGCCCTCGCCGACCACGGCATAGGCGTTTGTTAAATGGTGGGACGCATAGCTCTGCAAAGCTGTCCAACCGCTACCCTCCCAACGGGAGAGCGAGCCGCCCACCAGAGCGTATAGGCCATGAGCCTTGTCATAAGCAATTCCCTTGATACCCTGTATATGTGTGGTGTACCATGTTTCGTTTATTTGACACGTATTCGTGTCCAACGCAACCAGCCTGTCCTTTTGTGTGACGCCATCGTATTGAAGTAGCAGTAGCTCCCCCGGTTCATAGGCACACAGTTCCAATGCTCCTCCTATTTCCAGCTCTTCGGCGTCGCCCGTAACAGGATTGACTCGATAAAGCGTCGCGCCTCCTTCCATCGCGTCTTCCAGCGGCTGAGCAACCAGGAACAACCATCCATCCTGATGTACCGCGGCCGTATACCTCATCGTCCGCAAATCCATTGCCGTATTTGAATAATCTAGCTGAAGATTCAGTCTGCCGCTTTGATATGCCCAAAGCTTCTTATTTCCCTGATCCAATATCCCGATCACATCGTCGTTTCGAAAAATCAGCGCATCAAAGGATACGTCCTGCTCGCAAAGAGCATCCGCCGATAGCCGCAAAGTGGGTTCATCATCGTCGGGAACCCATGTATACAAGCCTCCGCTTGTCATTAGGTATAAAGTATCGCCGGTAGATACACACCCTCGCATTGATCCAAAATCTATCTTTTCTAACTTAAAAATACCTTTAACCGCGCCTACAGCCAGCGCAGTTGCCGTTGCCAAAATGAGTACGATCACGAGTACAAACCCAATCGAAATCTTCTTTTTCACCTTCACATCCCCTCTCGTTTTTTGCAGCACTTGATAGCGAAGGGACGGCATTTTCTCGACACCGGAGAGGCATTCATCGATCGCGGAGCGGATGCGGTTGTCGTGCAGATCCTTATTGCTCATCTTCATGCCCCCCTTCCAACGCGTCGTGCAGCAACCGTCGCGCCTTTTTCAGCCGCTGGGATACGGCAGGCCGTGAGACGCTCAGAACCTGGGCAACCTCTGACGCCTTCATCCCCTGATAGTAGTACAGCAAAACGACCTCCATGAGTTTCCGCGGCAGGCGCATGACTTCCAGCGTCAATTCCACGCTCGCATTCGAGCTGGGCACAGACGGCTCCGGCAGCCTCTCCAGCGACACCCGCCGGTCGACGAAGCGGAACCAGGCGCCCCGCCGCATGTCCTTGCAGGTATTGACCGCAATGCGCGTCAGCCACGTTCTTTCATTGCTGTCGCCGCGGAAGTCTTTGAGATTTTTGTATGCCTTTAGAAAGGTCTCCTGCACGGCGTCCTCCGCGAGCGATATGTCCCGCAGGTACACGCAGCACATGCGCAGCAAATCCTTTTCATATTTCTCCATCAGGAAAATCAGTCGGTTCTCGAGGTTGTCGTCCGGGCCCGAGACAACTTCCATCTGCGCCACCTCCTTCTACTCAATTAGACGATCCGCATTGCCTATAATTAAGGCAAAAGAGAAATTTTTCCCGATTCCTTCCTGTTTTCTTCACGTTGCATTTTCTATTTTGTAGCGGCAAATCGAAGATGTCAGCAAGGCGAGGCAGCAAAAAAGGAACGTAAAAAAGAATGTCCGGCATTGTACGCACGAACATTCAAAAAGGTATGATTCAAATCACCAGGAGCCTGTGCATGGGGAAAGAGGTTCATCGTCCATCTTCCGTCAGCACCCCATAATGGTCGGAGATGACGGGATAAAAATCGCCGTTGAAGATCACGCGGCTGCTTCGCGTCGCACCCGGCTGCGCGGCGAACGCGAAGTCGATGCGCATGGGGTCCACCTTTTCCTTGCGCCAGCCGTCGATCTGGCCGCCGACCGTCGCGCCCGCGTCGCGCTCCGCCGCGCGCAGGAAGCAGTCCTCCCAGCCGGAGGCGACGACCAGGTCGTACCCCTCGCCGCGCACGTGCGCGGGGCTGTTGAAGTCGCCCATGAGATAGGCGGGCTCCAGCCGCTTCCCGCGCGATTGCACAAACCTGACCCACTGGCCCGCGAAGGGGTCTTCCTCGTCCTTCCACCACCCCATGTGCACGCAGTAAAACCAGCCGTCTCCACACAGCGCCTGTGTGCGGATGCCCGCGATCTTCCTGCGGCAGCGCCCCTTAGGGGTGGAGACGCAAACCGCATCAACCCCTGTAACCGGCGCACGGCTGAGCAGGGCGACGCCCTCCTCGTACACCCGGTAGCCCCGGTGCGCGTAGGCCCAGGTCCAGTAAAAGGGGGCTCCGCTTTCCCTGAGCAGCTCCGAGAGCGTGAGGGCGAAGTTGTCCGCGCGGATCGGCGCCTCCGATTCGCAGGGCACGAAGCGCGAAGCGCGGAGGCGTTCCGCTTCCGCCTCCCTTGCGTCGGCGGACTGGTTCACCTCCTGCAGGGCGACCACGTCCACGTCCTCCCGCACGATGGCGTCGGCCAGCGTGCGCAGGCAAAAGGCGTTATCCTCCTCCATGAGGCTGTGCGTGTTGAGCGTGAGCAGCCGAAGCTTATCCTTTGACCGCGCCATTTGTGAGCCCTCCAATGATTTGCTTTTGCATGACGACGTAGAAAATCACGATCGGCAGGCTCGCTACGACCAGGCAGGCGAAGGCGAGGTTGTAATCCACGCTGTATTCGGACTGGAAGTTGTTCTGATAGATCGTGAGCGTCCACAGCTTATGCGAGCGGTTGAGGCAGACCAGTGGCATCTGAAAGTCGTTCCAGATCGCCAGTCCCTCGCGGATGAGCACCGTCGCCAGAATCGGGCGCATCAGCGGCAGGATGACGCGCGTATAGGTTTGGAAGGTCGTCGCGCCGTCGATGTAGGCGGCTTCCTCCAGGCTCGTGCTGACCGTCGCGAGGTAGCCGACGTAGAGGAACATGCTCTCGCAGGTCGCGTGCGCGAGGTAGAGCAGCACGATGCCCACGGGGCTGAGCAGGTTCAGCCAGCCCATCAGCTTGACCACCGGCATCATGCGCACCTGCCAGGGCAGGAAGATGCCCAGCAGGAAGAAGAAGTACAGCCCCCTGAAAAAGCGGCTGCGCCCCATGGAACGCGAGAGCGCGTAGCTCATCGGCGGCATGATGATCATCTCCGCGACGAGGGAGAGCACGGTGACGAGGATGGTATTCTTATAGGCGTAGTACAGCTTTTCATCCGCCAGCACCTCGGCGTAATTGCCCAGATACAGGGACTTGGGCAGCGTGAAGAAGCTGACCGCGCTCTCGGACGAGGTCTTGAACGTCGTCGCGATGCAGATGTAGAGCGGGAACAGGATCAGCACCGCGCCGAGGATGAGGAAGACGTACGTGACGGCATTGCCGCGCCGTTTGGATCTGTTCACCTACTCCACCTTCTTTCCGCTCGTGAATTTGATCTGGATGACCGAGATGAGCGCGATGATGAGGCCTGTGGCGATGGCCTGCGCGATGGAATAGCTGTACTTGTTGCGCTCAAAGCCGTTGTTGTAGATCAGCAGCGCGATGCTCTGCGTCGCGCCGCCGGGCCCGCCCTGGGTCATGGCCTTGACGTAGTCGAACACCATCAGGCCCTGCTTGACGACCAGCACCAGCACGACGCTGAGCGTAGGCAGCAGATAGGTGACGGTGATCGCCTTGAATTGCTGCCACGCGTTCGCCCCGTCGATGGAGGCCGCCTCGTACAATTCCTGCGGGATCGTCTGAAGGCCCGCCAGGAAGAGCAGCGTCGGCAGCGCGACGCCCTGCCATAAGTGCACGAAGAGGATGCCGTAGATCGCGAGGTTCCGGTCCGCGAGGACGTTGCCGGCCAGGAAGCCGATGTTCAGGCCTTTGCCGATGCCCGGCAGCACGTAAAAGAAGATCTGCTTGAAGATCAGGCTGATCGTGATCATGCTCAGCACCGCCGGCGCAAAGTAGAGCGTCCGAAAGAAGGAACGCCCCCTGATCTCGCGGTTGAGCATCAGCGCCAGGATGACGCTGATCACGACGACGCCCACGATCAGCATCAGGGTATAGCGCGCGTTGAAGAACAGGGCCGACTTGAACTTGCGGTCGGTCAGCAGCTTCGCGTAGTTTTCAAAGCCGACGAATTCATAGGTGGGGCTGATGCCGTTCCAGTCCATGAAGCTGTAGTAGATGCCCATGAGGATGGGAAAGATGAGGAAGCAGCAGTACATCAAAAAACCCGGAAGGGTAAAGGCGACGAAGGTCATCGTCTGTTCCCGCCGAAGCCCCGGCCGCCTGCCTCTTCTCGCTTTCGCTGGCGCTACCATGCTTTGATTCCGCCTTTCTTGCGTTCTTGGCGTATCCGTGAAAGAGAAACGGGGCTGCCCACCTCAGCGCGGCAGCCCCGCAGGGCAATGTATCAGTCGTTGTAGTAGTCGTCGATGACCAGCGCCGCGTCCTCGTAGTAGGCGTCCAGGTCACGGTCGATCTCCAGGTTGGTGGCCACGTCGCCCAGCTCCTTGCGGAAGCCGCTGGGCCAGATCGCGTTCTGGCTGATGACCACATGCCCCGCCGCCATGGTCTCGTTGATCTTCTCCAGCTCCTTGACGTTGAGCTTAACGCCCTTGATGACGTTCGGGCTGCCCTCGATGTCGGTGTAGGTCTGGGCCGTCTCGGTTCTGCTCAGGAACTCGAGGAACTTCAGGCACTCCTCCGGATGCTTGGTGGAAGAGGAGATGCAGAAGCTCGTGTCGATGCTGACCACGACGTCGGATTCCTTGCCGGTCGGGTTGGGCAGCGGAATCAGCGCGATCTTGAGGTCGGGATCGTAATCCTTGAGCGTGGTGAGGGACCACTGGCCGTTGATCGTCATGGCCGCCTGGCCAGAGAGAAGCTGCTGATAGGACTCGGTGTATTCAGAGCCGAGGGATTCGGGCGTCATGTAATCGGCGATCTGCAGCGCCGCGTTCGCGTAGGTGGTGAGCACCGCGGAATCCTTCGCCTCCAGCTCGCCCGCCGCGATCTGCTTGAAGTCCGCGTCGTCCTCCGAGATGAAGCTCATCATGCGCTCCATGCGCTGATAAACCATCGTCTTGTCCGGCAGCGCAAACGGCGTGATGCCCGCCGCAGCGAGCTTTTCGCATACGTCCATCAGCTCGTCCCAGGTCGTCGGCCACGCAAGGCCCTGCTCTTCAAAAATATCGGTGCGGATGTACAGGCCGTAGCAGCTCAGCGAATACGGCATGCGCCAGTTCTTCCCGTCGTATTCGGACAGGCCGAGCGTCTCGTCCTCCACGTTTTCAAGGAACGGCTGGCCCGTCAGGTCCATGATGATGCCGTCCTCGAACATGATTTCGTACATGGTGCTCGTCACGCAGCTGAACAGATCGGGCATTTCGTTCGTCTGCGCGCGCGTCTGCAGCACCGTGCCCGCGTCGGGCACCTGCGTCATGGTGACGTGGATGCCGGGGTTTTGCGCGTTGAACTCGTCGATCACCGCCTGCATGCCGTTGATGGCCGCGGCCTCGGACTTGTGGATGACGTATTCAAGCTCCACCACGTCCTCCGCCTGCGCAAGCACGCACATGGACAGCATCAGCGTGGCCGCCAGAATCACAGAGAGAATCTTGCTCCATTGCTTCATATTCCGGGCACCTCCGATATTTATTGTGAACCCATTATAAGAAAACGGGGTGCAGAAGAAAATAGCTGATTTTCATATTTCTTATCATTTTTTCAGTTTCTTATTTCCTTCTTCCGAATTTTTGGGAGAAAAAATTGCTTTTTCCGCCAGTTCCCTTCAACTTGTTGCCTTTTTTTCTATTATGCTCTATGATAAGAAAAACGTCCAACCCGCTCGCGTGAGGTGCGCCATGAACCGATTTATCTCTCTGCTCCGACGGACCTCCGTGGTCAGGCGGCTGCTCTATCTGTTCCTCCTCCAGACCGTCGTGATCGCCCTCTTCTGCGCCGCCACGGTGCGCTCCTCCGTGCAGGACATCGCGGACAACCTGCGCCTTTCCGGTTCGCAGCTGCTGTACTCTGCCTCCAGCCGCATGGAATCCGCCATCTCGGAGATCGACATGCTCACCAAGTTTCCTGTCCTGCAGGCGGCATACGGCTCCACGTCGATCTTCGACTACCTGGTCAGCGAATCCGCCGACACCTCCCGCCTGATCGCCTATTACCGCAGCATCCAGCAGGAGCTGATGAACCTGCTGGTGCTGCACTCCAGCGCGTCGCTGGTAGGCGTCAGCGACCTGTCCGGAAGGCTCGTCTACTGCAAATCGGACGCGATCTACTACAGCCTCGCCTCTCTCGACCCGGACAGCGCCCTCTTCCAGTCGGTGCTGGAGCGGCGGGGCGGCTATCAGGTCATTCCATCTTCGGAGCTCGGCCCGCTCGCCCAGAGCCTTCCGCACCCGGAAGAATGCCTCTTCGGCGCGCGCGCCATCATGAAGCTCAACCACTTTTCGCCCGTGGGCGTCGCGCTGTGCTGCATCGACCTGACCGCCCTGCGCGAATCCTTTGAGCTCGGGCGGCCGTACCCGGAGCAGCGCCTGTGCGTGCTCGACGCCGAGGGGAAAGCGCTGCTTGGCGAAATGGATCTCTCCGTCGCCGCACGCCTGAGCGTGCTGCCCGCGGGCGAGCTCGTCACCCGTTACATCCGCGACGGCGAGGGCTTCGCGGTCTATCAGCTCTACCGGTCGGCCGGAGGGCTGACCGCGTCCCTGCGCACGCCGCTCGTCTGCGTGCTGGGCGGCCTGCGCGCGCAGATTCTGGTGCTCGGCGGCCTGCTGCTCTTCTTCGTGCTGAGCGTGCTGATCTTCACCCGTCTGCTCGTCTCCAGCATCCGAGAACCCATCGGCAAGCTCATGGGCGTATGTGAGCGCATCCGCGAGGAAGACTTTTCTCCCGTGGAGGACGAAGACGCGCACGACGAGATGCACGACCTGATCGAGTCGTTCAACGCGATGTCCGCGCACATTCAGCGCCTGATCGAGGAGGTCTACCAGAAGAACCTCCTGCAGGCGCAGACCGAAATGCAGCTGCTGCGCTCGCAGATCAACCCGCACTTCGTCTACAACACCCTGGAGACCATCCGCGCCGCGGCCCTCACCCAGGGCAACGGCGAACTGGCCGACATGGCGGCCCTGCTGGGCAAGACGCTGCGCTACGGCGTCTCGCTGCAATCGGAACCCGTGACGGTCGAGCAGGAGCTTTCCAACCTGCGCGACTACGTCGCGCTGCAGCAGATGCACTTTCACGGCCGCCTCACCGTGCTCATCAACGTCGAGCCGGAGCTATACGCCTGCTTCATCATCAAGCTGCTCCTGCAGCCGCTGGTGGAAAACGCCATCTATCACGGCATGTCGATGACCGAGGGCGAGGGCCGCATCCGCGTGCTGGGCTACGCGGAGGACGGGGACGTCGTCTTCACCGTCTCAGACGACGGCATCGGCATCGCGCCGGAGGAGCTTTCGCTCCTGAGCGACTACGTCGAGGGAAAAAACGACGCCTTTACCTCCATCGGCCTGCGCAACACCAACCGGCGCATCCGGCTGTACTACGGCAGCCGCTACGGGCTGGCCATCCGCTCCATCCTGGGCGAAGGGACGGTCATCACCGTGCGCGTGCCGCGAAGGCTCACGCCCATCAGGGCCCCCGGGAAAGGAGAACCCGCATGATTCCGATCCTGATCGTGGACGACGAAGCCGCCATCCGCGCATCCATCGCTTCCATGCTCGAAGCGCGCTATCCCGGCACGTTTTCGCTGCATCAGGCGGAGAACGGCCAGCGCGCGGTGGAGTTCGCCTGCGCGCAGAGCGTGTCGCTCATCCTCGCCGACATCAAGATGCCGGTGCTGACGGGCCTGGACATGCTGGAGCGGCTCAGCGAGGTACACTACGAGGGCGAGGTCATCGTGATCAGCGGCTTCGACGACTATGCGCTCGTGCGCCGCGCGATGAAGCTGGGCGCTTCGGATTACCTGCTCAAGCCCATCGTCGCGGAGGACTTCTTCCTGCAGATCGACGGCTTCCTGCTCCGGTATCGCCAGCGCATGCCGCCCGCGCGTCCTGCGGCCGTGTCCTCCGCGCAGAGGCGCTCGTACCGCCAGCAGTACGCCCTGGAGCACCTGCTGCGCGACACGGGCGGTGCGCTTCAAGGCCTGATGGCGGATTGCCATCTGCACCCGGAGCACCGACTCGTCGTCTGCGCCTCCTCCGGCAGCACGCCCGCGAGCGCGCTGTTGCAAAAGGCGTGGCAGGCGGAGTGGGAGGAAGCGCTGTCCTCCCTGCTCGCGGACGGATGCGTGCTCGTTCAGGGCGAGTGGCAGCGGCTCTTCGTCTCGCTCTTCTTTTACAGGACGCCCGCCCAGCTCGAAGCGTTCCGCGAGGCCAAGCGGACGCTGATGCGGCGCGCGCCGGGTCTCGTCTGCTCCAAGCCCCTGGCGCTTGATGGCGCCGCCGCCGGGCTGGAGGAATGCCAGCAGCTGCTGACGCGCAGGTTTTACGACCTGCCCGGCGAGGACGGGCCGGAGCGCTACCCCTACGCGTCCCTCTTCTCGCAGATGACGGACGCCGTGTGCCGGTTGCAGCCGGACGGCTTCGACGAAAGCCTTTCGCGTCTCCTCGGCCTCGTCTGCGCGCAGCTTCCGCCCGTGGAGCAGCTGCGCCAGCTCCTCTGCGCGATGGTCTACGCGGTGCTGCAGCGAAACAGCGCGTTTATCCGCGTCGTGGGGCACATGGAGCTCACGCAGGACGACGTCATCCGCTGCATTCAGGGCGCGCAGAGCGCCGCCGACCTCTCGCGGGAGCTGCGGCGCATCGTGCGCCTGCAGATTGAAAAGGTGCGCGCGCAGTCCGCCTCGCGCGACGAGCAGCACGTCGAACGCGCCAAGCAGTACATCGCCCAGCACTACGCCGAGGACCTGACGCTCCCCGCGCTGGCGGAGCACCTCGCGCTGAACCCCAACTACGTGAGCACGCTGTTCAAAAAGGCCTGCGGCATCCCCTACAGCCACTACCTGCGCAGGGTGCGCATCGAAGAAGCCTGCCGCCGTATCCGGGAGACGAACGATAAGCTCTACGCGATCGGGGAAGGCGTCGGCTACCACGATCCCGTGCAGTTCAACCGGGCGTTTCGCGAGGAGATGAACTGCTCGCCGCGGGAATACAAAAAAGCCTCCGGCGCGCGCTGAGCGCCGGAGCAAAAAGCCGCCTCCCGCCATCGACCGGCGGGAGGCGGCTGCGTTCCCCTCTTACAGCACCTTGAAGGAGTTTCTCGCAGTGCGGTAGATTTCCTGATAGTAGTCGAAGTAGTCGGCGGGGGTGGAGATGCGGATCTGATAGAGCGCCTGGTCCTTGGCGACGACGCCCGCGCGTCCGCGCACGCTGTAGGTCTTGTTCGGGTCGGTCGGGTCCGCCACCACGCCCTTGTAGTACACGTAGTAGCCCTTGCCGCCGCCCATGGGCAAAGAACCGTATTCCGTATTGACCGTAAGCTCCAGGAACTCGTTGGTCATCTCGTTCATGATCGAATCAAGCTGGTCCTTCGCGTCGTCGCTGGTCTGCTTGGTGCCCTTCTGATACTTCACCATCGTGAGGCGCGCGGGGTATCCGCTCTCCTCGCGCAGGCTCGCCTCAGCGGAGGGCTCCACATACTGCACGAACTCCGCCACCGTGCCCGAGGTCTGAATCCAGGTATTCGGCTTGCTAAATTCAAAGCCCGCCGCGCTCGAGGAGAATGTGTCGTACTTCACGTTCGCCGTCGGCTTGGGCGTCGGGGTCGGCATGTCGATCGGGTCGATCGCCACGGGCGTCGCGCCCGGCTCCGTCGGATCGAGCGGAGGCATGTCGTCGTTGATCGTCGGGTCCTTCGTGGGGTCGGGCGTCGGCGAGGGCGTAGGCGACGGTGAGGCCGTGGGGATCGGCGTCGACGTCGCATCCGGATCCCCCGCCTGGCAGCCGGACAACGCGAACGCGCAAAGCAGCAGCGCTACGAGCAGAAACACACGCTTCATAGGGTCTATAACCTCCATTTCGCCCTCGCGGGGCCTGGCATCTCTCCGGCCGCTGGGACCGGAAACAAACTGTGACCATGCCGGGCAGAATTGCCCAGCTTCTATGTGCATTGTAACAGGACGAGCCGTGAATGTCAACGTGTGCGCCGCTGGCAAAGGTCTCTAAACGCCCGGCATCCCCGTCCGCGCAGGCGTTCAGCGGGCGCGCACTTGATGGATGACAAATTCACCGGAAAGAAGTATACTGAAAAAAAGCAGATTTTCAAAATAGGAGGACGCTTATGGCCTTAAGCTGCGACCTGCTCGCCCACCTCGACAGGATCCACACCACCGAAATGGGCGCCGTACGAATCAGGCGAAACCTTGGCCTCATCGAAGACGACGTCGTATCCTGGTGTAAAGCGCGCATGGCCGGCGCGGACGCCCGCATCTCACGGCAGGGGAAAAACTGGTACGTCACGGCAGAAGGCTGCGTCTTCACCGTGAACGCCGCCAGTTACACGATCATCACCGCGCACAGGGCAGAGGGTTAACGGTTCGGCGCACGCAAAGCGCAGGAACAGATTTCCGCGGGGCTTCCCGCGCCGGAGGAGGCAGGACATTGAGGAAGGAATCCATCAAGCGCTTCCTGGGCGAGCGCGCGCTTCGGCCCTGGTGGCGACTTCGCAAGCGCCTGGAGCGCGCAAGGAAGGATCTGCGGCGCGCTTTCCTTCGCAACAGGGACTTTACGGTGATCTCGAACAACTGCTTCGGCGGTTTCGTCTATCAGCGTTATGCCCTGCCCTATCGCACGCCGACCGCCGGGCTCTTCTTCATGCCGGACGACTATTTAAAGCTGCTGGGCGATCCCAGGCGCTACTTCGCCGCGCCCCTCCGCTTTATAGATCCCTTGCAGGCGCGCTGCGCCGCGGCGCTCGGCGCCGCCGACCCCGCCTACGGTAGCTACCCCGTCGCGCGCCTGCTGGACGTCGAGGTCTACTTTATGCACTACGCCACGCCCGAGGAAGCGCGCGAAAAATGGACGCGCCGCTGCGCGCGCATCAACTGGGACAACCTGCTCGTCAAGTTCTGCGACCAGAACGGCGCGACGGAAGAGCAGATTCGGGCCTTCGACCAGCTTCCCTATCCGCACAAGGTCTGTTTTACCGCGCGCGCCTACCCCGGCGCGGGCAGCGTCGTGCCCCTGCGGGCGGATCGCGGTCAGCCCTGCGTGCGCGCCGAGACGGAGGAGCTGCGCTTTTCACGGGACTTTCCCCTCACGCGCGTGCTCAACCGCATGCAAAAAAAATAACGGCCGCCGGAGCTTTTTGCCGTTTCTTTCCGTCTTTTTCAGTGAAAGCGATAAGGAGGAAAATGCCATGAAGCGAACGTGCCTATCGTGTGCGCTGATCGTCCTTTGTCTCGCGTGCTTCCCGGTTCTCGCGCAAAACGTCTCCCTGCCGGAGAGCATCGGCCGTGAGCTCGGCGAGCGCTACTCCGATTACGCCCTGCTGGCTGCGGACGACGCGCTCGCCGCGGGCACGCCCGGCGAATTCGCGGTGATCGCCCTCACGAAGGACGGCGAAAGCGTGCTCACCGTCTTTCGGCGGCTGGGCGAAGAGCTCTACGCGCTGGCATTGAAGAGCAAAACCGCCCTGCGCCAGGACGCGCAGGCCGTCGGCCTTCGCGCCGCGGACAACGGCTGGATCACCGTGCAGTACGCCGGGGACGACGGCGGCATGCCCTATCAGGAGGACATCCACTTTCTCTTCGGTCAGGCCGGCGCGCTCACCTTTCAGTACGCCGGACGCCACCTTATAAACAGAGACGGCCAGACACAGGTGCGCTCGCTCTTTGCGCTGGACGGCGGCCTGTTTCAGCTCTGCGACGAGCGGCAGGATGCGTCGGGGCGGCGCGTCTCCATGGCGCGCACCTGGAACCTGACCTGCGAAAACGCTTCCGCGCCGGACGCTGACGCGGTCGAGCGGCTCCTTAGCGGGCCGGTTCCGGAGCAGCCGCCGTATCTGCTCGAGCTGCCGGCGGGCGTAGACGTCGCGCTGCCTGCCGAAACGGACCTCTATACGGGCCCGGGCGACGTATACCTGCGTCTCGGAGGTGGCCTGGGCCGGCTTCCCGCCGGCGAGACGGTTTCCCTGATCGGCTTTGAAGGCGACTGGGCCCTGCTTCGCTACGGTCTGGACGACCCGGTAATGGGGTATTACGGCTATGCGCCGCGCGCCAGCCTGCCCGAGGGGCTGCAGGCGCCGCAGCTTTCGCTCGCCTACGAGCCGCTGCGGACGAAAAAGGCTTACACCGTATACGACAGCATGAGCGGTGAGGAAGCCGCAGAGATCGCCGCCGTCCGCGCGGGGGAGGAGGCCGAGCTCACCTACCTCTTCTATACGGTGGAAGGCCACATCTGCGTGGAGCTTCGCCGCACGGGCAAGGCGCCCCTCCGTGGGTTTCTAAAGCGCACAGAGCTGTGAGCCCTGCGGCGCCGTGCGCCGCGCCTCGGGAAAGCGCCGCGTGCGCAGGGGCAGCCAGTCGAGCACGTCCGAGATGTGCTCGTCCCAGTACCTCCATTCATGGGTGCCGGGCCCCTCGTGATACTCGATGCCGAGCTTTTGACCGAAGCGCTGGTTAAAGTACGCATTTTCGCGGTAGAGCTTGTCCCCCGTGCCGCACCACATGAAGAAACGGGGGCGCTCCGCGCCGGACGCCGCGAGGCGTTCCGCCGCTTGGAACAGGTCGTCCGCGCCGCCGACCGCCTCTTCCCGCCGCCCGAAGATCAGCCGGTATTCGGGCAGCAGCGAATCGTAGTCGTAGGCGAACGGGGTACTCCCCACCACGTCGAGCGCCCCGGAGAGGCTGGCCACCGCGCCGTATTTTTCAGGATGCAGCAGCCCCAGCTTGAAGGCGCCGTACCCGCCCATGGAAAGGCCCGCGGCGAACCGGTCCTCCCGCAGGGGAGAAAGGTGGAAGAACCGCTCGCAAAGGCCCGGCAGCTCCTCCGCGATGAACGTAAAATAGCGGGGGCCGTACTTCATGTCCGTGTAAAAACCCCGCAACGTGGTGGGCATGACCACGGCGAGCGGGATGCCGCCGAGCTTGCGTTCGATCGCGCTCCACCGCTGCCAGACGGTGTGGTCGTCCGAGAGGCCGTGCAGCAGGTACAGCGTGGGCCAGCGGTACTCCGGGGGGTAGTCGTCCTGCTCGCCCTCCGCGGGCAGCAGCACGTCCAGGGAAATGTGTTGGCGTAAGACCTTTGAATAGCAGTTTACGTGCATCAAAGCCATGCTTGTTCGCTCTCTTTCTGTCAGCCTTTTACCGCAGCGCTCAGTTGGAGCCCCTGCATGAAGTACCTGCGCGCGAATAGATACAGGAGAAACGTCGGAATTACGGCCAGCATGCAGGCTGCCAGCACCCGCTCGTAGTACCCGCCGTACGAGTCGTTGAGCAGACGGATGCCCGCGGTGAGCGTCAGGCGCGAGGGTGTGGTGATCGCAAGCGACGGCCACATCAGGTCGTTCCAGGAGGCGGTGAACGTGAACAGCGCCACGACCATCATCGCCGGGTACAGGCAGGGCAGGATGATGCGAAGGTAGATGTGCAGATCGCTCGCGCCGTCGATTCGCGCGGATTCGTCCATGTCCTTGGGGATGCCGTGCATGAAGTTGCGCAGCAGGAAGATGTTGAACACGTTGCCGAGCGCGGGCGTAATCAGGCAGATGAGCCGGTTCGTCCACCCCAGGGCGTCGTAAAGGTAATACTGCGGCACCAGCGCCACCACGCCGGGGATCATGCTCAGCCCAAAGAGGAACCAGAAGAGCTTCTCCTTGCCCCTGAACTGCAGCCGTTCGTAGGCATAGGCGGAGGTGGAGGAAATAAACAGCACCAGTAGCACCGTGACCCCGGAAACGATGAAGGAGTTCATCACCATGCTGACAAACGGCGCGGCGGTGTTGTTCCATACGAACGCGTAATTGTCCGTCGTCCATTGAAGGGGCAGGACGTTCAGGTACTTTGAAAAACGCTTCATCTCCACGTTGGTCTTGAAGCTCGCGAAGAACGAAAAGACGAGCGGGCTGAGCCATGCGGCCGCCAGTGCAAACAGCAGGACGGACAGCAGCAGCGTCTTCCATTCGCGCCGAAGGCGCGCGGGAAGCGCTGTCTTTGTTTGCATACCGGAATACATGCGGTCTCTCCCTCCTTAATCGTTCCCCCGGCGCATTGCGCCAAACTGCAGCAGCGACACGAAGAATATGAGGATGCCCAGGATGAGCGCCATGGACGAGGCGATGCCCGCGTTGACGCCGGAGCTGCCAAAGCCGCTCTCGGCGATGTACTGCATGATCATCTTGTTCGCCTGATGGTTGATGCCGTTCACGACCTCGAGCGTCGGCCCGCCCTTGTTGAACATGTCCGGCTGGCCCCAGATGCCAAATTCCGCGATGACGCTGGTGATCAGCGTGTATTGCAGCGGAAACCGGATGGAGGGGATGGTCACGTGAAGAAAGCGCTGAAAGGCGTTGGCCCCGTCGACGGAGGCGGCCTCCAGAATCTCGGTGGAGACGCCCGCGAGGGCCGACTGATAGATGATCAGGTTGCTTCCACAGCCCCACCAGACGGTGATGAAGATCAGGGCGATCCAGTTATAGGGCGAGGCGGTGGTCCATTGCAGCTTTCCCAGCCCCAGAAAGTTGTTGATGATGCCCGCGTTGCTGTCGAACATGTAGCGCCAGGAGACCATGACGACGGAAAGCGACAGGAGCGAGGGCAGGTAATAGCAGGTCTGGAGCAGCTTATGCCCGCGGCACTTCGTGCTCAGCAGCAGCGCGAGCGCCAGGGGCACGAGGATCCTGAAGGGGACGCACAGGAGCACGAACTTGACGGTGCTTGCGAGCCCCCAGCGAAGCTGCCAATAGTACATGGAGGTCTGTTCCGTCAGGAGGGACGCGTAGTTTGACAGTCCCACCCAGACCGGCTGCTTGCCGAGCGTCCACTTCGTAAAAGAGGCGTACACGCCGGTGAGGATCGGAAAGATGTTAAAGCAGAGGAATACGATCAGATGCGGCAGCAAAAAGGCGACAGGAACCCACCAGGCGTAGAGCCTTAGTTTGCGATGCTTTGTGGACAAGGCGATCCATCCTTCCGTTTATGGAATGTGGGATCAGGCAGCGCCTGATCCCACATGGGTTCCCCCGGAGGGGAACGCGGTTCAAGGTTCCCTTACTGTGCGGCGATCTTCTCCAGCGTCTGCTTTTCCCAGGTCTGCGCGAATTCCTCCGCGCTGATCCGGCCGTACACGCCCTCCCAGCCCAGGCCGTCGAGCACGTCGAACAGGAGCTGCGAGTAGACGTAGTTCGGGTTGGAGATGTTGTAGTTGTTGCTGACAAACGCCTGCGGAAGCGCCTGATATTCCTCGCTCGCCGCGGTCGCCTTGGAGGCGACGATGGAGCCTGCCTGCGCCCAGTCGATCGAGTGCTCGTAAAAGTAATGGATAAAGGAAGCGATGGCGCGCTGTTCCTCCGCGCTGCACGCCTTGTTGGGCATCATGAACGCGTGGGAAGCGCCGAAGAGCGTGGGCGTGTCGTCCGCGGAGGTCTGCGGACCCGCGATGAAGGAGAAGTCAAAGCCGTATTCCTTCACGGCGCTCATGTTCCACGTGCCGCCCGTGTAGAAGATCGTCTCCTCCAGCGCGAACAGCGTGGAGGCGTCGTCTCCCTCCTGCCACAGGTATCCCGCGTCGTAGCAGCCCTTCCACAGGTCGATCATCGAAGCGACCGCGTCCTTGTCGAGCGCGAGCGTCGTGCCGTCCTCGGAGGCGTAGGTCCCGGCCAGGTCGAGATAGGACGCCAGCAGGTCGTTGCGTGCCCAGCTCGCCGAAAGCACGGCGACGTCCTCCACGCCCTGCTCCTTCAGCCGCTCTCCGACCGCCCTGATCTCGTCCCAGGTGACGATGCCGTCCTCCAGCACCTCCGGGCAATACTGCTCGGCGAGGGCGTCGTTGACGTACATGCCCCAGGTCGGGAAGTCGAGCGACACGCAGTAGCGCTTGCCGTCGTAATAGTTCAGCGCCGCGCACGCGTCGTGGTACTTGTCGATGGCAAAGTCGAAGTCGCCGAGCGACGCGAGCGTCTCATCCATCGGCTGAATGTAGCCCAGTTCGACAAAGCGGGCCACGTCGTAGGAATAGGTGACGAAGACGTCCGGCAGCGCGGCCGGGTCGTTCATGGCCAGCGCCAGCTTGGTGTACAGGTTTTCGCGGTCGATCGCGACGTGCGTCAAATGCACGTCGCTTTGGGCGGCGTTGAAGTCGTCCACGATGCCGGTCATCGTGGTGCCGTCGTCTCCCGTAAAGAGCGTCCACAGTTCGATTTCCACCGGCGCCTGCGCCGAGGCGGGAAGGATGCACGCGCCCATCATCGACAGGCAGAGCAGGATCGCAAAGATTTTCTTCATGGCTTGACCGTCCCTTCTTTTTATCCAGATGTCCTCTTCTATCTTTCTCTTCACCCTCTAGAAAGGCGAAGAAACATCCTATGGGCATTTCCGAGCGCTAAACCGCCGCAGAAAGGAAGCATAAGCGTCAAGTATCCGCCAAATTTGCTGTGCAATTATTCCTATTTCCTGTGCTCATTATAGGGCGCGCTCCTCGCTTTCACAATGAACAATCCCACAATAAAATTGACTTATCCTACTTTAGACGGTACAATGCTTTTATCTTGAAGCAAAGGGGGCGGCCGCTGTGCTGCGGGTTACGGAGGCCCAGATGGACTGGGTGGAAAAGGCGGGTACGGAGCTCGACCGCAGGGCGGGGCTTACGACCTACATCGTCGCGCAGTACCTGACGCGCCTTGACCTTCGCATCGACGGCGAGGAGATGCCGGCGGAGCGCGGCTCCATCCTGATCCTTGAGCCGAACGTCCCGCACTACTACCGCTGCCCGGAGGAACTGCTGCACCACTGGTTTCACGTCGAGGGCGACCTGACCGGCCTAATGCAAAAGTACGCAATCCTGCCCAACCGTCTGTACAACCTCAAAAACACGAACGAAATATCCGCGCTCTTTCGTCAAATATCCATGACGCACCACGACAAGGGAGCGTTCCGCGAGGACTACATCCAGCTGAAAATCGAGGAGCTGTTCATCACGATGGCCATGCAGCTCAGCCTGCAGAAGGCGGCCAGCGAGATGAGCTACAGCACGATCGTGCGCCTGAAGGAGCTGCGCTTCTCCATCCTCGCGCATCCGGAATACGACTGGACCGTCGCTGAAATGGCCAGGAGGCTCTACCTCAGCGAGTCGTACTTTTACCAGCTCTACCGCCGGTGTTTCGGCATCACGCCCACGCAGGACCTGATCGGCATCCGCATCGAACGGGCGCGCACGCTGCTGCTGCACGACTGCACGGTCGCCGCGGCTGCGGAAAAGTGCGGGTATTCGAGCGTCTATCACTTCATCCGCCAGTTCAAGCGCCTCGTGGGCACGACCCCTTATCAGTTCAAGAAGTGCTGAGCGGATGGGGCCCCGCGCGGCGGCCGCCGGCACAGAAAAACGCCGCCATGGCGCATCTGCTGTCCATGGCGGCGTTCGCTCATTCGCTTGTCCGGTTACGCGTCCTCGCGTACGGAAAATTTATAGACCGTCGTGTAGTCGTATTTGTCGCCCGCGCGGAGCACGCAGGAGGGAAAGTCCGGCTGGTTCGGCGAATCCGGGAAGAACTGCGTCTCCAGGCACAGGCCTCCGTGCGGTGCGTAGCGCACGCCGTCCTTGCCGTCGAAGTCGCATTCCAGCATGTTTCCGCCGTAGAACTGCACGCCGGGCATGTCGGTAAACGTCTCCATCACGCGGCCGGTGGCGGGATCAAACAGCTCCGCCGCCTTGCTGATGCCCTCGCCCTCGCGGGCGATGACGAAGTTGTGGTCGTATCCCTTTCCAAAGCGCATCTGCTCGTCCTCGTCCATGCGGGCAAGGCCGTCCGCGATGCGAACGCTGCCCCGCAGGTCGAACGGTGTGCCTTCCACGGGACGCAGCTCGCCGGTGGGGATGCAGTCGTCCCGCACGACCGTGAAGCGGTCGGCGTTGATCTGCATGAAATGGTCGTTCACGGTGCCGCTCGCGTGGCCCGCCAGGTTGAAGTAGCAGTGGTTCGTCAGGTTGATGACCGTGTCCTGATCGCTCACGGCCTCGTAATGGAGGGTGAGCTCGCCCTCCCCAAAGGAATAGGTGACGCGCACGCTGAGGTTTCCGGGGTATCCCTCTTCCCCGTCCGCGCTCTCGCAGGTGAGGATCAGGCTGTCCAGCCCTTCCTCGCTCGCGGTCTCGGCCTTCCAAACCTTCTGGTTGAACCCAATCTTGCCGCCGTGCAGCGTGTTCCTGCCTTCGTTGGCGAAAAGGCGGTACTCCCTGCCGTTCAGTTCAAAGCGGCTGTCCCCGATGCGGTTGGCGTAGCGCCCGATCAGGGCGCCCATATATCCGGGCACGTGCAGGTATTTTTCGAGCGTGTCAAAGCCCAGGCAAACGTCTGCGAGCTTTCCGGTGCGATCGGGCACGCGGATGGAGGTCAGCGTCCCGCCGTAGGTAATGATCGATACGGCGCTGCCGTCCTCGCTTTGCAGGGTATATTGGTCGACAGCTTCGCCCGAGGGCATGACGCCAAACGGGGCGCGCACAATGCTCATGGAAATAGTCACTCCTTAAAATCATTCGATAGAAATAAGCAATACGTTCATTTTAAACGCTTCCGGTGAAAATCGCAAGGCCTTTTGCGATCTTTTAGCCCGCGGCCTTGCTAAATCCGCTTTTTTTTGTATAATAAATGAGGACTTTCTCGGATGCCCCGGCCGTCGCCGCGCATAGCGGCGTTCCTGCCGGCCCTCCGCCGGGCATAAATCTTTCTTTTTGCCTGTTGATCTGCACATCAGAAAGGGGTATTCAATGGGAAATCTCCCTTCCCGCGCGCGCCGGGCGCTGGCCTGCGAGAAACGCGCCTGCAAAATTGGGGCGGCGGTCTGCCTCACCCTGCTCTACGCCGTCCTCCTCTCCTTTGCCGGCCCGCTGAAAAGCCTTACGCGCTTTGCGGTCCCGGCGGACCGCACGCACTTCCTCCTGCTGACCTCGCTGCTGCTGTTTGCGGCGCTCCTCGCGCTCGCCCTGAAAAAGCGCCTGACGCTCGGCGCCTTTGGGCTGGCGGGCGCGGCCACGGCGCTCGCGCTCGTGCTGCGGTTGGGGCTGCTCGACCAGGTTTCCGCGGACTACGCCGCCTTTTTAGAGCGTTGGGTGGACATCTTCCGCGAGGGCGGCTTTGCGATGATCAAGGAGGAGATCGGGGATTACAACCTGCCCTACCTCTACATCCTGGCGCTCATCGCGCGCAGCCCGCTCCCTGACCTGTACCTCATCAAGCTGGTCTCCATCTGCTTTGACTTCGCGCTGGCGCTGATGATGATGCAGATGACGGAACGCTTCATCGACGAAAACCGCCGCCTGCTCGTCTATCTGCTCGTGCTCGTCATCCCTACGGTCTGGTGGAACAGCGCCTATTGGGCACAGTGCGACGCGCTCTACGTCTTCTTCGTGGTGGCCTGCTTCTATGCGCTGCTCTCGGACCGTCCCGTGCTCTCGGTCGCGCTGCTCACCGTCGCCTTCGCGTTCAAGCTGCAGACGATCTTCTTCTTTCCGATGGTGCTCTTCGGCCTTCTGCACAGGAAGTACAAGTGGCGCCACGCGGTGGTGTTCCCGGCGGTCTACCTGCTCACCATCGTGCCCGCACTGCTGGCCGGGCGTTCGCTGCTCTCGGCGCTCACGATCTACGCCCATCAGTCGATGGGGCAGTACACGGACCGCCTGACGTACAACGCGCCCAACCTCTATCAGTTCTTCCCGCAGTATGAAATCGCCAACGCGCCTCAGTGGCCCTGGCTCCGCTTCCTGTTCGCGGACCCGGAAAGCGGCGGCGACGGGCTGGCGCTGTGGTCGTTTGACCGGGCGAGCATGGAGTGGCTGCAAAACACCACGCTGATCGCCGCCGCGCTGGTCGTCATCGCGGTGGTCTACTTCCTGTGGAAGCGCCGCAGGTTCATTTCCTACGGCCAGGTCTGGCGCATGGCGACGTTCAGCGCGCTCTTTCTGCCGATGGTGCTGCCGAAGATGCACGACCGCTACTTCTACATGGCGGACATGTTTTCACTCCTGTACGGCGTGCGCTACCCGCGGCGCGCCGCCGTGCCCATGCTCGTGATCGGCGCGTCGTTCGCCAGCTACATGCCCTTCCTGACGCGCGCGCGCGGCGTGCCGATGCTCGCCGCCGCCGTCATGAACATCGCGGCCCTCGCGCTCATCGCGCGCGACATCCTGAAGGACATGCGCGCGCAGCAGTCGTTTGCCGGGGCCGACGGCGCCGGGGCCGACGCCGTCACGCCTGAGCGCGTGTGACAGACGAAAGGATACGCTATGCAAAACATCTTACAGGGCCTTATCGCCTTTGGCGAACGCCGCCGCCGCGCGCTGCAGATGCTGCTCACGCTGCTGACGGCCGCCGCCCTCGCCGTGATCAGCGTGAGCACGGGCCCGCTCGCGAACCTTTACTACATCGAGACCTGGGAAGCGCGCCGCCTGCTGATCGTCCTCGTCTACGCCCTGCTGCCCCTTGGTATGGGATACGTCATCTTCGTGCGCGGTGCGAAAGGGCTCGACTTCCTCTTTCTCTACGGCGCGCTGACAGCGGCGCTTCTGCTGCGCACGACGACGCTCAGCCAAATCGTCCCCGACTACGCCCCCATGCGGGCGTTCGTAGAGGCCCTCTCGCAGGACGGCCTCGCCGCCGCGCCGCAGGGTGTGGGCCGCTACGGGCTCATCGGCACCTATCTGTTCGCCCTGATCGCCAGGGTTCCGATACGCGAGCTGTATCTGTTCAAGTACGTGGCGATCGCCTGCGACTTCGCGCTCGCGTTCGCGCTCTGCGCGCTGGTGGAGCGCTTCGTCGATCGCCGGCGCGGCACGTTCGCGATGCTCGCGGTGCTTTACAATCCCCTGACGTGGCTCACGAGCGCTTACTGGGGCCGATGGGACGCTTTGTGCGCGCTGCTCGTCGTGCTCTCGCTCCTCGCGCTTTTGCAAAAGCGCAGGACGCTGTGCGCCGTGCTGTTCGCGCTCGCCTACGCCGCGTCGCCCGAAGCGCTGTTTCTGCTGCCGCTTCTGCTGCTCTGGCCGCATCACGGCCTGAAGGCCTCCCACCTGGGCGCGGCGCTTCTTACGCTGCTCGCCGCCGCCCTGCCCATGGCGTTCCTTTCCTCCCCCGCGGCGGCGCTTGAGGGCGTCGGCCCCGCGCGTCTCTTCGCGGATTCCGCCGCGCAGCTGCAAAACTGCGCGCCCACGCTCTATCAGTTCGTTCCCGCCTCCAACCTGCGCTACCGCGAACAGTACGGCTTTCTGCAATTCGTCCAAGGCATCGAGCCCGCGGAGAGCAGCAAGTGGTACACGCAGGAGGCTATCGACCGTATCTTCCAGGCGGGCGTGTATGCGGCGGTCGTCGTGCTGCTGGGCGCCGCTGCCGCGTGCCGGAGGCTCCGGCGCGCCGTTTCAAAGGATCAGCTGTGGCAGGTTGCGCTCATGGCGTCCGTCTTCGTGCCCATGATTCTGCCGGGCATGAATCCGCGCAGCTTCTACCTCGCTTCGTCGTTTTCTCTGCTGTACGCGCTGCGCTACGAAAAACGCATCCGCGTCGCCGTGCTCGTGATGGGGGCGGCATTCCTCTCCTACGTCCCGTCCCTGACTGGGCAGTACGTCGTCCCGCTCACCCTCGCCATGGGCATGAACGTGCTTTCGCTCTTTCAGGTCGGGCGCGACTTTGCCGCGCAGGTGGCCCCGCGCGCAAGGGAGCTGCCGGAACTTCGCCCCGCCGCGAGGGATAGAATCTAATGCAATTCTCATGAATCTGTAAGGCCGTTCCAAAGCGCGTCTTTCCGCCCCATGGTATGATGGATGCACGCTAAAGGAATGCCCAACAGACAAGGAGGAGTCCATTTTATGGCAAACTATACGGTGGAACAAATCGAGTACCTGCGCGAAAAGGCCTACCTGACCTACGAAGAGGCGCTGGAAGTGCTGGAGCGCTTTAACGGCGACCTGACGCGCTGCCTGGTCGATCTAGAGCGCCGCGGACGCATCCGTCCCGCGCCCCGAAGCGGTGCGCCCCGCCCCAAAGCGCGCGCACAGAAGCCGGAACCGGAGTTCGGCCGCAGCTCCGCAAAGCGCGAAGCGCCGAAGGGCCGGGACGCCGACTGGCACGGCATCTTCTCCACGTTCCTGCACACGAACTTCATCGTCACCAAGGACGGAGGCACGATCGCCAACCTGCCGGTGCTCTTCGTGCTCCTGGTCTTCCTCTTCGCTCCGCACGTGATGATCCCCAGCATCCTGCTCATGTTCGTGCTCGGCTGCCGCGTCAACCTCAAGACCGCGCGCAAAGACGGCAGCGTCGAGGAAGAGATCCGCAACATCGTGGACAACGCGGCGGAAAACATCCGCAAGACCGCGGACAGCTTCGCGGAAGCGGCCAAGAGCACGGCCGAGACCGTGCGCAACAGCGCGAAGCAGGCGCCGGAGGAAACGGCGAACACTTACGAGACGCCCGCAGCGGAGGACGCGCCCTACGGCGAGGTCGTTCAGGAATTCGACGTCCGCCCCGCGCAGGAAGCGCCCAAGGCCGAAACCCCGGCAGAGGACGCTGCGCCCCACGCCGGCGAGCCCATTGAAAAATCGCCCGAAGACGGCGAGGAAAACGAAATCACCATCGGCTGAGCCATGCCTGAAAGGACGGAACCATGCCCAAGATCCTGATCGTCGAAGATGAAACGAAGATCGCCCGCTTTGTGGAGCTGGAACTCATGCACGAAGGCTACACCGTCGCAACCAGCGGAGACGGCCGCAGCGGCCTGGAAAGGGCGCTGAACTGGCAGCCGGACCTGATCGTCCTGGACCTGATGCTGCCCGGCCTGTCGGGCATCGAGGTCTGCCGCCGCGTGCGCCAGGAGAGCGACATCCCCATCATCATGCTGACGGCCAAGGACGACGTGTCCGACAAGGTCATGGGCCTGGACATGGGGGCGGACGACTACATGACAAAACCCTTCGCGATCGAGGAACTGCTCGCCCGCATCCGCGTGCTGCTCAAGCGGCGCGCGCGCGGGCAGGGCGGCGGCGCGGAGAGCAGCACCCTGCGCGCGGGCGGGCTCACGCTGGACAAGAAGTCCTATGCGGTCGCCTATAACGGCGAGCCCATCGCGCTCACGAAGAAGGAGTTCGACCTCCTGTGCTACCTCATGGAGCACGCGGGGCAGGTCGTCACGCGCGACATGCTGCTCAACGACGTGTGGGGTTATGAATATGCGGGTGACACGAACATCGTGGACGTGTACATCCGCTATTTGCGTACCAAGATCGATGAAAAGACGGGGGTAAAGTACCTGCACACCGTGCGCGGCGTGGGGTACATGCTGCGCTATGAAGAGTAACCGCAAGGCCGTCAAGGCGGAGAAGAAGCGGGAACGGCGGCGGCAAAAACGGGAGCGAAGCGCGCGGATTCGCATCGCCAAGCAGGAACGAAAGCGCGCCCAGAAGGCCGCGCGCAAGCAATACACCTACAACAAGCGCATGGCGGTCTACGGCGAGGATAACCTCTTCAACCGCATCAGCGGCCGCACGCACCGGGTCGCGGTGCAGGCGGTCAGCAACATCCGCCTGTCGCTCAGCCTGCGCATCTCCTGGAACTACACGCGCCTGCTGCTGTCCATGTGCGCTACGGAGCTGCTGCTATGCCTCATCCTCGCGGTCGGGCTTGAAATGTACGTCCTGCCCCGCGACGCGGCGGAAAACGTGTATCACGGCGCGCAGAGCGCCGTCCCCGCGGTGACGGTCGTCGCTTCCCCCGACCGCCCCGCCCATCAGCTTTACGTCGGGAATCTCTTCGGCGGCTTTTCCGGCCTTTCCTGGGAGGGGCGGCACCACCTGAAGCTGACCTATCGCGTGAGCGACCTGTACGTGACCTACGACGTGGCCTGGCACGTGGCGGCGCTGGGCATGCTGGTGGCCGTGCTGCTCGCGCTGGACGTGCTGCGGGCGCTGCGCTTCATGTCTGCGGGACGGCGCATCAACGCGCAGGTGCTCGAGCCCATCGACGAGATCACCGCCCTTGCCCAGAAGCTCTCCGTCAACGACCTGGGACGGCGCATCAACGTGGAGGGCACGAAAAACGAGCTCAAGGATCTGGCGGTCGTCATCAACGAGATGCTCGACCGCATCGAGCTGGCCTATAATGGGCAAAAGCAGTTCGTTTCGGACGCCTCGCACGAGCTGCGCACCCCTATCGCCGTCATACAGGGCTACGCGAACCTGCTGGATCGCTGGGGCAAGGATAACCCGCAGGTACGCGACGAGGCCATTTCCGCGATCATCAGCGAAACGCAGAGCATGAAAGAGCTGGTGGAAAAGCTGCTCTTCCTCGCCCGGCACGACAAGAAGACGCTGAAGCTTAGGCCGGAGCGGTTCGACGTGCGCGACATGATCGACGAGTCGATCAAGGAGACGGAAATCATCACCGCCGCGCACACGGTTCGCACCGGCAAGCTGGATCATGCGGTCGTGAACGCGGACCGCGGCGCGCTCAAGCAGGCCGTCCGCATCCTGGTGGACAACGCGGTCAAGTACACGCCCGACGGCGGCGTCATCACCATCGAATGCGCGGCCAGCGCGGAGAGCGTCGCCCTCTCTGTCACGGATTCGGGCGTCGGCATCTCCGGCAGCGAGCTTTCCGCGATCTTCGACCGCTTCTACCGCGCGGACGCCGCGCGGTCCGGCGAGACGCCGGGCCATGGCCTGGGGCTCTCCATCCTCAAGATCATCGTGCTCAGCCTCGGCGGCAAGGTGCGCGTGCGCTCCACCGTCGGCAAGGGCTCGACGTTCACCATTCTGCTGCCCCGGGTCGGCTGAGCCGCGCAAAAGCGCGGCTCACTTTTTGCCCCACAACCCGCCCCGCGGCAGCCAAAGCAAAAATAGATATTGCCCTCGACATCAATTTGTGATAAAATAAACATACAAAAAACACAAGGCTCCGCGTACAATGGACCCATCGGGCCCCCTGTACCATTGGGCGCGGCGAGCAATCGCCGCACCTGCCGTTTTGCGAAGGAGCTTCTCTGCCGTTTCAAATAAAGGGATAGATTTATCCTTTTTGAGGGCGGCGGGGAAGGCTCTGTTTTTTGTGTCTTCGTGTTTCATTTCTCCTCTAGGTAGAGGACCCGGAATCTTTATAGGAGGGAAAAACTATGTCTGAGAAAAAGCGCATCTTTGACAAGGCAATGACCCGGCGCCAATTCCTGAAGGTATCCGGCAAGGGTATGGCGGGCCTGGCCCTTTCGACCAGCCTGCTGAACCTGTTCGGCGTGACCAAGGCTGAGGTGGAGTCGGGCGCGGTGAGCGTGCTGGCGACTGCCGACGGCGTGCTCGTCGCCAACGGCGCGCGCTGCACGGGCTGCCAGCGCTGCGAAATGAACTGCTCCCTGATCAACGACGGCAAGGTCATGCCCTACATCAGCCGCGTGAAGGTGCTGCGCAACTACTACCACGGCAACGACGGCGAGAAGGGCGGCGTGTTCGGCTCCTTCGATTACACGCCCGACACCTGCCATCAGTGCGAGGATCCCGCCTGCCTCAAGGCGTGTCCCATGGGCGCCATCTCCGTTCGCGAGTCGGACGGCGTGCGCGTGATCGATCAGGAAAAGTGCGTCGGCTGCGGCGCCTGTGTCGCTGCCTGCCCGTACCACATGCCCACCATCGATCCCGAGACGAACAAGTCCACCAAGTGCGTTTCCTGCGGTTTCTGCGCGGAGAACTGCCCCTGCGGCGCCCTCAAGATCGTCAAGTGGGAAGACGTCGCCGCCGCCATGGAATGATCCCGCCGACAATCGAAATAGGAGGTAGAACAGTATGTATGCTTGGACCGGCAAAATTCTCCGCCTGAACATGACGGCGAAGACCGCCACCATCGAAGATAACAAGTATTGCAAGGATTACCTGGGCGGCCAGGGCCTGGCCAACAGGATCATTTACGAGGAAGTGCCCGCCGGCACCCACCCGCAGGACGAGGCCTCCAAGATGGTCATCGCCGCGGGCACGCTCGCCGGAACCGGCGCGGCCTGCTCCGGGCGCACCAGCGTCTCGCTGATGTCCGCCTTCACGGAAAAGCCCACGATCGTCGATGCCCACATGGGCGGCAACATGGCCCCCCAGATCAAGTTCGCGGGCTACGACGCCATCATCGTCGAGGGCAAGGCCGACGCGCCCACCTGGGTCAAGATCCTCAACGACGAGGTCACCTTCGAGGACGCCTCCGGCGTCTGGGGCAAGGGCACCCGCGAGACCACCGCAATCCTGAACAAAGAAGCGGGCCCCGAATTCTGCGTCTGCGCCATCGGCCCGGCGGGCGAGAACCTGGTCAACGATTCCATCATCGTCAACTCCATGTGCCACGCGGCGGGCTGCGGCTCCGGCGCGCTGTGGGGCAGCAAGAACCTGAAGGCCATCGTCATCCACGGCACGAAGTCCGTCGCCGTGGCCGACCCGAAGACCACCATCGAGCTGCAGCAGTATCAGCTGAGGGAGCTCATCGGCGCGAACAACAACCACGTGCAGCCCGCCACCCAGCAGAGCTGGAACGAGTTCGTAGGCAGCACCCGCTGGCAGGGCGGCCCCGGCAAGGAATGGGGCGAGGCCATCGGCGGCCCGCTGGACACCGGCGAGCAGAAGCCCGGCGACATCAACGCCGTGGGCATGCGCAACCACACCATCAACTTCTTCATGGGCGACGTGGCCTTTAAGCACACCGTGAAGAACGGCGGCTGCCATTCCTGCCCGATCCGTTGCTTCCCGGACCTGCACTTCGACGCATTGAAGGAATACGGCACGCAGGACAACACCGCCACCTGCATGACGCTGATGCGCGCAAACGACTTCTACAACGGCCACGTGAAGGACTTTGTGGACGAGGGCGACGGCGGCCTGACGCTCGGCTCTCACTGCGAGTGGCTGATGGACGACTACGGCGTGTGGTGCGGCTACGGCGACCTGGACTACACGTTCTCCTACTGCATGAAGAACGACATCTTCAAGCAGAAGCTCTCCGCCGAGGAGTACGCCGAGATTCCGTGGGATCTGATGGAGGCGGGCGATCCGCTGTGGGCCAACGAGATGATCAGCCGCATCGCCACGAAGAAGGGCGAATTCGGCCGCGTGCTCGGCATGGGCTCTCTGTGGACCGCGAAGGAATGGGATCTGCCGGATTCCTTCTGGAACGAAGCGACCGGCACGTACTTCAACTTCAAGAAGGGCTACATTCGCCATCACTCCAGCGAGTCCTTCGGCCAGGTCGGCGGCCTCATCAACATCGTGTTCAACCGCGATTCCATGTGCCACACCCACCAGAACTGCCTCGGCAACGGCCTGCCCTATGACATCGTAAAGGGCGTGCTGGAAGAGAAGTTCGGCGAGGGCTGCGCCGACAAGAGCGCGAGCTACACCCCGATGAACCCGGCCAAGGCCAAGTTCGCCAAGTGGGCCATCGTGCGCAACAACGTGCACGACAGCCTTGCCCTGTGCAACTGGGTATGGCCGATGACCTTCTCCCCCATGAAGGAGCGCGACTACAAGGGCGATACCGCGCTGGAAGCCAAGCTGCTCACCGCCGTCACCGGCGAGGAGTGGACCGAGGAGAGCCTGGACTTCGTCGGCGAGCGCATCATGCAGCTGCAGCGCGCCATGACCGCGCTGGAGATGAACTCCAAGAACCTGCGCGCGGATCACGACGGCGTCAGCGACTGGGTGTTCGACCGCGATCCCGACAAGGAAGCCTTCACCGAAGGCACCACCAAGCTGGAGCGCGAGGACTGGGAGAAGGCCCTGGACCTGTACTACGAGGAGTGGGGCTGGGACAAGGCCACCGGCATCCCGACCCGCGCCACGCTGGAGAAGTTCGATCTGAAGGATCTCGCGGACGAGCTGGAGACGGCCGGCCTGCTGCCCGCCTGATTTCCGCACCGCAAGCCTGTTGGGGGAGGGGCGCTTCTTTGGAAGCGTCCTTCCCCTTCATTCGTTCTATATCTTGGAGGTGATCGCCATGACGGACAGGGAAAAGCACGACGCGCCGGCGGACGAGATGGCAGGCGCGCAGGACGACGCGCCGGCGGAGGCGCGGGAACTGACGCCCGAGGAACAGGCGCTCGAAGCCAGGAAGCTTTCGTGGGAGGTCTGCGCGGCCTCCGTCCGTGAAAGAGCGCAGGCGCTTGAGTACCTGACGCTGACGGAGCTCTGTGCGCAGCTTGAGATGGAAAGAGACGCCACCGCCGCCCTGATGGACGAGGTCCGGGAGCAGGCGGACTATCAGGACATCTGCGTGTACAAGGGCGCGAAGGACCTGTACTATTATACCTACCCGAAGCTGGCCCATAACTACGTCAAGAACGTGGCGCTGGCCCAGGAAAACGACCTGCCCCGGATCATCGCCGAGGTCGTCCGCTATGAATCCAAGACGTATCCCCGGGCGACGGCGATTGACACGTTTTCCAAATTCCCCTATCATTTTACCGAAATTCAAGTCAAGCGAATGCTGGAGAAGATGTCGCGCCAGTCGGAATACGAAGACATCCAGCTCTATGAAAGCGGGCAGAAAAACCTCTACATTTTCTCCACGCAATTCCTTTCCCGGAATTATGCCTCCTCCCTCGTAGAGATGAGCGAGGACAAGCGCATGTGGCTTTAAGCCGTTTATCCACAAGTTTTCCCCCGAAAAGGTCGCAAAGACGCAAAAAAGGCTTCGGATAGCGTGTCCGAAGTCTTTTTCGCCCTGTAAAACAAAAGAAAGTCCGTATGTTTTCCACAGTCCCTGTTCAAAACGCCGCTTATATCAACGCAAAGTAAGCGAGCGCCTTGTAGATGCCGTCCTCCAGGACGCGCCCTGTCACGTAGGCGCAATGTGGAATGATCTCGGGCGCACTGCCGCCCATCGCGATGCTGCCGGGCACATGGCGCAGCATCGACAGATCGTTCGCGCTGTCGCCCACCGCAAAGCAGTCTGCGAGCGGGATATTCAGCTTCGCGCACAGCAGGTCGACGCCGGAGGCCTTGGAAAAGCCGTGCGGCACGATCTCACCCTCGTTTCCGCCGCGCTCGATCCAGTCAAAGCGCCCGTCGATGTGCGCGCGAAAGCCCTCTACGTCGCTTTCCGGCTGCACATAAATGTAGAACTTGCTGAACGCAAAGCTCGGGTCCTCGGCCTTGACGGGCGCGCCGAGCCCACGGCTGCGGAACATCCGCATCGCCGCATCCAGCTCCGCGTAGCGTCCGGCCATCTCTGGATCGCCGTAGATATCGCCGCTTCCCTCGAAAAAGGCCGGCATCCGCAGCTCCCGCAGCGCGCGCACGAGCTCCACGGACTCGTCGTGCCCCAACTCGCGGGCAAGCAGGTTCTCGCCGTGCAGCTCGACGTGCGTGCCGCAGCCGCAGACGTATCCGTCAAACCCGAGCGCCCGAACGTCCGGGTCGATGTTGCAGATCGTCCGGCCCGTGTTCACAAAGAGCAGGTGCCCCCGCTGCTGCGCCCGCTGAATCGCCGTCCGCGTGCTGTCCGGAATCAGGCCCGTACGGTCGTCGATCAGCGTGCCATCGATATCAAAAAAGATCATCTTCTGTTCCATATTGTCTCTCCAACGCGTCAAATTGCGCACGGCGGCCGTCCCCGTCCAATCGTGCGGTTTTTGTTGTTCGTCGTAAGCGCGCGGAAATCCTGCCTGAAGCCGACGAAAAGGGCGCCTCCCCGGCGGGAGGCGCCTCCGTTTACTTCGTCCCGAATACGAACAGCGCGGCGAGCAGTGCCAGCAGCGCGAGGATGATGCCGTTGAGAACGGGAATGGGGATGTTGACCTTGTCGTACAGGCCGCCCCGTCCCCTCGTCTTCAGGCTTTCTTCCCGCGCCCTCAGTTCCCGCTCCTTCTCGTCCAGCTCCTGTTCGCGCGCGCGAAGCTGTGCTTCCCGCGCCTCGATGTCTCTTTCCTGCTCGTCCATGGCCTTACTTCTTGGTGAGGTACTTGCGCATGTCGATCGCGCAGGCGACCAGGATCACCAGGCCCTTGATGATGTAGGTGGTGTTGCCGCTGATGCCCAGGAACGTCATGCCGCTGATGATCAACTGCATCAGGAACACGCCCAGGATGACGCCGCTGATCTTTCCGATGCCGCCGACGAACGACACGCCGCCGATGACGCAGGCCGCGATGGCGTCCAGTTCGTAGTTGAGGCCCAGCGTACCCGTCGACGCGCCGAGCCGAGCTGCCTCGACAAAGCCCGTATAGCCATAGGTGACGCCCGCCAGCGCGAAGACCGCGATGATCGTCAGCGTCACGTTGACGCCGGAAACCTTGGCCGCTTCCTCGTTGGAGCCTACGGCGAACATATTCTTGCCGAACGCCGTCTTGTTCCAGATCACCCACATGATCGCCGTGACGACGACCGCGAAGGCGACGTAGCTCATGACGGAGGTCGTTCCGATCTTCATCATCACCTTGGTCACAAACCCGGTGGTATAGCTCTCGTCGAGGTTGGAAATCTGCTTCGCGCCTGAAAGCGTCAGGTACGTGCCGTACGTGATCAGCTGTGTGGACAGCGTCACGATGAACGGATGCAGCTTAAATTTCGCGACGCAAAAGCCGTTGACAAGCCCCACGATGCCGCCGATTGCCAGGGCCGCCAGCAGCACCAGCGCCAGCGGCTGCGTGCCGACGTTCGGAAGGAACTTGCTGGCGATGTCCGTCTTCTGCAGCAGGATCGCGGAAACGAACGCCGTCAGGCCAACCGCACGGCCCGCTGAAAGGTCGGTGCCCGTCAGGATGATCGCGCCCGCGATGCCCAGCGCCATCGGCAGGCGCGAGGCCGTCAGCGTGATGATGTTGACGATCGACGCCGTTTGCAGGAACGCCGGGCGCTGCACCTGAATGTAGATGACCATCAGCAGGATGATGATGATCATCGCATGGTCCAGCAGCCAGTTGCCTATATAGCGCCACTTGTCTCGCGTATCCAGCGCACCGAACTCCGCCATGCGCTGCGAAATGCCGCTCTTCTTTGCGGCGGTCTTGTTTTCAATCATGTGTGTCCGGCCTCCCTTAAGCGTACTTTGCCGCCAGCGTCATAATCTCTTCCTGGGTCGTGTTTTCGGCATCTACCTCGCCCGCCAGCCTGCCGCCGGACATGACCAGGATGCGGTTGCAAACGCCCAGCAGCTCCGCCATTTCGGAGGATACCATGATGATGGATTTCCCCTCCCTGGCCATGTTCATGATGAGCTGATAGATCTCGAACTTTGCGCCTACGTCGATGCCGCGCGTAGGTTCATCCAGCAGGAAGATTTCCGGTTCGGTCAGCATCCAGCGTCCGAAGATCACCTTCTGCTGGTTGCCGCCCGACAGCGAACGGATTTTCGTCGACTGCGAAGGCGTTTTGATGCTCATCGCCTGAACCGACCACTTCGTCTTTTCCGCCATCTTCTTGTCGCTGAGGAATACCTTCCCGGCGCGGCACTTTTTGAGGCAGGTGATGACCGTGTTTTCGCGGATGCTCAGGATGCCGAAAATGCCCGTCGCGCGCCGCTCCTCCGTCACCATCGCAAAGCCGTTGGAGATGGATTCCTTGGGCGACCGGTTCCCGATCCGCTTGTCGTTCATGAAAATCTCGCCGCTCCTGCGCGTGGCGCTGCCGAAGAGGTTCTCCAACAGCTCCGTGCGGCCCGAGCCGTCCAGCCCGGCGACGCCGAGGATCTCGCCTTTTTTCAGCTCGAACGAGACGTCCTTCAGGTGCGAATACGTGGCCGACAGGTCCTTGACCTTGAGCACGGTCTTTTTCTGCACCTCGAAATCCCTGGGCGGGAAGCGGTTTGTCAGCTCGCGGCCCACCATCAGGCGGATGATTTCGTTCATCGTCAGATCGTTCGCCGCCTTTGTCGCCACCCACTGGCCGTCGCGCATGATGGTGACCTCGTCCGAAATCCGGAGGATTTCCTCCATCTTATGAGAGATATAAATGATGCCGCAGCCCCTGTCGCGGAGCATGTTGATGATCCTGAACAGGTGTTCCACTTCCTGCTCCGTTAAAGACGACGTCGGCTCGTCGAACACGATGACCTTGGAATGGAAGGAGACCGCTTTGGCGATCTCCACCATCTGCCGCTGCGATACCGGCATGGCGCTCATGATCGTCTTGGGATTGACGGCGATGTCCAGCTCCTTGAAGATCTCCATCGTGTCGTCGTACATCTTTTTTTCCGACACAAAGGGCAGCCCCTTCATCTTCGGGTAACGCCCCAGCCAGATGTTGTCCATGACGCTGCGCTTGAGCGCCTGGTTGAGCTCCTGATGCACCATCGCCACGCCGTTGTCGAGCGCTTCGCGCGACGATTTGAAGTTGATTTCCTTGCCCTCTAAAAAAAAGTGCCCCTCGTCCTTGACGTACATGCCGAACAGGCACTTCATCAGCGTCGACTTGCCCGCGCCGTTTTCGCCCATCAGCGCGTGAACCGTGCCCGCCTTTACCGTCAGGGAGACCCTGTCCAGCGCCTTGACGCCGGGGAACGTCTTGCTGATCCCCTCGATCCGAAGCAGCGGCGTCTGATCGGTCTTACCTTCCATCTGCGCTTCTCTCCTTCCATGGGAGATGAATTTCGTGTATGCACATTTGCATTAGCCCCAGCCTGAAACTGCGCGGAGGGGCTATGCCCCTCCGCGCGCTGCACGTTATTGAACTATGAGGGGATCAGTTGCCCTCACCGGTGTACACGCCGTACGGGATCGCGACCTTCCAGCCGTCCTCTACCACGTACGCCTCGTTGAGGCCCTCGAACATGTCCTTGCCGTTCATCAGGTTGCCCGCGATCGTCGTGATGGCGTCCGCCATGCCGATAGCGTCCTGCTTGATGGTGCCGGTCATGTAGCCGGAGGCGATCAGGTCCTTCGCGGTATCGGTCGCGTCGACGCCGAACACCGGGATGGTCTTGGCGCCTTCCTGACCATTGTTGTAGCCAGCGTTCTGCAGCGCGTTCACAGCGCCCAGCGCCATGTCGTCGTTGTTGGCGATGACCAGCTCGACCATGTTGCCGTTCGCCTCGTTGTACTGCGCGAGGATGGTCTGCATGTAGTCAAACGACGCCTGGTTGGACCACGTGCCGTTCTGATCCACAAGGTACTTGTTGTCGTTGCTCTCGTCGTAGAACTTGAGCTCCGGCTTGCCCGCCGCGACCAGCACCTTGTTGGCGTCTTCCACGCCGTACTTCGTGCGCGCGATGGCTTCCTGGTTGGCTTCGTCGCCCTTGAACATGACGTAGCTGATGACGCCGTCGCCGTTGAGGTCGAGCGCGTCGTAGTTCGCCAGGACGTACTCACCGATCATCTTGCCCTGCATGATGCCGGCCTCTTCGTAGTTGGTGCCGACGAACACGCACTTGTCATAGCTCTTGACGATGTCTTCGGACACGGAGCGGTTGAAGAACACCAGCGGGATGTCCGCGGCCTTCGCCATGTCCACGACGTTCTGCGCGATGCCGTCTGCGCCGGTCTCGCAGATGTTCACGGCCAACAGGCCCGCTTTGCTCGCGATGGCGGTGGAAATCTGGTCGGTCTGCGTCGCCTGGGTAGCGTTCGCGTCGTTGTCCACGAACGCGATGTTCGCGCCCTTCATCGCGTCGTTCAGGGCCGCGCGCACGCTGGAAAGATACACGTCGCTGAACGTATACCAGAACACGTACGCGTCGCCTTCGGCCAGCGCCGTAGCGCCCAGGCCGAGCGCCAGGCTCAGCGCCAATACCAGAGCAAGGATCTTTTTCATGGCTAAAATCTCCTTTAGGTTTTTTTATTTTCACGCGGTTGCCTCCGCGCAAAAATCAGGAAAAGCCGGTCCCCTATATCGTGATTTCCCGTTTAGTGGACGCTTTTGGAGCTTTTTTGATATTTTAAAGCGTCCGCTGTTTTCTTTTTGGGCCATGTAACAAAACAGATTCATTTCTCGACGCCGGTTTAGCAATGAGATACCCTTGGTGTCTATTTTTTCCACACCCGACGGACATATCATAACACCAGTTTTGGAAAAAGTCAACTAAATCCTCTCGGCTTTATCGTAGCTCTTGTGCCATCTTTCCGCCGCATTCCTGTCACAATTCGCCAAATTTCTGCCACGTTGTATTGGACATAAAAAACGAAGCTGCGGAAATCACGCGGCTTCGTTTTAAAAGAAATTTTTTTTATTTTTCCGCTGCCAGCTCGCACAGCTTCATCGAGCGTTTGAGGAAGGCGGTCATTTGCTCGGGCGAAAGCGGCGCTCGCGACAGCTCCGCCAGGTCGTACACCTGGCTGGCGATCATCCTCTGGCGCTCGCCCTCCTCGCCCGTGGAAAGGGCGGCGACGACGGGGTTCTTGCTGTTGAGCACCAGCGTGCAGTCGTCCGGCAGGGAGAAGCCCTTTTCGCCGTACAGGCGCGACATGTCCTTAAAGCGGCGGGTCTGCTCGTCCTCCAGCAGCATCGCGGGCAGCTCCGCGTCGCGCAGGGCCTGCAGCTCCACCTTCAGCTCCGCCTTGCCCGTGGCCTCGCGGAACAGCTTCGTCAGCTTGTCCGTGTCCAGAGCGGGCGCCTCGCCCCCCTCCTCCTTGAGGGCGGACAGATCCGCGTCCACGCGGCAGAACTTGAGCTTCCCGTCCTTCTGGCCGGAATACTCCATAAAGGAAACGAAGTTTACGTCGATGGGCGTGTCGAGCACCACCACGTCGATGCCCTGGTCGCGGTACAGCTTGATCATCGCGTCCTGGCGGCTCTCGTCCGTGGTGTAGAGCACCTTGTCCGGGGCCTTTTCCTTGTTGGCCTCGATGTACTCCGAAAGCGTGAGGAAGCGTCCGTCCACGGTCTTGTAGAGCAGCACGTCCTTCATGCGCTCGTTAAACTTCTCGTCGCGCATGCAGCCGTACTTGATGAAGGGATGAATGTCCGGCCAGTACTTCTCAAAGGAGGGCCTGTCGTTGCCCGCCATGCCGGTCAGGCGATCCGCCACCTTCTTGGTGATATGCCCGCTGATCTTGCGCACGTAGCCGTCGTTTTGCAGGAACGAACGCGAGACGTTGAGGGGCAGGTCGGGGCAGTCGATGACGCCCTTGAGGAGCATCAGGAACTCGGGGATGACCTCCTTGATGTTGTCCGCGACGAACACCTGGCCGCTGAACAGCTTGATCTGGCCCTCCATGCCGCCGAAGTCCTGCTTGAGCTTGGGGAAGTAGAGGATGCCCTTGAGCTTGAAGGGATAGTCTACGTTGAGGTGCACCCAGAAGAGCGGGTCCTCGTACTCGCGGAACACCTTGCGGTAGAAGGCTTTGTATTCGTCCTCCGTGCAGTCGGAGGGGTTCTTGAGCCACAGCGGGTGGGTGTCGTTGATGGGCTTAGGCGCTTCCGGCTCCTTTTCCGGCTCCGCGTCCTCGCCCTCGGCCTTGGGATCCTCTTCCTTCTTCTCTTCCTCAGGCTTGATCTCGTCCAGGAAGATCGGCGTCTGCATGAAGGCGCAGTAACGGTCTAGCACCTCGCGCACGCGGTAGGGACGCACGAATTCCTCCTCGCCCTCCGCGATGTCGAGGGTGATGCAGGTGCCGCGCCGGTTCCAGTCGCTGCCCTCCACGGTGTATTCCATGCCGTCCTCGCTCACCCAGCGCACGGCCACGGCGCCCGGCTGATAGGAGAGGGTATCGATCGTCACCTTGGAGGATACCATGAACGCGGAATAGAAGCCCAGGCCGAAGTGGCCGATGATGCCGCCGTCCTTGTCCTTGTCGTCGTACTGCTTGAGGAACTCCTCCGCGCCGGAGAAGGCTACCTGTCCGATGTACTTTTCGACCTCCTCGGCGGTCATGCCGATGCCGTTGTCGATGAAGCGGAGCTGCTTCTTTGCGGCGTCCACCTCGACGTGCACCTCGTAGCCCTCCTGCTCGCCGCTGGCGATCTTCATCTTGGTGATGGCGTCGCAGCCGTTGCTCACCAGCTCGCGGATGAAGATATCCTTGTCCGAATACAGCCACTTCTTGATGACGGGCATGATATTCTGCGCATGAATCGATACGCTTCCGGTCTTCTTTTCCATATATAGAACCTCCCCTGGTCAGAAAATTTTCCTTACGGGCCCTATTGTAGTCCCCTCCGGCGCGCATGTCAAGCACTTTTTAGCACTCAACCATTAAGAGTGCTAACAGAATCAGGGACGGTCAGTCTGCCGTCCCTGCGCTCTCGGCGCGCTGCTCAGATCATTTGCTGCGCACCGACCGGAAATGCAACTGCCTCCGCGATCAAAAAACACGCGCCAGGCGAATGCCGCCTGACGCGCCGTAGTTCAATGCGTTTCCTTATTATATTGCCGCCAGAAGTCAACGTACGACTCCCGCGTGAACCTGGGGGTATAATCCGCGCGGATCGCCCGCGCCTTCCGGGCGCCGTCCCACAGAAGATCCACCACCGTCATCGCCATCGCGCGCGCGGGCATGACGTAGGCCATCTCCTTGTCGCAGACGGTGAAGTCCTTGCTGTGCGCCGTGCCGTCGTAGCCGCCGGTGGAGATGTGCATGAAGGGGACGACGGAGCTCACGTCGCCCGCGTCGGTCGCGCCCATCAGTTCGTAGCCGTAGAGGTTCGCGCCCTCGCCCAACAGCGCCTCGCTGTTTTCCGCGAACAGGCGATTCAGCTCCGGGTCCTGAAGCATCGGCAGATAGCCGGGCGTCTGCACGATGTCCAGCGTCGCGCCGACCGCCATCGCCCCCGCGCGCAGCGCGCGGTCCACCTTGTCGGAGGCGTCCACGACCGCCTCGATCGTGCGCCCGCGCACGTAGGTCTCCATGCGCACGTCCGCCGGGACGATGTTCACCAGGTCGCCGCCCTTGGTGATGATCGGGTGCACGCGGATGCGGTCGCTGTCCCTGAACGTCTCGCGGTTCGCGTTGATCGCCATGATCGAAAGCGCCGCCGCGTTCAGCGCGTTCACCCCCGCGAACGGCTCCGCGCCCGCATGCGCTTCCTGCCCGTGGTAGCGCACGATCTTGCCCAGAAAGCCGGAGCTGTCGCAGTTGATGAGGAATTTGCGCTCCGTGACCCCGGCGTGCGAATGAATCATCATGCCCGCGTCGATGCCCTCCAGCTGGCCCAGGCGGATGAATTCCTGCTTGCCGCCAAAGAATTCGATCTTTCCATCCTGACGCAGCCGCTCGCGGTATTCCAGCTCGACGTATTCCTCCGCCGGCACCGCCATGAAGACCGCGTCGCCGTCCAGTTCCCGCATGAAGGGCGCAAGGCCCATCGCAGCGCCCAGCATCGACGCGATCTGGGCGTTATGGCCGCAGGAATGCGCCGCGCCCGTCTCAAGGTCCGCGCAGGGGTGCAGCGGGCACACGACCGCGTCCAGCTCGCCCATGACGAGCACGCGCGCCCGGCTTTGCCCGCCCTTTGCCTCGGCCTTTACGCCGGTGAGGGCGATGCCGTCCTCGTGCGCCAGTCCCAGGCTGTCGAACGTATCGCGCACCAGCCGCGCGGTCTTGTATTCCTTAAAACCCAATTCGGGGTTGTGAAAGATCTGCTCGCCGATGGCGATGATTTCGTCCCTGCGCGCGTCAATTCGCTCCAGCACGCGCTGCTTGAGCTCTTCCTTTGTCATGTTCCGCCCTTCTTTCTGTAGGATCGAAAGCATTATACCCGCCTGCGCCGCCAAAAGCAAGCGTGTCCCCGCATAAAGCCAAACCCCTAAAAAACGGCATTCCTTTTCGACCGATTTCTCCAGAAAACGAGAGCCGTTTTCTTTCGCGCCGCCTATTGACAGAACGTTTAGAATAGGATACGATTTAATCGTTCGGATTTATCTTTAACTTCCCTGATAGGAGCGCGCAATGAATGCAAAAATTGGGTTGGCCAGCCGTGGCCTGCATCCCTTCGACCTGTTAATCACGAACATCCGCCTTGTGAACGTCATGACGCTCGAAATCTACGAGGCCTCCATCGGCATCGTGGACGGCGACATCGCCTACGCGGGGCCGCCGATTTCGGAGCACCGCGCGAAGGAAACCCTCGACGGCGGCGGCATGTACGCCGCGCCGGGCTTCATCGACAGCCATATGCACCTGGAAAGCAGCATGATGACGCCCGCGCACTTCGCGCAGGCGATTTTGCCGCTGGGCACGACCAGCGTGTGCGCCGACCCGCATGAAATCGCCAACGTGCTGGGCGAGGAAGGCGTGGCGCTGCTCTCTCTCGCCTGCGAGAAGCTTCCGCTGACCGTGCACCTGATGGCCCCCTCGACCGTTCCGAGCGCGCCGGGCTTTGAAACCTCCGGCGCCGACGTGGACGCGGAGGCTGTGCGCCGCATGCTCGCGCTGCCCGGCGTGCTGGGGCTGGGCGAGGTGATGGACTTCAACGGCGTCGCGGCCGGGGACGATAGGATGCTCGCGATCTGCCGCGCTGCGCGCGAGGCGGGCGTGCCGCTCGACGGTCACGTGCCCGCGCTGCACGGCGCGGACCTTCAGGCCTTCGCCGCGCCGGGGATCGACTGCGACCACACCTACATGGATCCGGAGACGGTGCTGGAAAAGCTGCGATTGGGGATGTGCGTGCAGATTCAGGAGCGCTTCCTCACCCGCGAGCTCATGGAAACGCTGAACAGGCTGAACGTGCAAAACCGCGTCATGCTCGTGACCGACGACGTGCCGCTGACGCGCCTTTGCGCCGAGGGGCACCTCAATTCCGTCATGCGAAAGGCCATGGCGCTGGGCCTTCGTCCGCTCCTGTGCTACCGCTACGTCACGATCAACGCCGCCGACCGCCTGCGCCAGTACAGCGTGGGCGCGATCGCGCCGGGCAGGCGCGCGGACATCGTGCTGCTGCCCGACCTGCTGGACGTGCAGCCCAGCGTCGTGCTCTGCGCGGGCCGCGTCGTCGCGCGAAACGGGCATATGGCCGTGGACATTCCCCAGACCCGCTTTCCCGATTCCGCCTACCGCACGATGCGCCTCTCCCCGCTGACGCCTTCGGACTTCACGATTCGCGCCTCGATTCAGGAAGGGCGCGCGCGCGTCCGCCTCATCGCGCAGGACGGAAAGACGTCGCGCACGGTGTTGGAGCAGGGCGACGTGCCGGTGCGCGGCGGCGTGCTGCAAAACGGCCCCTATGCGAAGATGGCGGTCTTTTGCCGCCACGGGCAGGGCAGCCGCTCCCTCGGCTTCCTCTCGCACATGGAGGGCTTCCGCGGCGCGCTGGGCACCACCTACGCGCACGACTGCCATAACCTCACGGTCTACGGCTCAAACGACGCGGACATGCTGCTGTGCGCCAACGCGCTGATCGAGGCGGGCGGCGGCGTCTGCGCCGTCAAGGACGGGCAGGTGCTCTGCCTGATCCCGCTGCCCATCGCCGGGCTGCTGTGCGAGGAAGACCTGCCTACGCTCGCGCCCAGGCTTCAAGCGTTCCTTTCCGCCGTGCGGCAGACGGGGCTGCCGCACGAAGAAGCGCTTACCTTCATGACGCTGATGCCGCTGGCCGTCTCCCCCTGCGTGAAGCTGACCGATAAGGGGCTGGTGGACGTGCTGAAAAAGGAAATGCTGCCCCTGATCGTCTCGGAGGAGGAAATGTGATGCGCAAACATCAGGCGTTTTATCTCGCGCTGCCTACGGTGCTGGCGCTGCTCGTGCTCTTCATCGCCCCGATGGTCTACATCCTCGTAGGCACGCTCAGAACCGACGGGCTGCAATACTATCAAAAATTCCTCACGGATTCCTTCTACCTGAACATCCTCTGGACTACGGTGAAGATTTCGCTTCAGACCACGCTGATCTGCCTGCTGCTGGGCTACCCCGCCGCCTACTTTCTCGCGCGCACGAAATCGCGGATCAAGAACCTGCTCATCATCATGACGGTCTTTCCCTTCCTCGTCAGCGCGGTCGTCCGTTCCTACGGCTGGATGGTCATTTTGGGCAAGAACGGCCTGCTCAACCAGCTGCTTCGCGCGCTGGGGCTGATCGAGAAGCCGCTGAGCATCCTCTACACCCCCACGGCGGTACTGATCGGCCTGGTGCACCTGCTCACCCCCTACATGATTCTGGGCATCACCAGCGTCATTCAGAGCATCGACCGCAACGTCGAGTACGCGGCCCACAGCCTGGGCGCGAGCCCCTTCAAGACGTTTCTCAAGGTGACGCTGCCGCTCAGCTCCCCGGGCATCATCTCCGGGTGCATCCTGGTGTTCACGCTCTCGATGACCTCCTACGTAACCCCCAAGCTGCTGGGCGGCACGAAGTTCCGCATGATGAGCACCATGGTCTTTCAGGAGGTCAACGTCAACTTCAACTGGGGCTTCGCCTCCGCGATCAGCTACATCCTGCTCTTCGTGATCCTCGTCATCCTGCTCGTATCCAATTTCGCCGCGGACCGCTATACCCGCAGGCTGGGAGGTGGCAAAAATGCGTGACGGCAAGGTCAGCCTGCTCTCCCGTGTCGTGACGGTTCTGGTGTACGCGTTTTTGATGGCGCCGCTGCTCGTCATCATCTTGGCCTCGTTCAGCCCGACGCCCATCGTCACCTTCCCGCCCAAGGGCTTTTCGACCGAATGGTATGCGAAAATCTTCGATTCCTCCACCAATTTCGTCAGCGGCTTCGTGAACAGCATGGAGGTCGCGGCGCTCGCCACCCTCGTGGACATCGTGCTGGGCGTCTCGGCGGCGCTGGCCGTCAGCCGCTATCGCTTCCGGGGGCGCGAGGCGCTGGTCACCTTCTTCACCTCGCCCATGTACGTTCCCTCGATCACGTTCGCCTTCGTACTGCTCAACGTCACCAGCGCCATCGGCGGCATCCCCGCCTTCGCGAAGATCCTGCTGGGCCACGTCGTCATCGTGCTGCCCTACATCGTGCGCAACACGCTCGCGGTGCTCGCCTCCTTCAACTGGACGCTGGAGGACGCGGCGGCGGGCCTGGGCGCGAATGCCTGGCAGACCTTCCGCCATGTGACCTTCCCGCTCATCAAGCCGGGCGTCACGGCGGGCGCGCTGCTCTCGTTCCTCTATTCGTTCGACGAGGTGGTGCTCGCGGGCCTGCTCAGCTCCGCCAAGTTCATGACGCTTCCCATCCGCATCATGAACTACATGGAATTTTCCTTCGACCCCACGCTGGCCGCCGTCTCCACGCTGCTGATCCTCTTCTCCTTCGCGGCGATCCTGCTGCTGGAACGCTTCATGGGCCTGGACATGTTCATCAAGCAGGACTGACGGCGCTTTCGCGCAACCCCCACCGGCCGGGTCGGGCCGCCACCTTCATTTGAAATTTCCGCCGGGGCGCGTCCCGCAGGCGGCACTACGGATAGGAGGAACAAGATGGCCTCTTTGGAGCTCTCCCACCTGACAAAGCGCTTCGGCGACTTCACCGCCGTACACGACCTGAACCTTGCCGTCGCCGAGGGGGAAATGGTCGCCCTGCTCGGCGGCAGCGGCTGCGGCAAGACCACCACGCTGCGCATGATCGCCGGATTCACCGAGGCGACCGAGGGCCGCGTGCTCGTGGACGGCAAGGACATCGGCAATCTGCCCGCCTACAAGCGCAACGTCGGCATCTTCTTTCAAAACTACGCGCTCTTCCCGCACATGACGACCTACGACAACGTCGCCTTCGGCCTCAAGCTCAAGAAACTGCCCAGGGCCGAAATCGAGAAGAAGGTTTCCACCATCCTCGGCCTCGTCAAGCTCTCCGGGCTGGAGCGCCGCTATCCGCGCGAGCTCTCCGGCGGCCAGCAGCAGCGCGTCGCGCTCGCCCGCGCGCTGGTGACGGAGCCCTCGGTGCTGCTGCTGGACGAGCCGCTCTCCAACCTGGACGCCAAGCTGCGCGTGGAAATGCAGCTTGAAATCAAGCGCATCCAGCGCGAAACGGGCATCACCACGATCATCGTCACCCATGACCAGGAAGAGGCGATTTCCCTCGCGGACCGGGTCATCGTCATGAACGCCGGCCGGCTGCTGCAAATCGGCTCCCCGCGCGAGGTCTTCGAGCGCCCGGCGAACCTGTTCGTCGCGGACTTCATGGGCATTTCCAACTTCATCCCCGCGGTGGTGGGCGAGGGCGACTTCCTGCTCACCGGCACGGGCCGCCTGCCCATCCTGCCCGCGGACCGCGCCCGCTTTGCGCAGGGCGAGGCGGTCAGGGCCGCCATCCGTCCGGAGTTCGTCAACGTGCGGCGCTCGCCCGCGCCCGGCCTGCTCGCCGGCACGGTAGAAAGCGCCGTCTACAAGGGCAACGCCACGCGCCTGGAGATCGGCGGCGTCTTTGAAAACCTGCTCTACGCGAGCCTTCACGATGATGCCAGCTTCGAGCGCGGCATGCAGGTCTTCGTCGGCCTGCCCGCGGACAAGCTGCTCATATATCACGACAACGAAAAGGAGATTGAACCATGAACATGAAGCGCATGCTTGCCATCCTGCTCGCCGCGGTGATGGCGCTGGGCCTGACCTCCGTCTCCGCCGACGCGGAAAAGGCGTATCAGGGCAAGGAACTCGTCGTCGCCACCTGGGGCTGGACCGCCGCACAGGTAAAGGAGCTCGCCAAGGACTTTGAGGAAGCGACCGGCTGCACCGTCATCATCGACGAGACGAGCGGCAACGCCGACCGCCTGAACAAGATCACCGCGCAGAAGAACAACCCGGAGATCGACGTGGCGCTGCTCACCGAAAACTTCGCCGCCACGGGCAACGAGATGGGCCTGTTCGAGAAGATCGACGCGTCCGTCGTCACCAACCTCGACAACCTCTACGACTTCGCGAAGAACGCGGACGGCTACGGCCCCTGCTATTCGCTGGTGCGCTACGGCATCATCTACAACGAAGACCTCGTCGCGGCCCCCGATTCCTACGAGCAACTCTTCACCGACGAGCAGTACGCGGGCCTCGTCTCCATCCCGGACATGTCCGGCACCGCGGGCCCGTACCTGCTGGTCGCGCTGGCCGACAGCCTCGGCGGCAGCCAGGAGAACGTGGACCCGGCCTTCGAGCTGATGGCCGCGCACAAGGACAACATCGCCCAGTTCTACATGACCAGCTCCGACGTGCAGACCGCCTTCACCACCGGTGAAATCGCCGTCTCCGTCTTCATGGACATGAACATGCCCACCCTCACCGCGGCGGGCCTGAACGTCAAGTGGGTCGACGCGAAGGAGGGCAGCTTCTCCGCCGCCGCGACGGTCAACGTCGTGAAGGACTGCAAGAACCCGGAGCTCGCGCAGCTCTTCGTCAACTACCTGCTCAGCGACGAGATTCAGAGCCAGGTCGCGGACGTGCTCAGCGAGGCCCCGACCAGCAAGAACGCCACGATGTCCGACGAAGCCCGGCAGTACCTAGCCTATGGCGAGGACGCCATCAGCGCGCTCAAGGCGTTTGACTGGAACTACCTGAACGATCACAAGGCCGAGTGGATCGAGCGCTTCCAGAAGGAAGTCGCGATCTGACGGCAGCAAAAGGGGGATGCGCGCGCATCCCCCTTTTTTGCTATGGATTAGAGCGCCGAAAAGGCCAGTCTGTGCTCCTTCGCGTACTTCTCGGCGTAGGAACCGCCCTCGCCGCGCACGGTCAGCGACGCGCAGGCGTACTTGAAGGCGTCCATGTCGATCTCCCGCACGCACGCGGGGAGCTCGATTTCCTCCAGCGATTCGCAGTACTTGAACGCGTCGCTGCCGATGGACGTCACCCCGCCGCAGCCGCCGACGCTCCGAAGCGACTCGCAGTACTTGAAGGCCATGTCCCCGATCCGCATCACGCCGTCCGGCACGTCGATCCGCCGCAGCGATTCGCAGTACTTAAACGCGGCGTCCGGGATTTCGGTGATGTTCCGGGAGAGCACGATGCTCTCCATGTCCTCGCAGTACTTGAAGGCCTCCGTCCCGATCCGCGTCACCGTGTCCGGGATTACGAGGCTCCTGAGCGCTTCGCAATACTTGAAGGCCTTTTCGCGGATTTCCGTGACGCCCTCCGGGATCGTCGCCTCCCGCAGCGTCTCGTTCGGCCCAAACGCCGCCGCGCCGATGATGCGCACCGTGTCCGGAAGGGCGAACGTCCTGTCGGGCTTCGCCGCGGGATACAGCACGAGCGTGGTGAAGTCCCGGTCGTACAGGACGCCGTCGCGGCTGGCATAGGCCGCATTCCCCTCCGCCACGGTGACGGACGCGAGCTTTTCGCAGTTCCACAGCGCCTCCGGCCCGATGGATTCGACGCTCGAGGGGATGACCGCCTCCCGCAGCTCCTTGCAGTTGCCAAATGCGTTCTCCCCGATTACGCGCAGGCCCTCGGGCAGCACGGCATAGCGCAGCTCGTCGCAGTCGCGGAAGGCCTCCTGGCCGATCTCCTGCACGCCCTCCGGCAGCGTGACGCCGGTGAGCTTTTTGCACCCGGCAAAGGCTTCCCTGCCGATCACGCGCACGTCCGCCGGGAGGGTGACCTCCCCGCCGGGGCCGCTGTAACGGACCAGCACGCCGTCCCGGACGTCGAAATCCCCCGCGCAGGCGACCGCCGCCGTCAGGCAGAGGGCGGCCAACAGCGCCGCCAGACAGAACAGTTTTCGTTTCATGAACATTCTTTCCTTTCTTTTGCGGCGACTTCGGCGCGGTTTTCTCCAAACACCCGGCTGAACAGCGCGTCCTGCTCCGGCAGGTGCACCACGTAGCCGACCGCCACCGCGCCGCCCGTCGCCTCGATCACCCTGCGCGCGCCCGCCTCGCCGAACGCGCCGCACAGCTCGATGCAGCTAAATCCCTCGTCCGCAAGCCCGCGCGCCACGTCGCACGCTTCTTCCAGGCCTCCGACGCCGACGCACCGCACGTCCCTGCCGCGCAGGCAGGCGCGGTCCGCCTTCGCGTCAAAGTCCCCCATGAGCAAAAAGGCAAACTTCATGCCGCGTCCTCCTTCCGGCGGGGCGCACCCGCCGACCGCACGTGGTTCCATTATAGGCATTCGCCCCAAAAGAAGCAAGCGAACCGGCAAAACTCCGCCTATGCCTTGACGATCTTCACCCGGTTCATCATCTTCTGCGCCGTCAGATAGGCCATGCCGTCGCGATAGTCGTGCCAGCGGTCACTGGCGTATAGGATTTCCGCCTGCATGGGCCCCGGCAGCAGCGCGGAAAGCCCTTCGCCCACGGCCGCGACGCAATCCCTGCGCAGGCCGGGTCCACCCAGGGCGACGTACTGCGGGTTGAGCATGCCGCAGACCCAACCGGCAATGTGCGTCACGCAGGCGATATACCGCGCGTCGTCCATGGGCTCGGCCATCCACTCGTCCAGCGGGCGCTCGTCGAGCATCGGGACGAGCCCGATCTCGCCCGCGAAGCGGTTGATGCCGCGCACGATCCGGCCGCCCACGATAAAGCCCGCGCTGACGCAGCCCGGTTCAAAGTACAGGTACGCCATGTTCGCATGCTCCGGGTCTTCCTCCGGGAACTCCCGCGCGTAACAGCGCCCAAAGCCCAGCGTCGTCGCGATCAGGTCGTTTTCCAGCACCACCGGAAGGCCGTAGCGCTCGCGGAGCGCCCGCCCGATGTCCACCCGATGCAGCGCGTCCTCCTGCGCGCGCTTGCGCAGAAAGCCGTCGCCGTCCGCGACGCCCGGCGCGCCGACGCCGATCGCGCGGATCTCATGCCTCGCGGTCACGCCGTCCAAAAAGTCGAAGACCGCTCGCGGCGCCTCCTCCTCCGGCGCGTCCAGCAGGACGGATTCGATGACCTGCCCGTAGACGTCCACCAGGAGGCCGTGCAGTTTCCCCTCCGCGATGCAGACGGCGGCCCCGTAGTACCGGTCGCGCCGCAGCCCGTACCGCTCGGCCCTGCGCCCCCCGCTCGACGCGTCGCGGCCGACGCTTTCGATCTCGCCGTCCTCCAGCATCTCGCAGAGCAGCGCCCGGACGGTGGTGCCGCTGATCCGCGTTCCCTCCGCGATCTCGGCGCGGGTAGCCGTCCCCTTCTCCCGCAGGAAGCATCGGATTTCGGTCAGGTTGGCCTGCTTGAGCAGGCCCGGCTTCGCGTTCAGGGCGTCCACGGCCTCCCCCTCCGTTTCATCAGAATCTTTTATAAGTTTCCGATCTAAGTATAGCCGTTTTATGCCCACCTGTCAACGAAATCCACCGCGCAGGGCCCTATACAAAAAGCGGACGTCCGGACTTGTTCCGGACGTCCGCGCGACCGTTGACAAAGTATCGTCTTGTAAAAGGGGATGCATGAAGGGGAAGCTTCCCCTTCATGGGGAATCGTATCGACCGGCTTTGCCTGCTGCGCCCTGCCCCTTCGGGCGCAGGGTACGGCGCTGCGGAGCGCTCTGCGCTGTCCTCGCGCCTAGACGCTTCGCGTCCTTGTCGGGCGGGGCGTTTTCCGTTGACGCCCTGCGCCCAAAGGGCGCAGAGTACGGGCCTGCGGAGCGCTCCGCGCTGTCCTCGGCCCTACTCGCTTCGCTCGCTGCACGTCAATGCGCAGCATTTGCGGAGGAAAACATCACCCGTATCCTTCGTGCAAAATGATTCTTCATTTTGCACGAGGCCATCGACAAAGTCGATGGCCAAAGCGGACGTCCGGACTTATTCCGGACGTCCGCGCGCATTACGGCACGGCGTATTCCACCCGCAGCTCGAGCCCGAGCACGCTCCCCTCCGGGTTCTCCGCAAGTTCTCCCGTCCCCTCGTAGATGAGGACCGCGACGGGGCGCACCTCGCCGGGCTCCAGGGAAAAGCGATCCGCGTCCGCCGCCAGCTCGCAGCGCACGGTATAACAGCCCCCCGCGTCCAGCGCTTCCAGCTCGTCCGTGCGCATGCAGAGCGGCGGGGTTGCCTCCGCGGTGCGGTTGGCGCAATAAATGACGGCCCGGGTCGGCGGCAGGGCCTCAGAGCGCCACGCGCCCGCCTGCGCATCCCAGGTATAGGGCAGCTCCGGCATGGCGTCTGCTTCGAGGCCTGCGACGTCCTCCACGGGCGGCGCTTCGGTCTCCGCAGGATCGTCTGCCGCGTTGGGCTGGGACAGACCCTCGCCGTCCGGCGCGACGAACTTCGCCTTCACGTAGCCCCTGATCGGCTTGCGCTCGATGCTCTCGCCGCGCACCAGATACCAGCCCTCCGCTTCGCCCAGAATCTCGATCGCTTCGCCTCCGCAGATGCGCCCCACCAGCTCGGAGGCGGCGTCCGCTTCCGCACGCACGTTTGCGGACTTGCCCTGCACCGTGATTCTGCCCGTATACAGCGCCGGTTCCGCCGTCGGCGCTTCCGTCGGTTCCGGCGCTGCGGTGGGTTCCGGCGTGAGCTCCGGCGTCGCCGTCGGCGCTTCCGTCGCCTCGGGCTCCTCCGGCTGGCTCCCGCCGTCTATGGCGACGAACTTCGCCTTCACGTAGCCCCTGATCGGCCTGCGCTCCAGGCTCTCGCCGCGCACCAGATACCAGCCCTCCGCTTCGCCCAGAATCTCGATCGCTTCGCCTCCGCAGATGCGCCCCACCAGCTCGGAGGCGGCGTCCGCTTCCGCACGCACGTTTGCGGACTTGCCCTGCACCGTGATTCTGCCCGTATACAGCGCCGGTTCCGCCGTCGGCGCTTCCGTCGGCTCCGGCGCTGCGGTGGGTTCCGGCGTGAGCTCCGGCGTCGCCGCCGGTTCCGATTCCGGGTCAGGCGTCTTCACGGGGGCTGCGGGCGTCGGGGTTTCCGCCCCGCTTTCTGCCTCCGGCGTCGCCGCCGGCGCTTCCGTCGCCTCGGGCTCCTCCGGCTGGCTCCCGCCGTCTATGGCGACGAACTTCGCCTTCACGTAGCCTGTTATCTGTCTGCGCTCCAGGCTCTCGCCGCGCACCAGATACCAGCCCTCCGCTTCGCCCAGAATCTCGATCGCTTCGCCTCCGCAGATGCGCCCCACCAGCTCGGAGGCGGCATCCGCTTCCGCACGCACGTTCGCGGACTTTCCCTGCACCGTGATTCTGCCCGTATACAGCACCGGTTCCGCCGTCGCGGCAGGCGTCGGCGCAGGCTCCTCGGTCGCCGTCGGCTCGTCCGTCGCCTCAGGCGCGGGCGTCGCTTCCGCCGTCGGCTCCTCCGTCTCAGCAGGCGTGGGCGTCGCTTCCGCCGCCGGTTCGTCCGTCGCCTCAGGCGCGGGCGTCGCTTCCGCCATCGGCTCGTCCGTCGCCTCAGGCGCAGGCGTCGCTTCCGCCGCCGGTTCCTTCGTCTCAGCAGGCGCAGGCGTCGCTTCCGCCGCCTCAGGCGCGGACGTCGCTTCCGCTGTCGGCTCGTCCGTCGCCTCAGGCGCAGGCGTCGCTTCCCCGTCGTCCGGATCGGACGTCGGTTCAGGCGTTGCCGCTGTTTCCTCCTGCGCTTCCGGCGTAACCGTGGGCTCCGGCGTGGCCGCAGGTTCCGGTGTCGCCGTGGGTTCCGGCGTAACCGTAGGCTCCGGCGTAACCGTGGGTTCCGGAATGACCGTTGGCTCCGGCGTGACTGTGGGCTCCGGCGTGACCGTGGGCTCCGGCGTGACCGTGGGCTCCGGCGTCGCCGTGGGGTTCAGCTCCCCGTCTGCGCGGGGCGGCGGCGCTGCGGCGGCTTCCGCGCGCGCCCCCCGCTCCCGCGCGGGCGGGTGGAAGGGCCCCAGCAGCAGCGCCAGCGCCAGCGTCAGCGCGGCGGCCTTTCGTCCTTTCATGGCGTTTCCTCCTCCGCGGGCGATATGACGTAGACCATGTGCAACCCGTCCTCCGGCAGCGCCATCTCTGCGTCGCGCCGCAGGGCGATCACGAACGTGCGCGTCGCCCCCACGGCCACGGGATAGGCGGTGTCCAGCGCATCCGGCTCCCCGCCGTCGGGCCGGGCCGCCGCGTCCGCCTGCACGCCGGGCGCCTCGTCCTCCAGCGCCCAGCGCACGTCGATGTCCTCGCTCGACGCGTTCGTGAGCGTCGCGGTGAGGCAAAGCCGCGTCCAGTGCAGTTCGTCCACCGGGTTGCCGTCCTCGTCCGTATAGACCGCGCTCCAGGTGGTTTCCGCGCTCGCGCTGCGGACAAACCGGGCGTTCACCGCCACCGAGATGCCCTCCGCCCGGGCCGGGCCGGAAAACAGCAGCCCCAGGGCGGCCAGCGCCGCCACGCCTCTCTTCATGCCGCTTCCTCCTCCGCGCCGGATTCGTCCGCTTGATACCTGAGCACCGTGCGCAGCGGCGCTTCGCCCATGCTGGTGTAGCCCTCCTGCGCGAAGGAATAGACCGTCAGCAGCACCCCGTTTTCGCCGGGCCGCAGGGCGTCCACCGCCTCCCGCGCCAGGCCGATTTCGCCCAGGCCCGTGCCCGGGGCGACGAGGCCGCTGCGGTAGATGAGCAGTCCGCTTTCCTCCAGCCGCACGTCGAGCATCAGGTAGACCGCGTTTCCCTCCGGGTTGGCGAGCCAGACGCCGCAAAGGCCGTCCGGCCCCGTCGCGGGCTCCGGGTTGATGGAAAAGGCGTAGGTATCGGTCTGCAATGTGGGCAGGCCCTGCGGCGCGTTCCAATCCGTGAGCGGCACGGCGGCCTCCTCCATGGGCGGCGGCATGTAAGCGGGTTCCGGCGGCGCGGGACGCAGGGCCCGAAAGCCCAGCCACGCGGCACAGGCCGCCGCGAGCGCGAGCGCCGCCAGCGCCCAGGGCAGCCATTTGCGCTTTTTTGACATCGCGATTCCGTCCTTCCGGCGGGGCAGCCGCCGCGTGATGTTACTGCAGGGTGTACGTGACCGTCACGTCCAGCCGCAGGCTGGCGTCGCCGCCCGATGCGGGCGGCCGCGCCTCGTAGCGCAGGTACACGGTCACCGCGTCGTTCGGGGGCACGGTCACCAAAAGCGTTTCCTGCGGCGCTTCGTCCGGCGTGCCGGAGAGGCCCAGCACCCGAAGCAGCCCCTCCGCGTCCGCGCCGTCGGCCTCCGCCGTCGCCACCGCGTAGGAGAGGGAGAGAGGGGCCTCGGCCTCGCCGCCGTTTCGCAGCGTCAGGGCCGACCAGGTGCGCTCGTGCGTGGGCTCCCATTCATACGTCTGGGTGTTCCACCGAAAGCCGAACGCGGGCGCGGGCTCCTGCTCGACCGCGATGTCCGAGAGCCGGGCGGCGGGCACGCCGTCATCCGTTCGGGCGGCCTCGTCCGCCGCGGGCGCGTAGAGCTCCACGGGCGCGCCGAAGAAGTCCGCGCGCGCGCCGGGCGCGGGAAGCAGCAGCGACAGCGCGAGCAGCGCGGGAAGGGGTCTGCGCATGGACGAGGCCTCCTTTCGGGAAAAATGTGAAAAAGGCCGGCCGCTTATGCGGCGCGGCTAATTATTGGTCTGTCTATTCATTCTACACTTACGTCACTAATCGTAACATCAAACTTTATAGAAGCATTAACAGGGTCATTCGAGTTTTCAGTAATGTCGGGCAACTTTTTATTATCAACCATTAAATTAAACCCGGCAACAGGTTGTGCGTCCGTTGTACCCCTTTCAACATTAGGGTTAGCACCATTCACTGTTATAGGAGTTGCAGTGATCCAAGCTAGGTTAGGGTTATCCTCAGAACTTGCTGCAAGTGCTACGTTCTTATCTTTACTGCCTGCATTTGTTGCCTTAAAAGTTACTTCCTTTGCTTCACCTTCATAAATCCACGCTCCATTTTTCCACGTAAACGCAAAGGCCTCGGGCGTATTCCAGGAAACAGTAATATCAATCTTTTCAGCAGAGGTATATGTTGCACCTACCTCTGCAGAACCAGTTGTTGTATCGCTAATCGTTGCGCTCTCCGCCGCCATCGCGCCGCTCCCCACGGTCATCATCGCGCCCGCGAGCATCAGAGCCGCCACATTCTTCTTCGTCATAAGTCAAAATCCACCTTTCAAATTCTTTTTTGTTCCGTTCTGTGCTTCAAATAGGGTTTCCGTTCTCCGTTTCGGTCCTGCTTGCCTTACATTCTACGCCGTGTCTTCCGCCGCCGTTCGACCCCCTCCGGGGGCGGCCGTCAACTTTGGTTCACCTTTTGTGACGATTCCAGAAGGATGCTTTTGGGGCGCTTGAACGCCCTGAAAGCGTCCTTCTTCTTTCTTTTGGGCCTGGGCTCAAAACCTGAACCTAAACCGTACCGCTGCGGATGACCTCTATTCGATTCCACCCGCCTTTCCCGTGGGTTCGGGCACGGAAAGCGTCAGCTGCGTGCTCGCGTCCTCCATCTGCCAGCTGTTCCACTGCGCGTCGTACGCGTAGCGCACCAGCCAGGCGGTGTATTCACCGGCGGGGAGCGCCTGCCCGTCGGGCAGCGTCCTCAGCGCCGCGCGTCCCTCGAGGAACGCGCCCGGCGCCACCGGGTCGGACTCGTAAATCGTCAGGAACTCGTAGGCCGGGTCGAATGCCGGGTTCGCCTGCTGCGCGGCGGTTTCCTCCGCCGTGCGGTGCGCCTCGCCCGATACGTCCATCAGCTCCTGCTGCGATATCTGAATGGCGAACATCACGTCGCCCGCGCTCGTCACGGGGTTGAAGGCGTACAGGTCGCAGGTGCCGTCCGCGTCGAAGTTCAGCCGCATGTCGCCGCTGAGCACGTGGAACTTGACCTCCACCACCGCGCCCACCATCGATCGCCGGTTGGTCAGGGCGTCGTAAGCCGCCATCACCATCTGCGCGCTGTAGTCGCCCGCCGGGATCGTCGAGCCGTCCGGCAGCGTGCCCAGCGTCATCGTGCGCACCACGCTTCCCGGGGGGATGCCCTTCGTCTGGCTCAGCGGGATATAGGTCGTCTCCGGGTCGAAGCCCGGCTGCGCGGCAAGCGCCGCGAGCTCCTCCTCGTCGTAACCCGTGCGCCCGGTCTGGCGCTCCAGCTCCGCCAGGGAGATGCGCAGCATGTACTGCACGTTCACCTGGCTTCCCTCGGGGTTGCCGACGTTGACCTCGCCCTCCGCGTAGGGCGAATCGAACGTGATGTCCGATACCGTCTGGATCGTGATGCTGTTCACGCCCTGCTGCGGCCTGTCGCCCGGGCGCACCGGCGCTTTCTTCGTCTGCGCCGGCTTTGCCGTCGGGACGGGCGCGTCCGGCGACACCGCGCGCTCGTCCAGCTCCAGCCCCGCGTCCGAGGGCGTGGCCGCAAGCTGCGTGGCCGCCGCGTCCATCTCCAGCGCCGGATAGCTGACCGGCACGTCCTGCGGCAGCCCCGTTTCAGGGGCCGCGCCCTTGGCGGGAACCGAGTCCCCCGCGAGGGCCGGGCCGCCCGCGAGGCACAGCGCCAGCAGCGCCGCGCCTAAAATCCGCTTCATGTTGTTCCTCCTGCCCATGCGGACACAAAAAAGCCGTCCGCGAAATCGATCTCCCGCGACGGCAACACAAACTGGGCCGACCTGCATATGAATGCAGCCCGCCGATTGACAAAGGCTTGCGCCTCTGGCAACTGGCTGTCATGCCCGCCTGCGCGGGGTTAGACCCTTTAGCTTTGCGTCGCCGCCTTTCAGCGGGTTTGCCGGTATGAAATTGTACGTTGCTCGAACTGAGCTTAGTATAATCCCGGAATTGACCTTTGTCAATCCCTTTCCTTATATTTGTCAAAAATTCCTTATCAAAAAATATTTAATTTTAAGTTCAAAGTATTAATCCGCCCGCGTTTTCTTTGCTTTACCTCGCGGCCAAAGTCGGGTATAATAAGAGACAACCCTTTATACGTCTTTCATTTGACGCTTGAAAATTGATTTTATACGATGCCCCGCATCGTGAATTGGAGGCATACGCCCATGATCGCCAAAACCCTATTCAACCGCGCCCCGCTGATGCCGGGCCGCTTCGCCCCGCTGCCGCTGGGCGCGCTCCGCCCCAGGGGATGGCTGCTTCGCCAGCTTCAGCTCCAGGCGCAGGGCCTGACGGGCAGACTGCCGGAAGTCCTGCCCGACGTCGGGGACGACTGCGCCTGGCTGGGTGGGCCGGGCCCCGCCAACGCCCACGCCGCCCGCTATCTGGACGGCCTCGTGCCGCTCGCGTTCCTGCTGGACGACGACGCGCTGAAGGAGGAAGCCGCCCGCCGCGTGGAATGGGTGATGGAAAGCCAGCGCGAGGACGGCTCCTTCGGCCCCGAGATGAAGGACGCCTTCATCGCCCGCGGCGTGATGCTCAAGGCCGTATGGCAGTACTACACCGCGACCGCCGAACGGCGCGCGCTGCTGTTCCTGCTGCGCTACCTGAAGTTCCTGCTCTACGACCTGAGCGACCACACCCTCTCCTCCGAGGAGGCGGCCTGCGCCGCCGACACGCTCTACGTCGCGCTGAACGTCTACAACGTCACGGGCAAGCGCCCGCTGCTCGACCTGTGCCAGCTCCTGTGCGACCAGGGCAAGGACTGGACGCGCTTTTGCCATACCTTCCCCTACCGCATCCCCATGTACAAGCACACGCCGCCCGCCCAGATGAAGCAGCTTCTTCAGCAGGAGGACGACGAACGTTCCTATTACGCGCACCTGCAGCGCACCACCCGCGCCGCGACCATCGCGCAGGGGCTGCGCATGCCCGCGCTCAGCTACGTGCTCACGGGCTCGGGCAAGCACGAGGAAGCCTTCGAGACGGGCATGGCCAAGCTCATGAAGGCGCACGGCACGGCCTGCGGGTGCTTTACCGGCGACACGCTGCTCGCGGGCGCGAACCCCTCGCAGGGCGTGGACGCGCGCGCGGTGCAGGAGCTCATGTTCTCGCTGGAGACGGTGCTCTGGGCGCAGGGTACGCCCGACGCCGCGGACGCGCTGGAGCGCCTCGCCTTCAACGCGCTGCCCGCCTCGTTCACGGCGGACATGCGCGCCTGCCAGTGCGTGCAGCAGCCGAACCAGGTGCGCGTGAGCCGCGAAGAGCGCGCCTTTTACGACGCGGGCGACGGCGCGAACCTCTTTACCGCCCACGAGGACGCGCGGGTGCTTTCCGGCGTGCATCAGGGCTTCCCCAAGTTCGCCGCCTCCCTGTGGATGCTCTCGCGCGACGGGGGGCTCGCCGCGATGAGCTACGCCCCCTGCACGCTCCGCTACCGCCTGGGCGAAACCGCCGTCCGCCTCTCGGTGGAGAGCGCCTATCCCTACGACGGCGCGGTGAAGATCACCCTTTCGCTCTCGCAGGACGCGGCCTTCCCCCTGCACCTGCACATCCCCGCGTGGGCCGAGGGCGCTACCGCCGCCGTGGAGGGCGAGGTCGTCCCCTGCGCGCCGGGCGAGTTCGCCGTGCTCACCCGCCAATGGCACGACGGCGACGTGGTGCTGCTCAACCTGCCCATGAGCGCGCGGCTCACGCGGTGGTACCATGCCTCCGCCGCGGTGGAGCGCGGGCCGCTCGTCTTCGCGCTGCCGTGCGAGGAGGAGTGGACGGCGCTTTGCGACCGCCCGCTTTCGCCCGACTGGGCCGTGAGCGCAAAATCCGCCTGGAACTACGCGCTCGTAAGCGGCGCGGGCTTCGACGAGAGCGCGCAGCCCGATCAGGCGGGGCCCTTTGGCGAGGGCTGCCCCATCGAGCTGGAGACGGACGCCGTCGCCGTGCCGGACTGGGGCATGCAGGGCGCGAGCTGCGACCAGCCGCCCATCGCGCCGCCCGTATCCCCCGAAGACGCCGTGCGCGTGCGGCTGATTCCCTACGGCGCCGCGGCTCTTCGCATCAGTCAGTTCCCGGTCGCATAAGGTTTGCGTAGCAGGGGCTGACCCCGAATGGAGGGATCTTCATGTTGGAACAGGAACCCCTGACCATCTCGGCCGAAAGCTATCTGGACGTCATTCACGACCTGTCCCACAGGGGGCCCGTGCGCTCGGTGGACGTGGCGGAGCGCCTGGGCGTGAGCAAGGTCAGCGTCAACAAGGCGCTGCGCGTGCTCAAGCAGGCGGGCTACGTCGTGCAGCAGCCGTATCAGTGCATCGAGCTGACGGAGGCGGGCGTTCAGCACGCCCACCGCATCACCTGGCGGCACGAGGTGACGCGCACCTTCCTTTGCGACGTGCTGGGCGTATCCGAGGAGATCGCGGACGCGGACGCCTGTCGCATCGAGCACGTCATCAGCGACGAGACCGTCGCGCGCCTGGAAGCCTTCGTGCAAAATGAAATGGAAAAGCGCCGGGGTTAGCGGCGCAGAGATTCGCCGTAAACCGGCACTTCAAACGAGGAGGACCTTACCGCATGCTCGTGCCTGTACTCTTGTTCATCGTGGGGCTCATCTTTCTCATCAAGGGCGGCGATTGGTTTGTGGACGCCGCCACCGGCATCGCACACCGCTTTCACATGCCGGAGCTGCTCATCGGCGCGACCGTCGTCTCCATCGGCACGACGCTGCCCGAGGTCATGGTTTCCGCCACCTCCGCGCTCGGCGGGCACGGCGAAATCGCCTATGGCAACGCCATCGGCTCCGTCATCTGCAACACGGCCCTGATCGCGGCGCTCACGATCGCCATCCGCCCCAGCGCAGTGGACAGGCGCACGCTCGTCACCCCGGTCGGCGCGTTTTTCCTCTGCGCCGTCGCGTACTGCATCCCCGCCTACACGCGCGGGCGCTTTGACCGCATGACGGGCTTCATCCTGCTCGCGCTGTTCGTGCTCTACATGGCGTACACGGTGCTGCAGATGAAAAAGACGCCCGCTGCGCGGCCGGCCGACGCCGCCGCCGCGCCGGAGGGGCCGCTCGCGAAGGACGTCGGCATGCTCGTCGTGGGCGCCGCCGTCATCGCCGTGGGCGCGAACCTGCTGGTGGACAACGGCACCCTGATCGCCAAGGCGCTCGGCGTGCCCGAATCGGTCATCGCGCTGACGTTTGTGGCGCTGGGCACCTCGCTGCCGGAGCTGGTCACGGCCATCACGTCCCTGGCCAAGGGGCACGGCGCGCTTTCCCTCGGCAACATCATCGGCGCGAACATCTTCAACCTCGTACTCGTCTCCGGCGCGTCCGCGGCGCTCGCGCCCTTCGACATCCCCACCGCCGCGCAGGTGCTGGGCCGCCCGTCCTCCCTCGTCGTGGACCTGCCGCTGATGCTCCTCGTCATGGCCGTCCTGACGCTGCCCGCGCTGCTGCGCGGCAAGCTCAGCCGCTGGCAGGGCGTCTCGCTTCTTTGCGTCTACGCGGCGTACTGCATCTTCCAGTTCACCTGATTTTCCAAGAAGGGCGGCGGCTTTCGGGCTGTTTCGCCCTTTTTCAAAATCTTCCCTTTAAGACGCCACATCCATGTCACATTGCGGTGGTATCCTAAACGTCAGGAATGGCGTAAAGTCATTTGAATGAGGTGATTTACATGTCCAAAGCACCCAATATTCTGATTTGCGACGACGACCCCGTCGTTCACCAGTCGCTCGCCCTGTACCTGGACGCGGAGGAGTTCACCCATGCCGACGCATACGACGGGGAGCAGGCGCTTTCGATGATCGATAAAACCCCGTTTGACCTGATGGTGCTCGACCAGATGATGCCGGGGCTCTCCGGCATGGAGGTCTGCCAGGCGATTCGCAGGAAGAGCCAGCTGCCCATCATCATGCTTACCGCGCGCGGCGAGGAAATCGACCGCATCCTGGGGCTGGAGATGGGCGCGGACGACTACATCGTCAAACCCTTCAGCCCGCGCGAGGTGATCTCGCGCATCAAGGCGGTGCTGCGCCGCGCCTCCAACGCGGGCGAGACGGACAAGCAGGAGGCGCTCACCACCCTGACGTACGGCAACCTGGAGATTCAGCCGGAGCGCTACAGCGTCAAGCTGAACGGCGAGCCCATCTCCTGCACGCCGCGCGAGGTGGAGCTGCTCCACCTGCTGGCGAGCCACCCGGGCCGCGTGTTTGAGCGCGAGCAGATTCTCTCGCGCATCTGGGGATACGATTTCTTCGGGGATACGCGCACCGTCGATACGCACATCAAGCGCCTGCGCCAGAAGCTCAGCTGTCCCCAGCCCTGCGGCTGGGAGATCGTGACGGTCTACGGCGTCGGCTATAAATTCGAGGTCACCGCATGATCCGCAGCTCGTTCCTGCGCCGGACGCTGGTGCTGGTGATCTCCACCATCCTGCTCTTCGCGCTGCTCACGGCAGGGATTTACTCGCTCGTATCCCCGCAAATCTTTGCCGCCAACAAGATCGACGACATGCTGCCCAAGGGGCGGTTCATCGCCGAGAACTTCGCGGAGTACATTTCCGGCAAAATTCCCTCGACGCTGCTGGTCGCGCTCATCGGGTCGAACACCGCCCAGTGGGACGCCACGGTCTGGGTGGTGGATACCAACGGCGACACGATCCTGCGCACGCAGCAAAAATCCGGACGCCGCGTCGGCACGCTGCCCGAAGGGCTCTGGAGCCTGCTGCCGCAGGTGCTCTCCGGCGAGGAATGCACGCATATCGGCGTCCTCAACCTGGAGGACGCGTCCTCCAGCACCCGGCGAAACGCCGCCAAAAACAACTCCAGCCCGCTCGGCAGCCTCAAAAACGCCGCGGGGGATTCCGCGGACTCGAACGACAGCGCGGAACTGATAAACGGCAGCATGGTCGCGGTCGCCGTGCCGATCGTCTACGGCGAGGAGGTACAGGGCGCGGTGTTCATGGCGCAGTCCATGAACGAGGTCGTCGCAGGCATGGACAGCCTGACGAACGCCCTGATGCTCTCCATCTTCGGCGTCGCGTTCCTGATGCTGCCCATGGTCTTCTTCCTCGCGATCCGTCTCGCGCGCCCCATGCGCCAGATGCGCGACGTCGCGCTGGCGATGGCGTCGGGTGACTTCACCGTGCGCGCGGACGAGGGCGATACCGGCGAAATCGGGGAGCTCGGCGGCGCGCTCAACATGCTCTCCAGCGAGCTCGGGCGCACGATTTCCGCCCTGCGGGTGGAAAGCAACCGCCTGCGCTCCACGCTCAACGGCCTGTCCGAGGGCATCATCGCCGTGGACGCGCAGGGAAACGTCACCCACGCCAACCCGGCTGTGCGGGCGCTCTTCCATTCCCTGCCCGGTGCTTCGGGTGAGGACCGCGCCGCGCTCGTCGCGTCGCAGGAGGTCTGGAACCTCTACGACGAGGTGCTGCGCACCGGAGAACCGCACGCGAAGAACATCCACTTCGGGGACACGGTCGTGCGCGCCTCGGTCTCCCCGCTCGAGGGCGAGCACGGACGGTTCGCGGGCGCGGTCGGCGTGCTCAGCGACATCACCGCCTCCGAACGCCTGGAGCAGACGCGGCGCGACTACGTGGCGAACGTCAGCCACGAGCTGCGCACGCCGCTCACCGCCATGCGCGGCCTGATCGAGCCGCTGCGCGACGGCCTCGTCCGGGACGAGGAGCAGCGCCAGCACCTGTACGACATCATCCTGCGGGAGACCATGCGCCTGTCGCGCCTGGTGAGCGACATGCTGGAGCTGTCGCGCCTGCAATCGGGCACGTGTTCCCTGGAAAAGCAGGTGTTTAACCCCTCGCGCATGCTGCATTCGGTGTTCGACACCTACGCGCAGTACGCGGACGACTACGGGCAGACGCTCCGCCTGCACGCGCCGGATCAGCTGCCGGACGTACTGGGCAATCCCGACCGCACGGAACAGGTGCTCATCGCCATACTGGACAACGCGATGAAGTACACGCCGGAGGGCGGCACGGTGGACCTCATCGCCGAGCCCACGCCGGACCTGATCCGCGTCACGGTGAAGGATACAGGGCCCGGCATCACGCCGGACGACCTGCCGCATGTATTCGAGCGCTTCTACAAGGCCGACAAGGCCCATCAGGGCAAGGGCACGGGGCTGGGGCTGGCCATCGCCCATGAGATCATGAAGCAGTTGGGCGAGGAACTCAGCGTCTCGAGCAATCCCGGCGAGGGAAGCGCCTTCATGTTCACCCTGCACTTCGCTCCGCAAAGCGCGCAGCGCCTGGATAAGGTGCAAGAAGAGCCGAAGGGGCTGGCATAAAACAGTACACCCCGCTTGTTTTCAACTGGTCGTGCTGAAAACAGGCGGGGTGTACTTGCGCGGCAAACGATGGACGCCGGTTATCCCTACGGGGCCGTCTCTGCATCTCCTTGCTGCCGAAGATGCCTCATCAGCTCGGCGCCGACGCCCACCAGAACAGCCAGAATGAGCAGGGAATCAAGGGAGGACGGCATAAATGCGCTGCCTCCCTGAAAATATCTGAGATAGCAATTCAAGGACGCCAGCACGGTGAGCGCGGGCGCAAGGACACGCCTGCGGTTTCCGGCAAAGTATACGATTGAAAGCATGTCCGCCATAAAGAAATAGCGTTCGTGCATGTGCGGCAGCAGAAACGGAACGACGAGCACCATCAGGAATGCCGCGTCGATTACAAGCGTCGGCGTGAGCCGATCCCGGCAGTGCCAGAGCAGCATGCACAGCACAACCGTCGCGCCCAGCGCCATCGCGATGCCCCAGTTGGAGAACATCCAGGGATTCATCTCAGAGGAATCGAACAGCTGAAAGATGGACGGCGCGTTTCGGGTCAATTCCATGGAATCGTTCATCTGCGAGAAATATGGCGAGAGGACGCCTGCAAAAGAACGCCCGCAAAGCAGCGCCGGAACCATCGCCGCCAGCCACGCCCCCCCAAGCGTCAGGACGTGCTTGACCTTCAGTCGCTTCATTCCCCACAGGACGAGCAATATCGGAAAGAGAAAGACCGCCTGCAATTTAAACGCCAGTGACAGGCCGAAGCCGATTGCAGCACGATGGGGCCTGTTTTCGAGAGCCAAGCGCAGGCCGCAAAGCGCAAACAGGGTGTAAATCGCGTCACATTGGCCCCAGTACGCGCCGTTGAACACGACCGTCGGCAGTGCCAGCGTGATAAAATAGATAGAAAGCAAACGTCCCAGTGAAGGCTCGCCAGCGTTCATCTCCGAAAGCAACATGACCTCGCGTGCGAGCGCCGCTTCAAAGAGCATCGTCACAAACTTGAACAGGTACAGATCCGGCAGGGGAATCTGCGCGATCATCCAAACAAAGTACCGGTAAGGCATCGTATAATTGCCGATTTCGGCGCGCATCGCCTGCCCGAATCCGAGAGGCTTCATTTCCGTATACCATTTCGTCAGCCAGTACGTGTAATCTCCCGTCTCCTTCTCGAGCATCGATAGCCGCATGAGCAGCAGCATGACGCAGCCAAGCGCCGCAAGCAGGTAAAGCGCCAGGCTTCCCTCGAAGCGCGATATGCTCGAAAGCGCTGCCTGCATGAATAAAAGCCCAACAAACGTGAATAGCGCAGCGATTGCCGCCAGCTGCACAAATTGATTTCCCTCCAGACGCGGAAAACTGCGCGTCAGCAAAAAGCCGAACAGCAAGGCCGCCATCGCGCCGAGCAGCGCCAACCGCTGCCAGCGCTTCAGTCGCGCATCCGCGAGGCCGTGGAGCGCGTCGTCCAGCCGGTCCAGAGGATTCCTCATCATGCCGTAAGCTCCTCCTTCAGCAGGTACGTTCCGTGCCCCGCGCGCTCGTCAGAGCGAAGCTGGCTGTACAAGTCATAGGCGACCAGCGCAGTCGCCGCGATCATGATAAGACTCATGTAGCTGAGGCTGTACAGCGCCGGGCCCGGCAGCGCCACGACATAGGCGCAGTACGAGGCGAAGCCCACCGCCAGGGGCAGGTAAAAGCGCTTCGGCTTGTACGCCACGACCGCAAGCGCAAGCACGTCCGCCATGAAGAAGTAGCGTTCGTGCATGCGCGGAAGCACCAGCGGTATGGCGATGACGAGCAGCATCGAGCACAGCAGGATGCTCTCCACGGTCAGCGTCCTTCTCTTCTGGTACATCACCGCGCAAAGGCTAAAGACAAGCGCCAGCGCGAAAAGGATGCCCATGCCGTTGAATTCGCGGAAGCTCGCGGTCGGCATCAGCTGATAGATCGAGGGCGCGTTCATCGTGAGCGACGTGTAGTTGGCCGCCTGGCTCATGTAGCAGGTGAGCACCGAATGCAGCGTCTTACCGGCGATCAGCGCGGGTGCCATCATCGCCATGTATACTACCGGGGCAATCAGCAGATGGCGCAGGCGGAAGCTCTTTACGCTCCACAGCGGCAGCAGAATCGGCAGCAGGAACACGGCCTGCAGTTTAAACGCGAGCGAGAGCGTGAAAAACACGATGGAGAGGCACGGGCGCTTTTTCAGCCCGAAGTAGAGGCCGCCAAGCGCGAACGCGGTAAAGATCGTGTCGCACTGGCCCCAATACGCGCCGTTGAGCACGACCGTCGGCAGCAAGAGCGCCAGATGGAAGAAGGAGAGCTGAAATACAGGCCCTTCGCTCTTCAGCGACACGAGCTTCATCACAAAGTAGGCGAGCACCACGTCCATCGCGATGGAGACGAACTTAATCATGTAAAGATAGGAAAAGTCGTTGAAGCGCGACATGACCGCCAGCATGTAGAGGTACGGCGGGTTGTAGTCGCCCAGGTACAGTCCCATCGCGCCCAGGAGGTCTTCCTCCGACATCAGCCAGATCCATTCGCTCAGGAAGATGTCGTAATCGTCGCTCACGTAATCGAGCAGCGAAATCTTTCCCAGCAGCCCCAGGCCCGTGATCAGCGCCGCGAGCATGTACGTCGCCGTGTTGGCCCCGCAGCGCCTCAGCATCGCAAACTGCAGCGTCAGCGCAAGCGCATAGACGAAGGAAAACATGCACGTCACCGTGCGCAGCAGATAAGGCAGGTCGCGCTCGTTATAAGCGTCAAACGTCGCGTAGCGCGCGTGATAGGCAAAATAGGCGAACACCGCCGTCGCCAGCGCAAACAGCACGGCGATCGTCCACCGGCACGGCTTTGCGTCCACACCGCCGCGCAGCTTATCGTCCAGCCAGTCCTTTTTCAGCGTCATCGTCCGTTCATCCTTTGCTCTTTCATTCGATTACAGCCGCTTGCTTTTTTCGCGTTCCTTCCTCAAAATCCCTGCCTCCTGCGAAAAGAGCCCGAAAAATTGCGCATTCTTTTCGCTTGACATCCGCGCTGCGGACGTTTACAGTAAAAAGCGGGCTGTGCCCGCCTCCCTTTCCAAACGGACGCTTCCCCGCGCGCCTGCGCACGCGGCTGCGGCGTGCCATATTTCAAAGCCAATACAATTTGTCAGAAAGCGAGGAACCTGCTTTGCAAAAACGTTCGTTTCTGGGTGAAGAAATTTCGCTGCTGGGCATGGGGTGCATGCGCCTGCCCCGGCTTGAGCCTGAAAAGCCCGCCATCGACTGGACGCGCGCCGGAGAGCTGATCGACCGGGCATACTGCGGCGACGTCAACTATTTCGACACTGCCTACATGTACCACGACGGCGAATCCGAGCGCTTTGTGGGCGAAGCGCTCAGCGCCTATCCGCGTGAGAGCTTCCACGTCGCCACCAAGATGCCCGTCTGGATAGCGAAAAGTCGGGAAGATGTCGAGGCCATCTTTGAAAACCAGCTTAAAAACCTGCGGGTTTCGTACTTCGACTTCTACCTCGTGCACAACATCAGCCACGAACACAAGCCGATGTTCGAGGCGAACGGCGTCTACGACTTCCTGCTGCAAAAGAAGCGCGAGGGCGTCATCCGCCACCTCGGCTTTTCCTGCCACGACACGCCGGAATACATCGATGCCTTCTGCGAGGAGTACCCGGCCTTTGAATTTGCACAGATTCAGCTCAACTATCTGGACTGGACGATGCAGCGGGCGGGCGAAAGCTACGAGGTGCTGCGCCGCCGCGGCATGCCGGTGATCGTCATGGAGCCGGTGCGCGGTGGCCTGCTCGCCAAGCCCTGCGACGCAGCGCAGGAGATTTTGAAGAAAGCCGCCCCGCAGCGCTCCATGGCCTCCTGGGCCGTTCGCTACGCCGCCTCGCTGGACGGCGTCATGACGGTGCTCAGCGGCATGTCCACCGAAGAGCAGGTGGCGGACAATCTCGCAACCCTGAGCGATTTCGCGCCGCTGAGCGACGACGAACGCGCGGCGCTTTCGCGCGCGACCGAGGCCTTTAACGTCTCGAATCTCATCCCCTGCACCTCCTGCCGCTATTGTATGGACTGCCCTAAGGGGGTGGACATCCCCGGCGCGTTCTCCCGCTACAACCTGTACGCCATGTACGGAGACGCAAAGGCCTACAAAGAGAGCCTTGCAAAGCTGGACGAGGCGGCGCGCGAGACGCACTGCGTCGCCTGCGGCAAGTGCAGGCGCAACTGCCCGCAGGGCATCGACATCCCCGCCATGCTGCGAAAGATCCACGAGGTTGCGCAAAGCCTGTAAAGGAAATGGGATATGCCGCCGCAACGCATTGTTGCGGCGGCCGCTTTATCTGTAAAACCGGTAAGTTTCCCCGCTCCCCCTTTGTCCACAATCATGGTATAATCATTGTATTCATAAGAAGAGGAGTCTGATTACGGTGGAAAAAATCACCTGGAAGCGCGCAAATCTGACCGTCACCCGTATGGGCTTTGGCTGTCTGCCCATCCAGCGGCTCGAGACAGGCGACGCGGCTCGCCTCGTCCGCATGGCGTACGACGCCGGCGTCACGTTCTTTGATACCGCCCGCGCCTACAGCGACAGCGAGCACAAGGTTTCGCTGGCGCTCGGCGACGTTCGGGACCGCGTCGTCCTTGCGACCAAGACCGCCGCGAAGACGGCGGACGCATTTTGGAAGGATCTGGACACGAGCCTGCGCACGCTGAACACGTCCTACATTGACGTCTACCAGTTCCACAACCCGGGCTTCGTCCCGCGTCCCGGCGGGGAGGACGGCCTTTACGACGCCGCGCTCAAGGCGAGGGCGGAGGGCAAAATCCGCTTCATCGGCATCACCCAGCACAGCCTGGAGCGCGCAAACGAGGCCGTCGATTCCGGGCTGTACGACACGCTGCAATACCCCTTCAACCACCTGGCCACGGAGGGCGACATCGCCCTCGTGCAAAAGTGCGGTGCAGTGGGCATGGGCTTTATCGCCATGAAGGGGCTTTCCGGCGGTCTCATCACGGACGCGGCGCTTCCGTTCTCCTTCCTGCGCACGTACCCCCACGTCGTTCCGATCTGGGGCATTCAGCGTGAAAGCGAGCTCGCGCAGTTTCTGGCGCTGGAAAAGGAGCCGCCCGTTTGGGACCATGCGCTCCGTACGCGCATTGAAGAGGACCGCCATGCGCTTTCCGGCTCCTTCTGCCGCGGCTGTGGGTACTGCCTGCCCTGTCCCGCGAACATTCCCATCGACACGGCCAACCGCATCACGCAGCTCTTGCAGCGTTCCCCCACCGCCCAATGGCTCACGCCGGAGTGGAAGGAGCGGATGGAGCGCGTCGAAGACTGCGTCCACTGCGGCGTCTGCGCGACGCGCTGTCCGTACGGCCTGAAGCCCTTTGACACGCTGCCCGGACACCTCAGCTATTACCGCGAGCTGTACGCGCAGCAAAAATAAGCCGCCCGGCAGAGAGGATGCCCTTCATGTTTACGCGCTTTCGCGCTTTCTGCAAGACATTGCGCTTTCGTATCATCGCCATCGCAGTGCTCTGCTGGCTCGTCCCCACGCTCGTGCTAGGCGCCTACCTCGGCAGCGTCTTTTTCAGCGCCCTGCGCAGGGAGACGGAAGCGCTGCTCTCCTCTTCCGCAGGGCACGCGCAGCTCATGTGCCTGCAGGAAATCGACCGGCTGCTGGCGCTCGCCCGCGACGTGACGTACGACAACACGCTGGAAAATGCCGAGAGCCTCTATCGGTCGAGCGGAGATTTTACGGACTTTTACAACAAAGGCCGTTCCTACATTCAGCAGAAGTTCACGCGGGAGCGCACGGTCACGTTCGCCACGTTCTTTCTGCTCAGCGCCCCGGACAGGCTCATGTCTACCTCGGATTCGCTCAGCAGCACGCAGGAATTCCTCGCCAACGCGCAGGAGGAGGTCCTCGCGCTGGGGGAGACGCTCGACACGCGCTGCCACTTCGCCTATATAGGCGGCGTCCCTTACCTCGTGCGCAACCTCTACAACAAGCGCATGGAGCGCTTCGGCATGCTGGTGCTGGGCGTCAACATGGACCGCCTGCTCTCCGCATTCCTGGAGGGCGAGCAGATGTGGTCCGGCACGCGGCTTGACCTGCAGCTCGGCGACTACACCTACGTCTACGACGGGGAGCTGCCTGCCGTCACCGTGCAGCAGGGCGAAGGCCTCTACGAGCAGCAGGGGTACATCTACTGTGCGGACGCCGTGCAGCAATACGATTACACGTTCGGCTACCGGGTCAGCGTCGCCAAGTCGGTGGTCTACAGCGAGGTCGAGCAGTTCAGCCGCCTGATGACGGCGCTTCTGCTGCTGCTCGTGCCCATCGCGGGGGCGATTCTGCTCTTCGCGCACCGGCGTATCACCCGGCCCATGGCCCTGCTTTCCCAGGCCACCGGCCGCATGGAGGCGGGCGAACTCGGCGTCACCGTACCCATGCAGGGCTCGGACGAGATCGGCCAGCTCGCGCACTCCTTCAACGCTATGAGCCTTCGCATCCATGAGTTGATCGAAAAGTCTTACAAGGAAGAAATCATCCTCCGCGACGCGCGCATCGAGGCCATGCAAAGCCGCATCAACCCCCACTTCCTCAACAACGCCCTGGAGATGATCAACTGGCAGTCGCGCATGGAGGGCAGCGAGACGATCAGCGCCATGATCGAAGCCCTGAGCGTGCTGCTCAACGCCAGCATGGACAGGTCGGGCGACCGCGTCGTCCCCTTAAGCGACGAACTGAACGTCGCGGACGCGTACTTTTACTTCATCCAACAGCGCTTCGGCCCAAAGCTCACCGCTCAAAAGGAAATCGACACCTCGCTGCTTTCCATTCCCGTGCCGCGCATGGTGGTGCAGGCGCTGCTGGAAAACGCGGTCGAGCACGGGCTGAGCCCCGCGGGCGGCGGTTGGATTCGCCTCGGCGTCTACGCGTTAAACGGCTTTCTTTACATCGACGTGACCAACAACGGCCGGCGCGTCACGAAGGAGGATCAGGAGCGCATCCGCACGCTTCTTACGTACGACGACCGGGACATCCACAGCGAGCACCTAGGCATCCGCAACGTCAGCCAGCGCCTCACGCTCATCTACGGCCCTTCCGCGCGCCTCACCCTCTCGCCGGACGAGCATGGGGACACGCTGGCACGCATCGTCATTCCCCTGGCAAAAGACCCAAAGGAGGAAAAGCCATGATAGGAAAGAAGTCTGCGGCGGGCGCCCTGTTCGCCGCGCGCCTCCTGCTCTGCGCATGCGCCCTGCTCGCCGCGCTTCCCCTTCCCGCGCACGGGGAGGGCGTCACGCTCAGAACCGTCAGCACGTTCACCGGCATCGACGCGGCGGCTGAGACGTATGTAAACCTGCTCAAGTCCTGGGAAGAGGCGACGGGCAACAAGGTCGAGGACAGCTCCTCCAGCGGCGCGGAGGTCTTCAAGGCCGGGGTGCTCAACGACTTCGCCGCGGGCAACGAGGCGGACGTGCTGTTTTTCTTCTCCTGCACGAGCGACAGCCTGCCGATTCTCGGCAAGGTCGTCCCCATCGGGGAAATCAACGCGGCCTATCCCGGCGTGAACCTGCCCGAAGACCCCCTGCTCAGGGAGCGTGACGGGAAGGTCTACGCGATTTCCACGCGCCCTTATTGGGAGGGGCTCTTCTGCAATACCGACCTCTTTGCCCAGGTCGGCGCCGAGCTTCCCACCGATTGGGCGAAGCTGGAGGAGGCCGTCCGCAAGTTTAAGGCCGCCGGCATCACGCCGATCTCCGCTTCCTTCTCGGACATTCCTCATTACATTGCGGACGCGGCGATTCTGAGCGCGTCCAGCCCCGAGGAGTATACCGCCAGTCCGGGCAGTATGGCGGAGCTGCCGGAATCCTGGATACGGGGCACGGAGCTCATCGCCCGCCTCTACGCGATGGGCGCGTTCCCCGCGGACGTCAATGCAACCTCCGAGGCGGTCACCTCGCAGCGCTTCCGCGACAAGGAGGCCGCCATGCAGGTGGACGGCTCCTGGTTTGCCAACGGCATTCCGGAGGCGAATTGGGATTCCACCGTCGTCATCCCCTTCCCGACAACCGGCGAGCGCGCGGACCCGCTCGCCTTTCTGGGCGGCGCGTCCATGGGGTTTTATGTCTCGCGCAAGGCGTGGAACGATCCGGGCAAGCGAGATGCGGCCGTAGACCTGCTCGCTCACCTGACGACCGGCGAAAACGCGGCCGCCCTCTCCGACTTCGCCTTCGGCGGGGAGCTCTACGCCTCGTCCCTGCGCATGATCGAGGCTGGGGAAGGCCACAAGTTCAAGCCGATTCAGGACCGCATGGACCCCCAGGCGCGCTCGATCTGGTTTTCCATGATTCCCTCCGTCGCGGATGGGACGGTCTCTGCCCGGGAAGCGTGGGAGAAAGTCATGGAAGCGAACCCCTTCCCATAAGCTGACAGGGCCATCGTCTTTGGCGTAAATGCGAAATAAACGCACGAAAGATTTGACAGAACATGCCATCAGGCGCTAAACTAGAGGGGGAAACGCGTCCGGCGGTCTGCCCCCGGCGCGAGAGGAGGCGTAGCGAATGTTCAAGGTCGTGCTCGTGGACGACGAACAGATCATTCTGAGCGGTCTTCAGCGTGTCATCGCATGGGAAAAGTACGGATGCGAGGTCGCGGCAACGGCGATGGACGGGCTGGAGGGCGTGCACGTCGTCCGCCGCGAGCGTCCGGACATCCTGCTGACCGACATCAAGATGCCGAACATGGACGGCCTCACGATGATCGCCGCGCTCAAGAGCGAGTTCCCGCACATGCAGATCGCCGTGCTGACGGCCTTCCGCGATTTTGAATACGCCCAGCGCGCCATCCACCTGGGCGTTACGCGCTACCTGCTCAAGCCCAGCAAGATGAACGAACTGGAAGAGGCGATCCTGTGCATGACCGAGCGCCTGCGCGAGCTTTCGCCCCCTGCGGAGGAACCCGCCGCGCCGGAGGAAGCGCCGGGCGACGAGGCGAGCAGCTTCGTGGTGCAGTCCGCCATGGAGTACATCCGGGCGCACTTTACCGAGCACATCCGCCTTTCCGACGTGGCGGACAACGTCTACGTCAGCCAGTGGCATCTGAGCAAGCTCATCAACAAGCACCTGGACAAGACGTTCTTCGACATCCTTAACGCCCTGCGCGTGCAGCGCGCCAAGGAGCTGCTCGCGGAGCCGTCGCTCAAAATCCACGAAATCGCGGAGCTCGTCGGCTTTTCCGACGTGGCGCATTTTTCCAAGACGTTTAAGCGCCTGACGGGCAAATCCCCCGCGCAGTTCCGCCAGTCGGGCATTCATTCGTAATTCATATCCGGCGGACAAGGCCGGGAGAGGAGCATTCATATGCAGGTACAGGTTTACAAAACCGCCGAAAAGGCGTGCCGCGCGGCGGCCATGCTGTTCGCCGCGCAGATCACGAAAAAGCCGGACAGCGTATTGGGACTGGCGACGGGGTCAAGTCCCGTGCCCTGTTACCGCGACCTGGTCGCGATGCACCAACAGGGGCTGCTCGACTTTTCAAAGGTCACCACCTTTAATCTGGACGAGTACTGCGGCATCGACTACGCTAACCCGTGCAGCTACCACGCCTTCATGGACGAAAACCTCTTTCACCACGTAAACGTGCGCCGCGAGGCAATTCACCTGCCGGACGCGGCCGGCGCGGGCGACGGCGGCGCGGCGGGCAGGGCCTACGACGCGGCCATTGAGGCCGCGGGCGGCATCGATCTGCAGCTGCTCGGCATCGGCTGCAACGGGCACATCGGCTTTAACGAGCCCGCCAGCGACTTCACCTACGGCACGCACATCGTCGACCTCGCGGAAAACACCATTCAGGCGAACGCGCGCTTCTTCAAGAGCGAGGCGGAGGTGCCGCGCAAGGCCATCAGCATGGGCATCGGCAACATCATGGCCTGCCGTTCGGTAGTGCTCATCGCGACCGGCGAAAACAAGGCGGACGCGGTCTATCGGTCGGTCCGCGGGCCCGTCGATCCGCAGGTTCCCGCCTCCATCCTGCGCACGCACCCCTCCGTCCTGTTCCTGCTCGACGAGGCGGCGGCGGCGAGGCTGTAACGCGGGACGGGACGATCCCCTGTTCCGAAAATCCCTTTCAGGGATATCGCCCCTGGGAAAGGAGTTTAAAACATGCTCATCCAAAACGGCATCGTCTTCACACAGGGCAGGCTGCGCAAGGACGTCAGCGTGCGCACGGCGGAAGGCGTGATCTGTGAAGCCGGCGCGCTTTCCCCCCGTGCGGGCGAAGAGGTGCTCGATGCAGGCGGCGCTTACGTGCTGCCCGGCTTTGTGGACATTCACATTCACGGATATAAAGCGCACGACTGCATGGAGGGCGAGGAGGCGGTGCGCGCCATGAGCCGGGACCTGGGCGAAACCGGCGTGGCGGCCTTCGTGCCGACGACCATGAGCGCTGGGCGCGAGGATACCCGCGCCGCGCTGGCGGGCATCGAAAAGGTGATGCGGCGCCCGGAGCTTCGCGGCGCGGCGGTGCTCGGCGCGCACATGGAGGCGCCTTACCTGAGCCCCAGATTCAAGGGGGCGCAGGTGGCAGAGTACATGCAGGCCCCCTCGCCCGAGGCGTACGACGCGCTCACCGAGGGCTTTTCCTGCGTGCGCATGATGACGCTCGCCCCGGAGCTCGACGGCGCGCTTTCGCTCATCGCGCACTTCAAGCGCCTCGGCGTCGTCTCCTGCTGCGCGCACTCCGACGCCAAGGCCGCGGACGTGCATGCCGCGGCGGACGCCGGGCTGACGCAGATCACCCACCTGTTCAACGCGCAGTCTCCGCTGCACCACCGCGAACCGGGCGTTCCCGGCGCGGGGCTCTCCGACCCGCGCATCCTCGTGCAGATCATCGCGGACTGCATCCACCTGCACCCGGACGTGCTGCGCATCGCGGCGCTGTGCAAAGGGGCGGACGGGGCGGCCCTCATCACCGACGCCATGATGGCTGCCGGCATGCCCGACGGCAAGTACAGCCTCGGCGGGCAGGACGTCTTCGTGCAGGACGGCGCGGCGCGCCTCGAAAACGGCGCGCTGGCTGGTTCCACCCTTACGATGCACGCGGCTGTCCGAAACATGATCACCCGCTGTGGCCTTGACCCGGAGGCTGTCATCCCCATGGCGACGTCGACCCCTGCCCGCAGCGTAGGCGCCGACGCATACGGCGAAATTGCCGCAGGCAAAGCGGCCAGGTTCGCGCTGATGGACGCGGGATGGAACTTCCTCAGGGCCGTCGGCTGACCCTTTCCCTTCTGCCATGCGGGGCACGGCGAAGCAGCTTTGAAAACCCAAAGCCGCCTCGCCGCCCGTGTGGCTTTTTTATTTCCCGTTTTCCCGTCCGCCGCATAGCCTCGCGCACGCACGGTCAAGCTAAAAGAAAAAAGCGGAGGCTGAAGATGCGCGCGTATTTTGAAGGCTGGTACGTCAAGCAGCAAAGCGAGGACTCGGTTATCGCCTTTATTCCGGCCCTGCATACGACCCCGGACGGACAAAAGGCCGCTTCCCTGCAGATCGTCACGCCGGGCGCGTCCTACTGCGTCCCCTATCCTGACATGGAGCTGGGCGCGGGCCGCCTCTCGCTTCGCATCGGAGAAAACACGTTCACGCGGGAAGGCTGCACGCTTTGCGCGCACGCGAAGGGCGTCGACCTCGAAGGCCGTCTCTCCTTTCAAAGCGTCACCCCGCCGCGCTACGACATCATGGGGCCCTTTCGCTTTTTTCCCCGCATGCAGTGCCGCCACACGGTCATCAGCATGGCGCATCGAGTGAACGGCGGCCTTACCCTCAACGGACGCGCCTACCGCTTTTGTTCTGCCCCGGGGTACATCGAGGGCGACCGCGGCGTCTCCTTTCCACGGCGCTACGTGTGGACGCAGTGCAGCTTTGAGGGCGGAAGCGTCATGCTCTCCGTCGCCCACATTCCCTATCTGGGCCTGGGCTTCACCGGATGCATCGCCTTCGTCTACCTGCACGGACGCGAATACCGGCTGGCAACCTACCTCGGCGCGCGCGCAGAAGCGGTGGACAACCACGCAGTCGTCCTTAAGCAGGGACGACTGTGCCTCACGGCGCGGCTGCTGCGCGCGCAGGACGCGCCTCTTCAAGCTCCGCAGGGCGGCGTGATGCGCCGCGTAATTCGCGAAAGCGCCGCTTGCCGGGTCTTTTACCGCCTCACCGAGGACGGCCACGAGCGCTTTTCCCTCGTGAGCGATCAGGCCAGCTTTGAGGGCGCATGGGATTAACAGTTCTATTTGTCTATCATTTTCATAGACATCTCTTGACATTTCCTTTTTATCGCGTTATAATGTCTATGATTTTAATAGACGGATGTGATTTTATGCGGCATGAATGGCAGGAGCGGCTCTACCGCGCAGACGACGACGAGCTGCGCAGGGGATATCTGCGAGACGGAAACGCCTGTCTCTTCTGCAACGAAAAATTTGACAGCGCGCTGCTCAGCCAGCGCCATGTAGAGGCGGCGCACGGCGGCGTGCTGCACGCGCTGCTCTCGCTGGACAAGTCGTTTACCGGCCTGACGGACAAGCAGCGCGCGTTGATCGGCCTGTGGCACGACGGCGCGAGCGACGCGGAGCTGGCGGGCGTCACGGGCTGCAGCGAATCGACGCTCCGAAACCAGCGCTTTCAGCTTCGCCAGCGCGAGCGCGAGGCGCGGCTGTTCCTGTGCGCGCTGCGCCTCGCGGGCCTGAGCACCCTGCAGCGTCCCCCGCGCGCCAAGGACTTCAAGTCCGACGTCTCGCGTTACTTTCAGGAGGGGCGTCTCGTCTCCATGCCCACCAAGGACGCGCAGCGCGCGAAGGTGATGCTGCACTTTGCGGGGCTGTTTGCGCCCGGACGGCAATACAGCGACGGCGAGGTGCGCGCCATCATCGAACCCATCTGGCCGGATTACGCGCTGGTACGCCGTTATCTCGTGGACAACGGGCTGCTTCGCCGCACGGCGGACGGCCGCACCTATTGGCGCGAAGCGCCGGAAAGCGAGGAACCCATGTCTATCGACAGAAAGGCCGCCAAGTTGGCCTACAAGCAGGCGCAGACGCCCATGGGCATTTACTGCGTGCGCGACAGCCGAACCGGACGCCTGCTGCTGGGCAAGAGCCCCAACGTGGTCAGCGTCAAGAACCATTTCTTCTTCGTCATGCGCTGGGGCAACAGCCCCATCGGCCCCTTCAGCGACCCGCAGCTGCAGGCCGACTTCGCGGATCACCCGGATGACTTCACCGTGGAGGTCGTGGAAACCGTGGACCTCACGAAGTGTGAAAGCCGCGAGGAGGCCCTTCAAAAGCTGGACGAGCTGGAAGACGCGGTGCGGATGCGCTTCGCAGATGCGCCGCAGTACGCGTCCCGCGCCTGAAATCCCCCCTTTTTCTTCCGCGTTTTCTCGAACTTACGGTTGCATTTTTCGCGTCGTTCTGTTATAATTCCTAATTGGCACATCCTTGCTCTGCACAAAAGGATGCAGGGCCATAGTCCAAAAGGAGGTGAAAGGTACAATGAATAAGTACGAAGTGATCTACATCATCGACACCACGATGGAGGAGAACGCCCGCAAGGATCTCATCCAGAAGTTCTCCGACCTGGTGGTGGCCAACGGTGGTAGCATCGAAAAGGTGGACGAATGGGGTAAGCGCCGTCTGGCCTACGCCATCGACTACAAGGTAGAGGGCTACTACGTGCTCATGCAGTTCAACGCCGGTCCCGACGTTCCCAAGGAGCTGGAGCGCAATCTCCAGATCAGCGAGAACGTCATCCGTTCGCAGGTCGTCAAGCTCCTGCAGAAGAAGAGCAGCGTCAAGCCGCGTCCCGTGCGCCCCGCTTTCGTGGCGCCGGCCGTCGAGGCCCCCGTCGCTCCCGTGCAGGAGGCCGCCGTGGAAGCGCCCGCCGCTCCCGAGGCAGCGCCCGTCGAGGAATAAGGCATCCGTCGCAAAAGAAGGTAGGGTGATAGCATGAATAAAGCATTTTTGATTGGCAATCTCACGCGCGATCCGGAACTGCGCACCACGCAATCCGGCATCTCGGTTTGCTCCTTCTCCATCGCGATCAACAGGCGGTTTCGCAATCAGCAGACCGGCCAGCAGGAGACGGACTTTATCAACATCGTCGCGTGGCGCCAGCTGGCTGAACTCTGCTCCCGTTACCTGACAAAGGGCCGGAAGGTCGCCGTGTGCGGCTCCATTCAGACGCGCACCTATGAAGCGCAGGATGGCTCCAAGCGCAGCGCCTTCGAGGTCGTTGCGGACGAGGTCGAATTTCTCAATTCGCCCCAGCAGCAAGAGGGGGGCGATTACCGTCCCGCTCCGCCGCCCGTGGCCGCGCCCTCTGCTCCGGCGTTTACGCCCAGCGAGTCCGGCTTCACGCAGGTGGACGACGACGAGCTACCGTTCTGACGAACCTACGAATTGGAAAGGAGGACATGAGCAATGTCTGAAGATCGTGGCGCACGCCGTCCGCGCGGCCGCAAGCCGCGCCGCAAGGTGTGCAGTTTCTGTGTAGACAAGATCGAGTACATCGATTACAAGGATATCAATCGCCTTCGCCGCTTCACGAACGAGCGCGGCAAGATCCTGCCCCGCCGTATGTCCGGCAACTGCGCAAAACATCAGCGTCAGCTGTCCGAAGCCATCAAGCGCGCACGTGCCATCGCGCTGATGCCCTACACGGTCGACTGATCGCGCGCGCCCTCCCTCGGGAGGGCGTTTTTTTGTTCGCCCGGCGGCGTTCAATGCTTCGCAATCCAAACGATTCGGCCCGTGTGCAGGATTTTTCGTCTGCATCGCGAATGATATAAGGGACTTAACATCTACGCTTCCGGCGTAGCCGCGCCGATCTCTAGAAGGAGGGGTTCCCCATGTACACGATCATCACCGATTCCTGCAGCGACCTGCTGCCCGCCTATCATAAGGACTACGAGGATTTTCTCGTCCTGCCGCTCGAATTTACCCTGGACGGGAATACCTACGAGAACGTACCGGACTGCGAAATCTCCAGCAAGCAATTCTACGACAAGCTGCGTTCGGGCTCGATGTCCACCACCTCGCAGATTTCCCCCGAGCGATTCATCGAAGTCTTCCGCCGTCTTCTCTCGGAGGGCCGGGAGGCGCTGTACATCGCATTCTCCTCAGGGCTGAGCGGCACGTACAACTCCGCCCGCATCGCGCGCGACACCGTGCTCGAGGAGTTCCCGGACGGCAAGCTCTTCGTCGTGGACTCGCTGGCCGCCAGCGCCGGTCAGGGGCTTCTTTGCTATCACGCGCTGGAAAACCGGAAAAACGGCATGAGCCTCGAGGAAAACGCCGCCTGGGTCGAGCAGAACCGCCTGCATCTCGTGCACTGGTTCACCGTGGACGACCTGCACTTCTTAAAGCGCGGCGGCCGCTGCTCGCCCGCCGCCGCCTTCTTTGGCACGCTGGTGAACATCAAACCCGTTTTGCACGTGGACGACGAGGGGCACCTCATCGCGCGCGAAAAGGTGCGCGGGCGCAAGAGCGCGCTCAAGGCGCTCGTCGATCACATGGAAAAGCTGGCCGTAAGGCCCGCGGAGCAGACGGTCTTCATCAGCCATGGCGACTGCATGGAGGACGCGAAGTTCGTCGCCGCGCAGATCACGAGCCGCTTGGGCACGCCCGCGGAATCCATCCACATCAGCGACATCGGCCCGGTCATCGGCAGCCACTCCGGCCCCGGCACGGTCGCGCTGTTCTTCCTGGGCACCGACCGCGGATGAACGAATGGGCACTGCACGAGGCGCTGATGCGCGAGGCGCTTAAGGAGGCCGAGGCTGCCCTGCGCGCGGGGGAAATCCCGGTGGGCGCCGTCGTCGCGCGGGGCGAAAGGATCGTCGCGCGGGCGCACAACGCGCGCGAGGGCCTGAACGATCCCACCGCGCACGCTGAAATTCTGGCGCTGCGCCGCGCGGCAGCCGAGGCGGGTAGCTGGCGGCTCACGGGCTGCGCGCTGTACGTCACGCTGGAGCCCTGCCCCATGTGCGCGGGGGCGATCCGTGCCGCCCGGCCCGATTTCATCTGGTACGGGGCGGACGATCCGGCCGCGGGCTGTACGGGCACGGTTTACCGCCTGACGGAGGATCCGGCGCTCGCGGGACCGGTGGTGCCCGCTTACGGCGGGCTGCTCGCGGAGGAATGCGCGGACGTATTGAAGCGCTTTTTTGAAAAGAGAAGATAGCGCCGGCTGCCTGCGTCAAGGCGATCCGGCAGGGCTTTTGCCGTCGCGAGGGGCTTTTATGCGCCTACACGGCGGCTTCTTTTCGCCCGAAAATCCCAAAGACCGATTGACACGCCTCACGCAATCCTGTATTGTGTTCTTATCGATCAATACAGGATGGAGGGGATATCATTTGCCGGTTCGCATGATTCAACGGGAAGAACTGCTGGAATTTGAAAGACTTGAAAGCGTGGCCTTCGTCTATCCCATGGACACCGCAGAGACGGAAAAGCGGCTCGAAAAGGATTCCGAACCCCAGGAGCCCTGCATCGGCCACTTCAACGATGATGGCGTGCTCACGGCGTGTATGGTGCTGCCGGAATACCGCATGCGCTACGAAGGACATTGGGTGCCGATGGTGGGCATCGGCGGCGTGGCCTCGCTGCCGGAATACCGCTTTGGCGGCGCAATCCGGCAGATCTTTCAGGCTGCTTTCCGGCGCATGGTCGAAAGCGGCGTCGTCTTTTCAGCCCTGTACCCCTTTTCGCACGCATACTATCGCAAGTTTGGCTACGAGCTCTGCCAGACGACGACGGGATACGAACTGCCCGTCCAGGCGCTGTCCGCGTTCCGCTATGACGGAAAGGTTCGCATGATTCGCCCGGGCGAATCGCTCGACGGCCTGAAGGCGGTCTTCGACGCGCACTTTCTTGACAGCAACCTGGCGATTCAGCGCGAGGACCGTCACTGGACGCGGCTCTTGGGCAAGGACGCGTACAAGGAACGCGTATATACTTATCTGCTCGAGGACGAAAACGGCCCCAGCGCCTACGTCGTGCTGGCCGCCGAGGACGCCGGTCCGTTTGAAAAGAACGGCAACGTGCGCGAAATCGCCTACGTCCGCCCGCGTGGACTGACGGATGCGCTGGGATTCTTGTACCGCCTGTCTGCGCAATACGGAAAGCTGCGCATCCCCCTGCTGGACGGCGTCCCGCTGCCTGCGCTGCTGCCCGAAAGCTACGACGTGAAGGCCGGCATCCGCGAACAGCCGATGGCCCGCGTGATCGACGTGAAACAGGCGCTCTTGCTCAAGCGCCACTTCGACGGCGCGCGCTACACGCTGCGCGTGCGCGACGAAATCCTCCCGGAAAACGACGGCGTCTTTGCCGTTCGCTGCGAGGGCGGCGAGGTGTCGGTGGAAAAGCGGGAAGACGGCGAGGCCGATCTGTCGCTCGACGTGCGCACGCTGACGCAGCTGTTGCTGGGTTATCTGTCGCTCGACGAGGCCCTGTACAAGGCGGACGTTTCGGCGGCTTCAAATCTCGACACGCTGCGCCGCGTGTTCGTCAAGCGGTCCGTCCTTCTGACGGAACATTTTTGACCGGTTTTCCGAAAAAAGCCCGCGCGGGATCTTCCGCGCGGGTTTTTCTGCGTTGAAGGGGCGGCATTCCGCTTACGGGGTTTCTCCGCCCTCGCTGCATTCGCCGCGATACTGCTCCGGCGTGAGATGGGTATGGCGCTTAAACGCCTGAAAGAAACTGGAGCGATTCGTGTAGCCGGTGTACTCCATGACCTCAGCAACGGTCTTTCGCGTTTCCCGAAGCAATTCCATGGCCTTTTCCATACGTTGCGCGCGAATGTAGTCGGACAGCGAGGCGTCGTAGTAATCCTTGAAGAGCTTTCGCAGGTAGTTGGTGCTGAGCCCCGCGTGTTCGGCAATCCTGTCCGGCGAAAGCGAGGGATCCTGCAAATGGGCGTTTATGAAGTCCATGACCTCCAGCAAGGTGTCCTGCCAACGGCCGCACGCCCCGCCGCGTCCGCCGTCCACGCGTTCGCTTACCTGCTCGCACAGGGTGCGCAGGCGGGCGCTGATTTCCTCCAGCCCCGCCGCCCGTCCGATGTCCTCCCGTACCTCGCCCAGCGCGTCGCCCTCCAGATGCTTGGAAAAGGTAGCGGCGACGGTATGCGCCGCCAGCGTCGCCAGAAACTGAACGTCCGGGTAGGGTGCCCCGCGCCAGCCGTCCACGAGCGCGTTCAGCGCCGCATCCCAGCCCCGCCGGTCCCCCGCGCGCAGCGATTCGATCAGCCGGTCCAGTGCGTCGTCTCCCTGCACAGGGCGCATCATCGCCTGATAGGCCTCGTAATCCTGCTGGGTATAGATGCGCTCTTCTCCAAGGAAGAAGTGCAGGTAGGTCGCCGTGTACAGCTCGTTGTACCGCGCCTGCACAGCGGCGGCCTCCGGGCGCATCGGGTCGCCAAGCGAGATCGCCAGCGAGATGTCCGTCTGCTCCTGCGCGAGCGCGCGAAAACGCAGCAGCGCCTCCCGAAGCGGGGCATCCTCCATCCCCGCAGGGAAGATCAGCAGCAGATGGTCGTCGCCCATGTCCACGCTGTCCGCCGAAAGGGACGCCTGAGAAATGCAGCGCATCGCCAGCTGCTCCAGCTCGTAGCGGATCAGCACGCGCCGCGTGTAGTTTTCGCGCATGCGCAGGCTGCCGTAGCCTTCCATGCGCGCCACGCACAGACGAAGCAGCCCGCCGCCCGGCATTACGGCCTGCAGGGCCTGCGGCGCGCCCGTGAGCAAAAAGCGATGCCACTCCTCGCCGCGTATGGTCTGCCCGTGGCGTCCCAGCGTCGCGCGCAGGCTTTCCAGGTTTTGCAGCAGCGAGTCCACGCTCTCCTTGAGCAGCGCCGCCTTGTTCCGCGGGCCCGTCGTCCCGGCGGCCCCCATGAGGCGGTTTACAATGCGGTCATACGGCGAGAGCATCCGCCAGGACCAGAGGAGCAGCGCGCCTGCCAGCACCAGCACCGTCAGGCAAAGGGCCGCGGCCAGGATGCGCAGATACCACCCGGTCTGCCCGCCCGTGGGCGTCACGCGCAGCACGTGGCAGACCGTCCAGGGCTGGTTGACCATGTGCAGGCTCGACACGAGCGTCTGGCTGCCCATCCAGCCGGAAAAAAGCGTGTCCTTTTCGCCGTCTTCCGCCCGGCGGAGGATCTCCTCCAGGTCGTCCGGCGCGCGGCCCAGCAAGCAGTTTCCCTCGGCATCCACGACGAATAGCTGCTCCTCCGCCGAGCTCTCGCCCAGTATGTTGCGCTCGATGGCGCTGGTGCTGACCAGCAGGACCATGCGCCCGTCGTACGTCCGATCGATCAGGGACATGGGATAGGTGACCGTGAGCCCTTCAAGCCCGTCCTGCGCAAAGGGTACGAGGCGCACGAGGCCGGGCCGAGAATCCTGCGCCATCTGAAGCAGCGACGCGCTGGCGGGCTGGCTGTAGGTGGAAAGGCCCGTCCTGGAGGAATAAATGCGCTCCGTATGGCCGTTAAAGAGAAAGATATCGTTCAGGTATCGCTCGCTCTTGAGGTAGCGGCCCACGGAGAGCGTCATGCGAATGTCGCGGTAAGGGTCCTGATCCTCCTTGTAGAGCCACTGAAAGACGTCCGGATCGTTGTAAACCGCGTAGGTGTAGGAGAAGACCGTCTCGATCACACTGTCCAAATGGGAAGCGACCTGCTCTGCCTTGCTGCGCGAGGCCTGTTCCAGCGCCGCGCGCGACGCCTGAATGTACGCTTCCGAAAGGACGAGGCAGAGGATCATCAGGGAAACCGCGGCGATCAGCGAGGCCCGCAGCGCGAAGCGCACCCATGTGCTCTGCAGCAGGTTCTTCATCCATCCATCCCCTCCTTTCGGTAGACCTTCCCTATTATAGCGAGATCGAACAAGTTTCGCCTAGGGAAAAATGAATTTCTGCACCCTGCATTCAAAAATTGCACCCCATTTATCGGAAAAAGCGTCCATTTTCATACTCAAAACGTCAATCTTCACACTAGGCGGGCTCCCCTGGACGCGTGTATACTGCGAATAGACCAAGCGAAAGGGCGTGATCGCATGCAAACGGCACTGAGGCGTTTTGGACAGGAGATTCGGGCAAACCGATACATCTACCTCATGATGGTGCCCGGCCTGCTGTTTCTGTTCGTCTTCTCCTACATGCCGCTGTCCGGCTACCTGCTTGCCTTTAAGGATTATACCCTGCAAAAGGGCATCTGGGGAAGCCCGTTTGTGGGGCTGAAAAACTTTCAGTTCTTCTTCTCTACCCGCGATTGGCTGCCCATCACGCTCAACACGCTCTATCTGAACGCCCTGTTCATTCTCTTCGGCATGGGCTTCGCGGTGGTGCTCGCCGTCCTGCTCAGCGAGGTGCAGCGCACCTGGCTCAAGCGCCTTTTGCAGTCCGGCGTGTTTCTGCCCTACTTCGTCTCCTGGATGGTGGTGCAGCAGATGATGTACGCGCTGCTCGCCTCGCAGCAGGGGCTCCTCACGCAGGCGATCCTCGCGCTGACCGGGAAGACCGTAAGCTTTTACGCTACGCCCGGTTACTGGCGCGTGATCCTGACGCTCGTATACGTCTGGCGCTTCTCCGGCTACTACGCGGTAATCTTCATCGGCGCGGTAACCTCCATCGACCCGGCTTACTACGAAAGCGCGGTGATCGACGGCGCCTCCCGGCTGCAGATGGTCCTGCGCATCACGCTGCCGCTCATCCGCAAAACCGTGCTGGTCATGATGCTGATGGCGACGGGCCGCATCTTCTACGGCGACACGGGCATGCTTTACGGGCTCATCGGCGACAACAGCCTGCTGTACAGCACCACGGACGTGATCGACACCTACGCCTATCGCGCCATGCGCCAGACGAACAGCTTCTCCATGTCCTCGGCCATCACCGTCTGTCAGGCTGGCATGGGCGTCCTCACGATCCTGCTGTTCAACTGGATCGCCAAGCGCATCGAGCCCGACGCACGGCTGTTTTAAAGGAGGTACGCCCTATGAATCCGGCTTTGAAACATCCCGGCAGGAAGAACGCCATCAGAAGCTCCCCCGGCGAGCGCGCTTACCTCGGCGTATGCGGCCTCGTGCTCGCATTTTCCTTCGTCCTGTGTATCCTGCCGTTTTACCTCATCATCGTCAACTCCATGGTGCCCGCCATGGACCTGACGCGAAACGGCTTTCAGCTCTGGCCTAAAGATTTCTCGCTCGACGGATATCGCTACGTGCTGGGAAACGGCAAGGTCTTCACCAACTACATGGTTTCCATCACCGTGACCGTCTGCGGCACGGCGCTGGCCACGGTGGTGACCGCGATGTTCGCCTACGGTCTTGCGCATCCGCGAGTCAAGTACCGCTACAAAATTTCCTTTCTCACCTACATCCCCATGATCATGGGCTCGGGCCTGGTGGGCTTCTACCTGCTCATGGTTTCCGTGCTTCACCTGAACGATACGCTGCTCGCGCTGATTCTGCCCTACGTGCTCAGCCCCTTCAACACGTTCATCATGGTCTCGCACTTTCGCGACCTTCCCTACGAGCTGACCGAAGCCGCTTACATCGACGGCGCGCACGACGGCTTCGTGTTCTTCAAGGTCGTATGGCCCATGTCCATCATCCCGACGGTGACGATTATGCTCTTTTACGCGCTGGGCTACTGGAACGACTGGTGGCTGGCAAACCTGTTCATCACGCGCGCCGACCTCAAGCCCCTGCAAATCCTCATCCGCAACATCATCTCCCGCCAGCAGATGGCCTCCATCATGGGCAGCTCCGCCAACTTCGTCATGCAGCCGCTCACCGTGCAGCTGGTGACCGTCTGCATTACCATCGGCCCGATCCTGCTGGTATACCCCTTCATCCAAAAGTACTTCGTGCAGGGCATCACCGTCGGCGCGGTCAAAGGCTGATTCCGTTGAACCTCTCACGCGGATGCGTGAAAAAATAAAAGGAGGGACTCTCATGTTTCAAAAGTTCCTATCCCTGCTGCTGTGTGCGGCCCTGTGCCTGGGCACGGGCGTCCTGGCCCTGGCCGACGACGCGCTGCCCCTGGAGGAGATCGTCATCTACGTTCCCGGCGATGCCCCAGCCGGTCTGGAGCAGGTGGAGAAGGCGATCGAGGACGCCTGCCGGGACGAGCTGAATATCGATCTCAAGTTCATCTACGCCGGATGGGACGACTACGGCGGAAAGATGCAGATGGCCCTGGCCGCCGGGCAGAAGTACTCGCTGGTGTACGACGCCTCCTGGGGCTCCATGAACACCAGCATCGCGGGCGGCTACTACGAGCCGCTGGACGACCTGATCCGTCAATACGCGCCGAATCTCGTCGCCGCCAAGACGGAAGAAATCCTCGACGCCAACAGGGCTAAGGGGCCGGACGGCGAATACCATCTGTACGGCATCCCGCTCGGCGACTACTACGGCCGCGCGATGCAGTTCCTGGTGCGCAAGGACATCCGCGAGGAGCTGGGCGTGCCGGAGATCAAGACCGAGCAGGAGCTCATCGACTTTGCGTACAAGGTCAAGGAAGCGCATCCCGAGCTCACCCCGATCATCACCGGCCGCGCCGCAGGCAACACGATGGCGGCCATGCTCGCCGCGTTCGACCTGTACGAGATCCCGGATTACATGTGGATCACCGATATGGGCTGGGAAGGCGTCTTTTACTTCAAGAACAACGACGGCAGGATCTACAACATCTTCGACGACATGCCGCAGCCCCTGTGGGAGGACATCCAGCTCGCCCGCAAGCTCTATCAGGATGGCATCCTGCACCCGGACGTGATGTCCCTGCCGGACTGGTACGCCAAGGTTCAGGAGGGTTCCTGCGCCATTTCCTGCGGCGCGGACATCGGCGTAGCCGGTTCCCTGCAGCAGGCGCTTTCACAGGCCGATCCAAACGGCGTGTACGAAGCCGTGACCTTCTACGACTTTGACCAGGACAAGAAGTTTGCCACCGACTTCAAGGCGTGGGATTTCTGCTTTATCCCCTCCACCAGCACGCCCGAGAACAAAGCGCGCACGCTTCAATTCCTCAACTGGGTATCCGAAAATCAGGAGCACTTCGACCTGTGCGCCTATGGCATCGAGGGCGTGACCTGGGAGCCCATCGGCGACAAGCAGTTCAAGGTCAATTCCGACCTTTGGTCCGCCGAGACGTGGACCTGGGTGCGCAACGCCGCCTACGAACGCTACGACAGCAACTTCACCGAAGCGGACCTCGCGCACATCGACCGTTTCCACGACAAGGACTTCTTCTCCAGCAGCGTACTCAGCGGCTTCAGCTTCAACTCCGAACCCGTGAGCAACCAGGTGTCGCAGTACAACGTCGCGCTGCAGAAGTATTGGTTCGCCATTCAGAACGGCGCAGTCGATCCTGACGAGGGCATGAAGCTCTTCCGCGAAGAGGCTTACGACGCGGTGAGCGCCATCTGCGCGGAGATGCAGAGCCAGATCGACGCTTACCTCGGCAAGTAACGTTTCCCGGCGAGGGAGGAACGGCGGCCACGGCGCGCAATACCTCAGGCGTTTCTCCCCGCCCTTTAAAGATCATCTACGATGGAGGCGACCGCCATGCTCGATGAAAACGTGCTATCCTTTGCCCGTGCGGAGCTCCGCCGTTACGCCGCCCTGATGGACCCTGCCTACGACGTGGCGCAGATTCGGTTCGTTCCCTTTTCCAAGGCGGAGTTCAAAGCGCTGGACGTCCGGGATCCCTATTGGGACGACGCCTATCGCATCGACGTGGAGGATGGCCGCGGCGTCATCGCCGTCTCCAATGCCCGCAGCGCGCTGCTCGGCGCCTATCGGCTCTTGAGCGATGCGGGCTGCGCCTTTCTGCGTCCCGGGCCCGAGGGTGAAATCGTCCCCCGCGCAAGCCTCTCGCGCCTCGAATCGCACGTTCAAATGTGCGCCGCCTGCCGCCACCGCTGCATCTGCATCGAGGGCAGCGTAAGCCTGGAAAACGTGCTGGACATGGTCGATTTCGCGCCCAAGGCGGGATACAACGCCTACTTCACGCAGTTCATGGAGGCCTACACGTTCTTCGAGCGCTGGTACACCCATAAGGGAAACCCGCTGCGCGCGCCGGAAACGTATACGCCAAAGCTCGCCCGCGAAATGCTCGCCGCCGTCGTCCGTGCGGTGAAGCGCCGCGGGCTCCTCTACCACGCGGTGGGACACGGGTGGACCTGCGAGCCGTTGGGCATCCCCGGCCTGCACTGGGAGGACGACGGCATAGAACCGACGGCCGCTCAGCGCGCCTGCATGGCGCAGGTCGGGGGCGTGCGCGGGCTCTATCGCGGCATCGCGCTCAACACCAATCTGTGCTACTCAAGCCCTGAGGTGCGAAGCCTCATGGCGCAGGCCATTGCCGGCTACGCCGACGCACACCCTGAAATCGACGTGCTGCACGTGTGGCTTGCGGACGATTTCAACAACCAGTGCGAATGCGACGCCTGCCAAAAGGCCCGTCCCTCCGACTTCTACGTTCAGATGCTCAATGAAGCGGACGCGCTGCTCACGCAAAGCGGAAATCCGGTGCGCATTGCCTTCCTGCTCTACTTCGACCTGCTCTTCCCGCCGGAAAAGACGCGGCTCTCCAACGAGGACCGCTTCATCCTCATGTACGCGCCCATCACGCGCAGCTTCTCCCGTTCCTTCGCGGGCGTGCGCCCCTCGGAATCGATTCCGCCCTATGCGCGCAATCGCCTCGCATTCGGACCGGACCTCGCAGAAAACCTCGGCTATCTCGCTGCCTGGCAGACCTCCTTTGGCGGCGACAGCTTCGACTTCGACTACCACCTCTGCGGCGCGGTGAGCTATGACCCCGGGCACATGACTGTGAGCCGCGTGCTGCACGGCGACATCCGCGCGCTCGCCTCGCTCGGTCTCAACGGGCTCGTCAACTGTCAGCTCCAGCGGGTGTGCATGCCCCATGGGTTTGCGCTCAGCCTCGCGGGGTGGACGCTGTGCGACCCTTCTCTCGACTTTGACGCAGCGCGCGACGCGTATTTCGAGCGATCGTTCGGCCCGAAATACGGCGCGGCGCTCGCCCTTTGCGAAACGCTCAGCCGCCTGTTCCCCATGGATCTGTACGGCCAGGATCATCCTGCGCCCAGTGAAGACGCGGCGCGCAGCCTGGAATCGTTGCGCACGTGCCTGAAAGAAGCCAAGCTGCCCGTGCCAGAGGAGCTCTGCCCCGCACAGGCGCGCTCTTGGCAGAACCTGCGCTTCTGGCGCTCGCTGACGGTCCGCCTATGCGATTACCTGATTCCCTTTTCCCGCCGGGAGACCGCGCTCTGGCAGCCCGCCTGGGAAGCGCTGCGGCGCTTTGCCTGGGAAAGCGAACCTCAGGTACAGCCGGACTTCGACGTCTATTGCTTCCTGGAGCACTACCGGCGGCAGCAGCCGTAATCGACCCTTTCCAAACGCAGAAGCCCCCTAAAGCGGGTATTCACCGCTTTAAGGGGCTTCGTCTTTGTCTCTACTCCGCGCACAGCGCGCGCAGCACCCGCGTCTCCCGTTCGACCCAGCGCAGCACGCCGACGCCGCTTTGCATCAGCCGCTCGTTATAGGCGATAGCTTCCCGCGGTTCTACGAACACAGGCGCCATTTCCAGCGCCACTTCGTAGCCGGACAGGCGCTGCCCGGCGTTTTCAGCCGCGCACAGCTCGCAGGGATAGTACAGCGAGGTCATGTAAAAGTACTGACTTTCGTCGTACAGATCCCTTCGCCGCTCAATGGCACGGCAAAACAGCGCACCCGCCGGACGCACCAGATAGCCTGTCTCCTCTAGCGTCTCACGCACGAGCGTCTGCGCGTCATCCTCGCCCGTCTCCTGCCCTCCGCCCGGGAACTTGTAGTCCCCCTTGTTGGTTCGGACCAGCAGCAGCCTTTCCCCGCGCCAGACGACGGCGCGCACGGCCAACCGCCGCAGCGTCGGAGCGCCCTCCGGAATGGGCTCACCCAGCGTAAATTCGATCATGATGCAACCTCCTGCTTCAGCGGGTTCCCGATCAGCAGCGCGAGCATGACGGGCGCCGCGGCCATCATCGGATAGACGTAGCGAACGTTGATGACCGGCCCCAGGAGCAGCACCGGCACGAGACCCCAGCAGGGCAGCAGCGCGACGACGGCACGCCCGCGCCCCATTCGCCAGAGGAGGAACGTCGACGCGATCAGCAGCCACGTGTAAATCCCGGGCGCGAAAAGGATCGAAAGCACGCCTATGCGGCGGTAAACGCCGTCCGAAGCAAACGCTTCGTAATAGGCATGCACGCGCGGCAGCCATCCAGGACGGTCCAGCGTCTCCCCCGGCCACGTAAAATAATCGATCGTCTCGACGTAGCCGACGCCGTCCTTCATGTACATATTGGCATGCGCTGCGTTATCGGGATACCAAAGTCCGCTGTTCAGCGCCAGCGCGGCACTCAGATAAGTGCCCGGGCACTTGCGACCGATAGACAGGTAGACCTGTGCGTACTTGACAGGGTCTTCTGCCAGCACATCCATATGCAGGTGATCCTTGACAGGATCTGCAAAAAACGGGAGGTAATTCTCGAAGCATTCCGCGTCGAACAGCGTCTCCAGCGCCCCCCGCTCCTCATCGTCGATTCGTTCAGGATGGGATTTTACCGCCGCAGCGATCTGCTGTGCCGGAACGCTGAGCATCACCGCGCCATTTCCCTTTGAGGCCTGCAGGACGCTCCCCAGCGCCATGTTCATCAGACCGTATAGGGACAAGACAGCTGCGCATAGCGCGATCAGCCTGCAGCGCTTTCCCTTAAAGACAATCACGAGACCAACGGACAGTGCAAGCACGGCCGCTACTCCGTTATGGCGAAGCAAGCACAGCGCTGCAAGCGAAAGAACAAGGCGAAGAGCAGGCAGGCGAAGCCTAAAGAAGGCGTCAATATCCCGCAACGCCTCGATCACATATAGCGTAGTCGGGAGAAACAGGGCCGAAAAGAGCACGTCCTTGGTTATCGCGACCGCAAGCAGCGCATGGGTAGGCCAAAGCGCGAAGTACAGCGCCGCACTCCCCCAAAGCATTCGCGGCGCGCCCCAGACCCGCAGCTTGAAACATGCATAGGCGAACGCGCTGCTCAGGCAAAGCAGTTGAAAGAACGCATACAGCGCGACGCCCATCCGTCCTCCGCCTCCGGCGCGGATGCACAGCGTGAGCAGACCCGTGTGCAGAAGCGGATGGTTGCTTACGTATTCCCCGGATGCGATCTGGCTCAGCTGCGTGCCGGTGTCGTACGAGGTGATCGCCGGAAAATACGCAAGCCACGCCGGCAGATAGCACAGAGCGATGAAAGCCCACATCGCAAGAAAAAACGCAAACGGATGCGCGCCTGTGCTTCCCCGTGCCGGCGAGCGCTTTGCAAGCGTCTGCCTCGCGAGCGCCAGCAACGAGGCGATTCCCGGTGAAAGCGATAAAATGGCGACGGCCTGATAAGGCAACCGTGCGCGCGTAAAGGCATGCTCCGCGCGCACGCACAGCTCGCTTCCGAGCACCAGCATGGCCGAAAAGAGCACGCCCATGACCATTTCCGGCACGCCAAGGCATCCGCTTCTTTCTGCACGCCGGATGAGCAGCGCGAAGGCCAGGGCGACGAGCAGCAGCGCCGTGCTGTTGGTCAGCGCCTCTACGGGCTCGCGCAGGGCCATCGTTAAGGGAAGCGCCCAGGCCGCGAGCGCGCCGAGAAGCAAGCAGCCCGCCAAGTTCAGAACTTTTTTCATGGTGCATCTCCGTCAGCAGACGATTTATTCGCACGCCCACTGCCCGACAGCGTAAATTCGATCATGATGCAACCTCCTGCTTCAGCGGGTTCCCGATCAGTAGCGCGAGCATGACGGGCGCCGCGGCCATCATCGGATAGACGTAGCGCACGTTGATGACCGGCCCCAGGAGCAGCACCGGCACGAGACCCCAGCAGGGCAGCAGCGCAACGACGGCACGCCTGCGTCCCACCCGGCAGAGGAGGAATGTCGACGCGACCAGCAGCCACGTGTAAATCCCGGGCGCAAAAAGGATCGAGAGCACGCCGACCTTACGATACGTGCCGACAGACGCAAAGGCCTCATACAGCTTGCGCGTTCGGGGCAGCCAGCCGGGGCGGTTGAGCTTTTCATCCGGCCACTCGAAATAATCAATGGTTTCGATATAGCCCTGACCGATGTCCGCGTGAACCGTCACATGCGCCGTATTGTCCGGGTACCACAGTCCGCAGTTCAGCGCCAGCGCGGCGCTCAGGTAGCTGCCCGGGCACTTGCGGCCGATGGACAGGTACATGTACAAGTATCTCTCAGGGTTCGCTCGCAGCACACTCGAAAAAAACTTATCCTTCACCGGATCTGCCAGAAAAGGAGTATAGTTCTCCAGCGTGCCGGGCGGAAACAATTCGCCCAACGCTGCGCGCTCCTCTTCTGAGATGCGATCTGGCTGGTTGTTTACCGCTGCGGCGATCTGCTGGGCGGGCACGCTGAACAGAACGTTGCCGTTGTCCGGCGCTGCATGCAGCGCAACGTTCAGCAATGCGTTCATCCCCCCATAGAAGCAAAGCGAAGCCGCGCAAAGCGCCGCCATACGTACACGCCCGCCGCGGGATGCAGCAATCAGCCCCACAGACAGCGCCAAGACCGAGGCCACGCCATTGTGCCGCATCATGCACATCAGCGCAAGCACGAGACACAGGCGCACCGCCTGCCGAGGCTGCGCAAAGAACGACCGCCCCGCGCGCAGCGCATCGATCACCAACGCCGTACCTATGATAAAGAGCCCCGTAAAGAGCACGTCTTTTGTGATCGTAATCGCGAGCATGGCGTGCGTCGGCCACAGCGCAAAGTACGCCGCCGCGCAAATCCAGAGCGCCTTTGGTATGCCCCACGACCGCATGCGCGTACACACAAAGGCATACGCTCCGCTCATACAAAGTATTTGCAACCCCGCATAAATCGCGACGCCCGCACGCCCGCCGCCACCTATGCCGGTACACAGCGCCAGAATGCCCGTGTGCAGAAGCGGATGACCGTTGCTGTAGGCGTTCTGATAAATCTGACGCATCTGCGCATCTGTGTCGTAAGACGTAATTGCCGGGAAATAAGCTATCCATGCGGGCAGATAACACAATGCGATGACAATCCACAGCCCGAAGAAGCAGGTTTTATCTCCGCCGCGCACATCCGCCTTCCCATCAGCAGACACGACGACCGGCCGCGCAACAGAGGGGCGTGCGATCGCCAGGAGTGAGGCTGGTACAGATGAAAAGCCGAGAATTGCAACCGCCTGCATAGGCAGGCGATTGCGCGCGAAGGCATGCTCGGCATACAGGGATAGCTCGCTTCCGAGCACCAGCATGGCCGAAAAGAGCACGCCCATGACCATTTCCGGCACGCCAAGGCATCCGCTTCTTTCTGCGCGCCGGATGAGCAGCGCGAAGGCCAGGGCGGCGAGCAGCAGCGCCGTGCTGTTGGTCAGCGCCTCTATGGGCTCGCGCAGCACCATCGTTAAGGGAAGCGCCCAGGCCGCGAGCGCGCCGAGAAGCAGACACCCGGCCGCGCTGAAAGCTTTCTTCATATGCACCCCTCCTTCAATGTCCGGGCCTCCGGCTTGCCCGCATCTCGCCTATCATGTACCAGGCGAGCCCCAGCAGCACCACAATTCCGCCCAGCAGCAGCGGCAGGCTGACGCGCTCTCCGAAGAGAAAATAGGCCCAAATCGCCGCGCCGACCGGCTCGCCGAGCAGCGCGAAGGAGACGACGTCCGCGCTCACAAAGCCCAGCGCATAGGTGAACAGCGCCTGACCGCCCAACGTGCAGAGCACCGCCAGCAAAATGATCGCAGGCAGGGACTCCTTCGGCGCGACAAACCCACCCGTAAAGGGCATCATCAGGGCGAGAAACACCGCCGTAAGCCCATACACAAACGTCATGTAGCCCAGCGCTGAACTCGTGCGCCGCGCCGCGCGGCCGCAGAGCCAGTGCCCCGCCATGAAGGCCGCCCCCGCGAGCGCCAGCAGGTCGCCCACAAAGTCGCCGCCCTGCCCGCTCATGGAAAAGACGCCGATGCCGATCGCGCCGGCCACAGCGGTCAGCGCGCCGGGCACGGCCTCGCGCTTGATGGGTTCCCCCAGCACTGCGCCGGAAAGCGCCGCCACGAACAACGGCTGCGTGCACACGAGCGCGACGCTCGCGAACGTCGAAGTTCTCGATAGGGAGGTCATCCAGCTGGCGAAGTGCAGCGCCAGCAGCAAAGCCGCGGCCACGGCAAGGGCGATGTCTCTCCGTGGAGCGCGCAGCATCTCCCGCAGCGCCCCTGTCTTGACCGCAGGCACGAGCAGCGCCAGCGTGGCGATGGCGAGACGCAGGCAGGCGATGGTGACCGGCGACGCGCCGCATGCAAGTGCCCACTTGACGAGCGGCCCGCTGATGGAAACGCCCGCCACGCCGGCGAGCACGAGCAGATATTCCTTCTTCATGCGTACCTCACAAAAAAGCGGCGCAAAGGGGTTCCGCGCTGCGCGCTCCGGCCCCCGTCCCGGGGCTTCGCCCTGAGGAATCCCCCTGCCGCGCGCTGCGGCGAGGCGGGGAAATCTCAAGAGGGCGAAGCCCTCCGAACGGGGGTCAGGCGGCATCGCCTCCAAACCCCTTCACACCGGTCTTCTCGTTAAATTTCTTCGTCCTGACCCTCGGTCGCACCGTCCTCCGCCGCGCCCTCGAAGGCCTCCTCCTGCGTCTGGGGCTCATCCTCTTCCTTCTCCGCGCGGGTGACGCCGACCACATGACTGCCCTCCGCCACGCGCATGACGCGCACGCCTTGGGTATTGCGGCCCAGCACCGGGATGCCCTCCACCGGCAAGCGGATGATGACGCCGTCGTCGGTGATGAGCATCAGGTCTTCGTCTTCGTGCACGATCAGCTGCGAGGCGAGCGAGCCCGTCTTGTCGGTCAGGTTCATCGCGCGGATGCCCTTGCCGCCGCGGCTTTGCAGGCGGTAAGCGTCGATCTCCGTGCGCTTGCCGTAGCCATTCTCGGTGATGGAGAGCACCTGCGCACCCTCTTCGTACACCGCGAGGCCTACGATCGCGTCGCCCTCGTCCAAATCCATGGACTTGACGCCCATGCTCACGCGGCCCATGGCGCGGATATCCCCCTCGCTGAAGTGAATGGCCATGCCGCCCTTCGTGCCCAACAGGATCTCCTGCTCGCCGTCGGTCAGCTCCACACCCATCAGCTCGTCGTCCTCGCGAAGCACGATGGCGATCAGGCCCGTCTTGCGCAGATTCTGGAACTCCGAAAGCGCGGTCTTCTTGATGAGGCCCATACGAGTGGCCATCACTAAGTAGTGATCCGCCGCGTCCGCCGGGATGCGGATCATCGCCGTGACCTTTTCGCCGCCGTCCAGCTGCAGCAGGTTCACGATCGCCGTGCCGCGCGCCGTGCGGCCTGCCTCCGGGATCTCATAGCACTTGATCTGATACACGCGTCCCTTGTTCGTAAAGAACATCAGGTCTTCGTGCGTCGACATGACCAGCAGCTGCTCCGCGTAATCCTCGTCGCGCGTGCTCATGCCCGAAACGCCCTTGCCGCCGCGGTTCTGGCTGCGGTAGGTGCTGGTGGGCAGGCGCTTGACGTAGCCGAAGTGCGTCAGCGTCACGACCATATCCTCTTCTTGAATGAGATCTTCCGGGTCGATCTCGTCCGCCATGGAGGTGATCTCCGTGCGTCGCTCGTCCGCGTACTTGCGCTTCACCTCGAGCAGCTCGCCGCGCACGATGGAAAGCAGCATCTGCTCGTCCGCGAGGATGGCGCGCAGGTAGGCGATGGTCTTTTTCAGCTCGTCGTATTCCTCCTGCAGGCGCTCGCGCTCCAAGCCGGTCAGGCGCGCCAGGCGCATGTCCAGAATGGCCTGCGCCTGCTTCTCGGAAAAGTCGAACTTCTGCATCAAGGCGTCGCGCGCGGCGCCTGTGCTCTCGCTCTCGCGGATGGTCTTTACGATCTCGTCGATGTGATCCAGCGCCTTGAGCAGGCCCTCCAAGATGTGCGCGCGGGCCTCGGCCTTGTCCAGGTCGTACTTTGTGCGCCGCGTGACGACTTCCTTCTGGTGCTCGAGGTAGTGGTAGAGCATCTGGTGCAGGGAGAGCACCTTCGGCTCGCCGTCCACCAGCGCCAGCATGATCGCGCCGAACGAATCCTGAAGCTGGGTGTGCTTGTACAGGTAGTTGAGCACCACCGCCGCGTTGACGTCCTTCTTGAGCTCGATGACGATGCGCATGCCGTTGCGGTCGGACTCGTCGCGAATGTCCGAGATGCCGTCCAGCCGCTTCTCGTGCACCAGCTCGGCAATTTTTTCCACCAGCTTGGCCTTGTTGACCATGTAGGGGATTTCCGTGACCACGATGCGCGAGCGGTTGACCGTCATCTGCTCGATGTCGGTCTTCGCGCGGGTGACGATGCGTCCGCGGCCCGTAGAATAGGCCTCGTAAATCCCCTGGCGGCCCATGATGATGCCGCCTGTGGGGAAATCCGGACCCTTGATGTGCTCCATCAGATCCTTGAGCGTCGCATCGGGATGGTCGATCAGGCAGACGACGCCGTCGATCACCTCGCCCAGGTTATGCGGGGGGATGTTCGTCGCCATGCCGACGGCAATACCGCTGGAGCCGTTGACCAGCAGATTCGGGTAACGGCAGGGCATGACGGTCGGCTGCATCAGCGTCTCGTCGAAGTTGGGGCAGAAGTCCACCGTCTCCTTGTCCAGGTCGGCGACCATCTCCATCGCGATTTTGGACATGCGCGCTTCGGTGTAACGCATGGCTGCCGCGCCGTCGCCGTCTACGGAGCCGAAATTGCCCTGGCCCTCGACCAGCATGTAGCGCGTGGAAAAGTCCTGCGCCAGGCGAACCATGGCGTCGTACACGGCGGTATCGCCGTGCGGATGAAATTTGCCCAGCACGTCGCCGACAATGCGGGCGCTCTTGCGGTAGGGCTTGTCCGGCGTCATGCCCAGCTCGTGCATGGAGTAGATGATGCGCCGGTGCACGGGCTTCAGGCCGTCGCGCACGTCCGGCAGAGCGCGCGTGATGATGACCGCCATCGCGTAGGAGATGAACGACTTCTTCATCTCCGTCTCCAAATCGATGGGAATCAGGCGCGGCACGTACTCGGCGCTGACCGGCTGGTTCTCCTCCGTGCCCGGGGTGTTGTTGTTTTCATTATCCAAACGGTTTCACCTCGCAGTAATTTTGCGGGATGCTTCAGGCCTAGCCCGAAGCACCGGATCAGATGTCCAGATCCAGCACCAGCTTGCAGTTTTCCTCGATGAACTCGCGGCGCGGATCGACCTTCTCGCCCATCAGCAACGTCATGATCTCATCCGCAGCGATGGCGTCCTCGATGGTCACCTTCATCATCGTACGGGTAGAGGGGTCCATGGTGGTCGTCCAGAGCTGTTCGGCGCTCATCTCGCCCAAGCCCTTGTAGCGCTGCACCTCGGGCTTCTTGTCGCGCCCGATTTCGCGCATCACGGCGTCCAGCTGCTCGTCGGAATAGACGTAGCGCTCCTGCCCCTTGTACGTCACCTTGTAAAGCGGCGGCTGGGCGATGTAGACGTAGCCGTCCTCGATCAGCCTCGGCATAAAGCGATAGAAGAAGGTCAGCATCAGGATGCGGATGTGGCTTCCGTCCACGTCGGCGTCCGTCATGCATACGATCCGGTGGTAGCGCAGTTTCTCCGCGTTGAAGTCTTCGCCGATGCCGCAGCCGAAAGCGGTGATCATCGCCTTGATCTCGTTGTTGGCGAGAATGCGGTCCAGCCGCGTCTTTTCGACGTTCAGAATCTTACCGCGCAGCGGCAGGATCGCCTGAAAGTGGCGGTCGCGGCCGGTCTTGGCCGAGCCGCCTGCGCTGTCCCCCTCGACGAGGAAGATTTCACACTTGGAGGGGTCGCGCTCGGAACAGTCGGCCAGCTTGCCCGGCAGGCTCGCGGACTCGAGCACGGTCTTCCTGCGCGTCAGGTCGCGCGCCTTGCGGGCCGCCTCCCTCGCGCGTGCGGCGTTCAGGCAGCGATCCAAAATCGCCTTGGAAATCTGCGGGTTCTCCTCCATGAAGTCGGAAAGCTGCGCGCTCACGAGGCCGTCCACGATCGTACGCACCTCGCTGGAGCCGAGCTTGGACTTCGTCTGTCCCTCGAACTGCGGGTCCTCCAGCTTGACGGAGATGATCGCTGCCAGGCCCTCGCGGATGTCCTCGCCCTGCAGCATCGCATCGCTGTCCTTGAGGATTTTATGGCGCTTGCCGTAGTCGTTCACCACGCGGGTGATCGCCGTGCGGAAGCCCGTCAGGTGCGTTCCGCCCTCCGGCGTATGAATGTTGTTGGCGAACGAAAAGATGGTCTCGTTGTAGGTGTCGTTGTACTGCATCGCGACCTCGACCGTCGTCGTGCCCCGGATGCCCTCGATGTAAATGGGTTCCGGGAAGAGCACCTCCTTGTTCTTGTTGAGGTACTTGACGAATTCGCGCACGCCGCCTTCGTAGTGAAAAACGTGCTCATGCACGGGATCGACGCGCTCGTCGCGCAGAACGATCTTAATGCCCTTGTTGAGGAAGGCCATCTCACGAAGCCGCACCTTGAGCGTGTCGTACTGGAAGTCGCCCGTCTCGAAGATGCCCTCCGGGTTGCCCTCGCTCTTCACGTCGGGCAGAAAGTTGACCGTCGTGCCCGTGCGTTCCGTCTCCCCGATCACGCGCAGGTCGTAGAGGATCTTGCCGCGCTTATATTCCTGCTCGTAGATCCTGCCGTCCTGATAGACGCTGACCTTCATGTGCTCGGACAGCGCGTTTACGACCGATGCGCCGACGCCGTGCAGGCCGCCGGAAACCTTGTATCCCCCGCCGCCGAACTTGCCGCCCGCATGCAGCACGGTCAGGCAGACCTCGACCGCCGGGCGGCCCATCTTGGGATGGATGCCCACCGGAAAGCCGCGTCCGTCGTCCTTTACCGTCACCGATCCATCTTTTTCCAGCGTCACGACGATCTCCGTACAAAAGCCTGCGAGCGCTTCGTCGACCGCGTTGTCCACGATCTCGTAGACCAGGTGATGCAGTCCGCGCACGTCGGTCGAGCCGATGTACATGCCCGGGCGCTTGCGCACCGCTTCCAGCCCTTCGAGCACCTGAATTTGGGTTTCGTCGTACTGCTGCTGATTTACCTGTTCGTTTTCCATGTTCCACCTCAATCGGCGCGCAAAGGGAAAGTCCCCTTGCGCGAATGTCGGTCCGCCTCTGCGCGCGCGCTCTGGCGCAGCCGCAGCGTCGCGGACGAAATAGGCGATAGAAGTACGCGGATCCCTCTGCGGCGTCCGCACAGGACGACGACGGTCTTGGCCTGCCCGCCGGATATGTCCTCGACCCTGCCCGCCGCGCGCTGCACTTTTAAAAAAGCGCGCGTTTCCTCGGGCACGCCATCAGCGATGTTAAGGATCATCACGATGTCCTCTGCAAGCGCTGAAGCGTCCTGCCCCAGGTGCACGATCATACTCTTTTCGCCCCTTGGTCCAAATTTTTTCTACTATATTATTATATCAAAAAACATGCCCTTTTTCAAACGCTTTTAAGCGCCTCTTCCCCTATGTTTTTGTCCGGTTTTATGTGCGAATTGCTCAGAAACGCGCGTCACGGTCAACAGTTATTAAAACAAAACAAGAAGGCAGTCGTCTCCGCCCCTTCTCTGAGCCAGATCCTGTGGATCATTGACAGGTGCAGCCGCGGTGCACGGGTGTTCATGATACAAAAAACGCGAGGATCCACAAGGATGCCCGCGCCTTCAAAGTGCCGTTCATTTCAATCGTATTCCATTGTGGGTTTCCGTACGCCCGTCGCCTTGCTGACCACCTCGCGCATCCGTGCCCCAGAGCTTACGGGCGCGCCCGCCAGCACGTCTTCTATCGTAAAGACGGAAAGAAGGATCTCACGGGCCTTATATCGCTCGTGATCGTACACCACGTAAATTCGTCCGTCCGGTCCCTCCGTCGCGTCGGGATAGCTGATCTCAGGCCGCGTATCCAGCATCAGGCCGCCGATCCAGCTCTTGCCGTCGTCCAGCGAGAGCATGGCCATCAGGTTATCCCGCCGCTTCCAGGGTTTCCTGTCCAGCACGTTGGTAGGATTCATGTGATTGATGAGCAGCAGCTCCCCTGTGGATAGGCGGGTGATATTAAAACGGGAGTTGGGACCCGTGTGGCCAGAGGGACCGATCTCCTGCCACGTATGACCGCTGTCCTGCGAAAACGCCTGGCCGATGCCGCCGACGCAGCGGGTGAGCATCCAAAGGCGCCCGTCCGCAAGCTCCACGATCGAATGCTCGTCAAATACCCGCCCCGGCATCAGGATGCCGCTTCGATGGGCAAATGTCCTTCCCTCATCTACGGAAACATAGACGTTTGCACCCACCTCACGGGCTAACTCCGGATGCCCCGGTCCGGCAATTTTTACGTAATCGTCCCCCCATAGGGAACAGGGCATCAACCACTCGCCCGAGCGCGTAACCGTCGGCTTGTTGAGCATGATGCCGTTGGCAATACGCCGGGGCTCAGAGAACTGCGGATGTATTTCATCCGGTGCCTCGCACTCGCAGGCCCATACCCCGACGCGCCCATCGAACTGCCCAAACCCGGACTGTGCCCAAAAGAGCCATAGCCTGTCCGACGGATCCCGCCAAAGGCACGGATCAAAGCAGCGCACAGCAGGATCGTCGTGCTTTACGACCAGCCAGCCGTCCGTCCAGGTCAGCCCATCGTCGTCGCTTCTTTCCACCTGTACAAAATTCCCGCACACTTCACCGTGCATGCCGGTATACCAAGCGGCGATCAGCGTCCCTCCCCGCGTCCGTTCGATCGCGGGTATCCCCTGCCACGTGCGGCCGGCAGCACGGTATTGCACTCCCTCCGGATGAAAGAGCAGGCACGCCGGGGTCATACTTCCGGTATTCATATCCAGTAGTCCCCTCACTTTACTTCTTCATCACGCGGTCGTAGTACGCCTGATAGGCGGAAATGTATTCCTGCACGCCCATCTGTTCCAGCGTCTTGAGATAAGTCGCCCAATCCGCTTCCACGTCGCTCTCTCCGGTAACCCACAAAGAGAACATTTCCTTGACGTAGCTCTTGATGTCGGTTTCATAGGAAGAGATGAGGTCGTATTCTTCAGGCAGTTGATAGCTGGGCATCATCACCTCGTTAATGTAGTGATCGGCGTATACCTCGGACTGATGGTTCATTTCGACCGCCCACTTTGCGCCGGTCGCCAGATCCCTGCAGTGCTCCTCCGCCTTGTAATAAGGGCCCATATTCGCCATGGTATACCACTTCCACTCGTCCCGGCTCGCGTACTGCGACGGAATTTGGTCGGCGGGCACCTCGGCAAATTGTCCGTCCTCCTGCTCGTACAGATGCGTTCCCAGATAACCGTCTGCGATCTGGCTGCCCCAATAAGGATCGTAGAAGGTATCCAGCCAGCGGCATACGAGCTCCGGATTTTTGCAGGAAGCGGAAACGGCGACGCGGTTAAAGCTCCACTCGCGGCCCTCTCCCATATGGGTTCGCGCAGAGCCGCTCAGTTCTGTATCGGCGCAGTACAGCGCGGGGAGAACTTCGAAATCATCGTAATTATGGTCGCCCAGAACCAGCCCCTTGCGCCACGCGCTGAAAACGCCGTAAAGCGTGGGGTTTGTGCTGCCCTTTGCGTTATACGTCGTGCTGTTCTGCGTGAATATTTCCTTATCGATGAGCCCTTCGGCGTATAAATCTGCGAAGTACTTTACCATGGTCTTATAATCTTCCATATAGGGTCCGTATTTCACTACGCCGTCATGAATCCATAGCCCCGGCAGCACGCCGAACCACGAATAGACCCCTCCGATTCTTGCGTCCTGTCCCGCATAGTGCCAATCAAATGACATGGGGATCTCATCCTTTTGTCCGTTCCCGTTCGGATCCTGATCCCGGAAGGCGATGAGCACTTCTTTGAGCTCTTCCACCGTAGTCGGCATTTCAAGGCCCAGCTTTTCAAGCCATGCCGTATTGATAAAATTCGCCGCGCCCGTGGTGTAATAGGCCAGGCCGATGGCCGGTAAGGCGTAGATATGGCCATCCTCCAGCGTGAGCATCTGCTCGATTCCGTCGTTGCGTCCGTCGTTCATCGCAGCGTAAAAATTCGGCATGTATTCCTTGTACTCGTCGAAGGGAAGCAGCGCGCCCAGGGACGAATAGGTGAGCACCTCATCGTTGGTGGGCGCCGCGATGATGTCCGGCAGGTCCCCGCTCGCCCACATCAGGCTCCTTCGCGTATCGGAATCCGAAGGCGAAACGATCGTCCATTCTACATGCACGTTGGTGAGCTCTTCCAGCCTCTGGTACATCAGGTTGCTTTCGTTGAAGTCTGTCTGGTATCCGTGGCCCACAAAAAATGTGATTGTCTGCTTTTCATCGGTGAGCCGGTAATCGTTTTTCTCGTCCGCTATCGCGGACGGGAGTGCGCAGGCCAGCAAGACCAGCGCAATCAGGGTCGCCAGGATTCGTTTCATGGGGATACCTCCTCTTTTTTTATCGACGGGCAGCGCCCGCTTAACCCTTGACCGAGCCGATCATCACACCCTTGACGAAAAACTTTTGCAGGAAGGGGTAAAGGATCAGCATGGGGAGGCTGGATACGATCACCAGCGCGTATTTCAGCGATTCTGCCAGATTTAAAAATTCAAATGCTTCCTCCATCGCCGATATATCGGTGATGTTTTCGGTGTTCATGCTGCCCTGCACCAAAATCTCCCGCAAAATGAGCTGCAGAGGGTAGCGCTTGCGTTCGGTCAGATAGATCAGGGCGTTATAGTAGCTGTTCCAGTGCCCCACCACGCTGTACAGGCACAGCACGCCGATAATCGGGGTGCTTAGGGGGATCACCACAGAAAGAAAGTAGCGGATAGGGGTGCACCCGTCTAGCTTCGCCGCCTCGTCCAGTGCATCTGGAATGCTGCTTTGCATAAAGGTGCGGGCGATAATCAGGTTATAGCCGCTGATCATTCCGGGGAGCACCAGCGCCCAAATGGTGTTGAGCATGCCTAAATTGCGGATGTTGAAGTACGTGGGGATAAGTCCGCCGGAAAAATACATGGTGAAGAGAATTGCCAGCATACATGCCCGGGAACCATATAGCCTTCTGCGCGAAAAGACGAACGCTGCGGTCAGCGTGGCGGTGAGCGAAAGCGCCGTCCCCACCAGCGTGTATACGACGGTGTTGCCGTAAGCCGTCCAGATGTTTGCGTTTTTAAACACCATTTCGTACGCCTTGAACGTGGGGTTGGAGGGCAGCAAAAGCACCCTGCCGAGCATGACGTCGTTCGGGGAGGAAAAGGACGCAATCAGGATAAAATAGATCGGGAACAGCGTGAGGAGCACGAAAAAGAAAATCAACACGTACGTAACCGCAAAGTAGAGCTTATCGCCTCTCGACAGACCCCTGATTTTTCGAATCATCTCGATTCCCCCTCTCACCACAGCGACGTCTCGGTCAGGCGGCGCGAGACGAAATTGACGGACATCAGAAGCACGAACGTGACGACGGAATTGAACATATCGACGGCGGCCGAGAAGCTGTATTCGGTCTTTTGCAGCCCCATTTTATAGGCGTAGGTCGCCAGCGTCTCGGACGTAGACAGGTTCAAATCCGTCTGCATCAGGAATACCTTTTCAAATCCCACGTTTACCAAACTTCCAAAGCGCATGATCAGCAGGATGATGAACGTGGGGATGATGCTCGGTATGTCGATATGCCAAAGCCGTTTCAGCCGGCCTGCACCGTCCACCATCGCAGCCTCGTGCAGCGAATGATCGACCGAGCAGAGCGCCGCCATGTAGATGACGGCATTCCAGCCCGTGTTCTGCCAGATATCAGACCACACGTAGAGGTGCGGAAACATCGATGATACCCCGAAGAAGTTAATCGTCGTCCCCGAAATCGCCTTCAGGAAATAATTGACGACGCCGTAACTGGGCGACAGAAAGAGCTTGAGCATGCCCACGATGACCACCGTCGAAATAAAATGTGGCGCATAGGTGACCGTCTGGATGCTCTTTTTGAGCCGTTCCCCTGGCAGGCTGTTGAGCAGCAGCGCGAACAGGAGCGGAAAGGGCATGCCCACCAGCAGTGAATAGACGCTGAGCGTCAACGTGTTCTTCAAAGCCGGGAAAAACTGCCTGCTGCTAAAAAGGCGCTGAAAGTGCTTCGTACCCACGTATTGGCTGCCTTCAAAGCCAAGAAAGGGGTTATAGTCCATAAACGCCATGCGAAGTCCGTACATCGGCAGGTACTTAAAGAGGAGGAAGTACGCCATAATCAGCGTCATGAGCAGGTAAAGCTGCCAGTTTGCTTTCAGGTATCCCCGGTAAAAGGACGCTGGCCGCCCTTTCATCCGCCTTGCTGTGTTCGCGCTGTTGCGTCGCGTCATGATGCCACACCTTTCCTTCCACATGCCCGCCCCTTGCTGAAGCGGCGGAAACAGCGTAGCAGGGAAAAAGGTGTTTTGTCAATTTACAATATTTTTTGTGCGTTTAATTCTGTCAATTTAGGGTTTTATACAGAATTATGCCCCGAAAAAATATTGTTGATTGTGATAATCTGCGTTCAAATGTTATAATGATCAAAAAAATTGAAGCGGTGATAAGGCGTGATGCAGGCGATCAAAAAAACCTACAGGAGCTTTCATGCGCGCAAGCTGTTTCGCTACTTCGCAGCGCTCTTCGTAGTGCCCTTTGTGCTCATCACGCTGCTGATTCTCAACAACTTGTTTACCTCCTTCAGTCAGCAGGCCATGAAAGAGCAGCTGAGCAGCACGTCCCGCGCGCTGGAGCACCTGCAAATCTGGACGGACGCATTCAGGCGAATCGTCGCCCAGCTCGTAGGCGACGATTCGCTGGACCCGAATAGCCTCAGCGCCTTCAGCGGGCAAAGTGCCCTTCAGACCAAGCTTCGCCTGCTGACCGCCTCGCACAGCGGGCTGGAATACATCTGGTATAAGCTTCCTGAGGAGGATCGCTTTCTCTCCGGGGACGATTCGCTTTCCATCGACCGTCTGAATGCGAACCGTTTCACCGTTCCCGAGGACCTCGCGTCCGGGAAGACGCTCTATGACACTCTGCTCGCGGGGGAAGTCGTCGTATCGCATGATCGATACAGGGGGCGCGACTGTCTGCTGTTCCCTTACTTTTTCACGCTGAACGCAAAACGAACGATGCTGGTGTTTGAGCTGTGTGTTGAAAACATCCGTTCAGATCTTCAGGGGCTGTGGGGAAATTCTCGAGGCATGGTGCGGCTGCGGAGTTCGTCCGGGCGCACGCTGCTCTACCTGCCGGACGGCTACGAGGGAGCTTTTACGGCCGCTGCCACCTGCCCGCAGGGAATGAGCGAGCCATTCGCAACCCTCGCGCAGTACCAGGGCAGCCTGCCCAACGGCCAGCTCATCATATCCACCAGCGCCGCCGCGAGAGACTGGGCGATTGACCTGGTCTGCATCAACAACCTCGTAAGCCGTTTCAGGGTCATGCAGTCCGTAGCCCTCCTGCTCATGGCGGTCTTTTTGCTGGGCTGCTGCGTATGCATCGTGCTGACGGTTCGGCTGTACAAGCCGATTCGCTCCATCCGTGCCTGCATATCGGGCGCGTCGTCCCTGCCGGATGAAGCCTACGAGGACGACTACGACTACATCGAAAGCAGCATCGAGCTGATCAACAGCGACAATCGGCAGCTCCGCACGGCGCTTCACGCGCATACGGAAAAGGCGCGTGAATTCGTCTCCTCCATGCTTTTCTCCGGGCACATCAAAAGCCTTGAAGAATTCCAAAGCGTCTACGGCTTTTGCGGCTACGTACCCACGAAGAGCCCTTACCGCATCCTGGCGTTGGACACCTCCCTAGAGCCGGCTCGCCGCCTACTCGGCACGCTGCGCGCCGCAGACAGGATTCGCCTGGCTCTCAGCACAGGCGTCCACTGCACCGTCTTTTGCGATTCGGAGCCTCTTTTGGATCTATCGCGGCTGCCACAAGGCGCAGGCCTGAGCCTGCCAAGCACCGAACTGGCCCAGGCACCCCTCCTCTGCGCCCAAGCATGGTTTTCTCTCTCGATGCAGCAGCCTGTTTTTTCCCCTGACCTGTGCGCGCTGGCGCTCTCAGCGGCCCCGGCCTGCGAAGAAGCCTTCCGCATCGCCTGCGAGCGCGGCGACGTCTCGGGATTGCTCGCTCCCGCCGAGACACTTGAACTGAGCGACCTTTCTGCCTATACCCGGGCGCTGGCTGCCTGTTTGCTTCAGCACATCGAGGTTCGGGAGGATGTGACGCTGGACGACCCCTCTGTCTTTCATATCCCGTCTAGTGCATCCGCCTCTGAGCTGGAGTCCGACCTGCTTGCGCTCGCCGCCCTGCTCGCCAGTCTGATCCAGCCGGATGAAAGAGAGGAGGAGGATTTGCTCGGCCAGATGTATCACTACATCGCCAAGCAGTTTGATGCGCCTAATTTCTCCATCAAGCAGATGGCTTGCGACTTTTCAATGTCCATCTCCGCGCTCAGCAGTTACTTTAAGAGCCATGCAGGCGTTCTGCTCAGCGATTACATCACGGAAATGAAAATCAAGAAGGCGATGCAGCTGTTGGAATTCAGCAATCTTTCCATTCAGGAGGTCGGGCTCTCCATCGGCTACTTCAACGTGAATTCCTTTGCACGACGCTTTCACCAGATGACGAACATGACGCCTCGGGAATACCGCAGCCTCCACGCGGCCCCAAAAAGCGGATGATCTGCCTTTTTTCGCAGATCATCCGCTTTTCTTCTTGGATTTTCACGATCGACCGCGCTTCTTCCGCGGCCGCCTGCTGTCTCCCAGCTTTTCACTTCGTCCGTTTCCCCGCCGGCACGGCGAGCGCGTACGGAAGAAAGAAGATGCCGCACTCCATGACGCCGAGCATGTAGCGCATCTCCTGCGAGGGCGTGGAGACCATCAGCAGTGCCACCGTCGTAAGCGGCGGCAGCAGCGCCGTCAGCTCCCGGCCACGGCGCTTGAAGCAGAGCAGTGCGGCGCACAGGACCGTCAGAAACGCCCATAAGCCGCCGCGCCAGTAGATCGTGCGCAGCACCGGCGTATCGCGCGTAAACGCCGCGAGCTGCGCCGTGATGCCTGTCAGGCCCGTCTGCGCGTACTCGTAGCTCTGCGGGGCGTTTTCCTCGTCCGTCACGGCCAGCGTGACCTCGTAGCCGTCCGACGGCCGGGCGATCTCCCAGATGATGCTGTTCATGTCGAAGAACGCCGTCAGGTAGAGCTTCGGGTAGCGCAGCAGGTACTTGGCGTTCAGCCTCAGCAGCGCGGGCCCCATGTCCCGCTCGTCTACGTTGAGCACGTCATAGCCGATCTTTCCCCACGTACGGGAAATCGAGTCGGCGTAGTACTTGTCGTAGCCCGTGCGCCAGACGTCCATGGAGGTGATCTCCTCCAGCAGCGCCTGATCCTCCGCATCGATCTCCTCCCCGCTGGCGGCAACGGCGGCAAGCATCGCCATGGGCACCGAGTACTTGACGTAGCCGGGATTCCGCTGCATGTTCAGCATGCCGAACGAGATCACCTGTACGACCAGCACGAACGAGACGATCGGGCAGAGCAGCGCGGCAAAAGCCTTGAGCGCCTCCCGCCATCCGTGCCGCAGCTTTTGAAGAAGCAGCACCAGCAGCGGCGCGCACGCGCTGACGATGCCCGCGTGGCGAATCAGAGAAGCAAGCGTGGCAAACAGCACCATGGGAATCAGCGTGCCCGCGCGCATCTTCTCCTCGCGCAGCGCCCGCAGGATCGAGACGGAAAGCCCCAGGATCGCCATGCTGAACAGCACGTCCTTGTAGAGCACCTGCAAAAACACGTAGGGCGTGAAGAGCAGCACCGACAGCAGCACGTACAGCCTGCAGGCTTTGGCGGAGCGGACGTATCGGTTCAGCGTATCCACCGCGAAGTTGTTCACGCAGATCCAGAGGATCGCCTGCGCGAGCGCGAGCGGGAAGGGCGTCGCGCTGATCGTCGTCGCCCACTTGAGCAGGTACATGTACGTGACCGTGTGCCAGTCCGTCCACTCCTCGTAGTCCAGCTGCACGGTGTCCAGGCAATACCTGATGTCGCCGTTTGTGTTCAGCAGCGTAGGCATCGCGCTGAAAAGGAAAGCGATGGTCAGCGCCGCTACCGCCAGCGTTACCCGGTAAAAGCCTGTTATGCGCATCGGCGTGAGCGGCAGGCCGTCGTCCTTTGCGTCCGCAAAGCCCGGCAGACCGAAGGCCGCGTACAGCACCGTGAAGACGGAGAGCAGCAGGCATGCCGGGAAGAGCGCCCAGGCGGTAAAGGTCATCAGCGCGGTGAGGAGTTTGGCCGCGAACTGCCCCGTCTCGATGACGATGAAGGCGTCGTAAAAATAGTAGTCGTACACGTGGAAAACCGCTTCCGGCGAAAACAGCCCGCATGAAAAGAGCTGCGTGCCGGACAGCATCACGAAAAAGAGCAGCGCAAGCAGGCCAGCGCACAGCGAGCGCAGGCGGTTCACCGGCAGCAGGGCTTCCTGAATGCCCGCCTTTTTAAAAAGCAGCAACAGCCCCGCTCCGAAGAGCGGAACCATCGAAAAGAGCGCCGCGTCCGCGACGAGGGAAGCGTCCGCGAGCGCGGGCAGCAGGCCGCAGATGATAAAAAGCACGCCGAAAACACGATTGACCATGGTGCACCCTCTTACTGTTTCGATCCATATTTTCATTATATCGGACGATCCGCCGTCCCGCAACCTTGCACAATCGCCTTTCATAAATTTTCAATGCATGTTATAATGCTGCTGTTTGAATTTTTACGCGGCGGATATCGGGCCGGACGCGCGATATCCGCCAAGGCGACGAAGCATTTGGGAGGAATCCTCTTGCAATACGATCTTTGCGTCGTCGGCGCGGGGCATGCGGGCTGCGAGGCGGCGCTGGCCGCCGCGCGCATGGGCGTGCCCACGCTGCTGCTGACGCTCAATCTGGACTCCATCGCGCTCATGCCCTGCAACCCCGCCATCGGCGGGACGGCCAAGGGCCATCTGGTGCGCGAGGTGGACGCGCTCGGCGGCGAAATGGGCCGCGCCATCGACGACACGTTCATTCAAAGCCGCATGCTCAATACCGGCAAGGGCCCAGCCGTGCATTCCCTGCGCGCGCAGGCAGACAAACGCGCCTATCAAAGCCGAATGCGCCGCGCGCTCTTCGCGCAGGATAACCTCGAGGTGCGGCAGGGCGAGGTCTGCCGCATCGTCCTTGCGCCCACGGGCGAGGTCGAGGCGGTGGAGACGACGACCGGCGCGCGCATCCCCTGCAAGGCCGCGCTCATCGCGGCGGGCGTGTACATGGACAGCCGCATTATCATCGGCGAATCCATCCGGGACGGCGGCCCGCAGGGGCTCTGGTCGTCCCTCACCCTCGCGAAGGCGCTTCGCGAACTGGGGCTTCCGCTGCGCCGCTTCAAGACCGGCACGCCTGCACGCGTGGAGGAAAGCTCCATCGACTTTGATGAGATGGAACCGCAGCCCGGGGACGACATCATCACGCCCTTTTCCTTCCTGACGGAGGGGAAGCTGCAAAACCGCGCAAAGTGCTACCTCACCTATACCAATGAGGAAACGCACCGCCTGATCCGCGAAAACCTGCACCGCGCGCCCATGTACGCAGGCACGATTCGAGGCACCGGGGCGCGCTATTGCCCCTCCATCGAGGACAAGGTAATGCGCTTTTCGGACAAGCCGCGCCACCAGCTCTTTTTGGAGCCGGAGGGGCTTGACACCAACGAATGGTACGTGCAGGGCATGTCCACCAGCCTGCCCGAGGACGTGCAAATTCCCATGTATCGCACGATCCCAGGGCTGCGGCGCGCGCGCCTGCTGCGTCTGGCCTATGCCATCGAGTACGAGTGCATCGATCCCCTCATCCTGGACGCGACGCTCCGCGTGAAGGCCATCCCCGGGCTCTACATGGCCGGCCAGGTCAACGGCACCTCCGGCTACGAGGAGGCCGCCGCGCAGGGCCTGATCGCCGGCATGAACGCGGCGCTGTGGATCAAGGGGCGCGCGCCGCTGATCCTCGGGCGCGACGAGGCGTACGCGGGCGTCCTGATCGACGACCTGACGACCAAGGGCACGAACGAGCCCTACCGCATGATGACCTCGCGCGCGGAATACCGGCTGCTTCTTCGCCAGGACAACGCAGACCTGCGCCTGACGGAAATCGGCTACCGCGCGGGGCTTGCGAGCGAGGAACGCCTCCTTCGCATGCAAAAAAAGCGGGCGATGACCGAGGAAGCCATCGCGCAGCTATCCAGCCAGTGGCTGCCCAGGAGCGAGGCGCGCAGCGCCCTACTCGAAGCGCACGGTCAGCCGGACGCTGCCGGAAGCCTGCGCGCGGCCGACCTGCTGCGCCGCCCCGGCATCGCCTATGACGACCTTGTGCGGACGCTGCCGGGCTTTGAGCCCCTGCCGAGGGACGTTGCAGAACAGGTTTCCATCGCGCTCAAGTACGAGGGGTACCTTGAAAAGGAACGGCGGCAGGTGGAGCAGTTCCGCCGCGCGGAAGAGCGCCTGCTGCCGCCGGACGCGGACTACATGCAGGTCGAGGGACTGCGCATCGAGGCGCGGCAAAAGCTCTGCGCTCAGCGCCCCCGTTCCCTCGGGCAGGCGTCCCGCATCTCCGGCGTCTCGCCGGGTGACATCGCGGTGCTGCTCGTATGGCTGGAAAGGCAATCACGCGGGGATTGCCCAGCGCGTTGAGCCCCGTTCGCGTTACCCTTTTAGGTGATCCGAAAAGTAGGCGCGAAGGACGTTCAGGCTTTCCTCCCGGAGGACGCCCGCCGTCACTTCCGGCTTCCAGCCCGCATTTTCAAAGACCAGTTCGCAGCACGCGGCGCCGGGCACGTCCAGAATGCCGCAAAGGTCCACGTCGCTGGCCGCGTACACGAGCCGCCCCAGCTTCGTCCATACCATCGCGCCGCAGCACATGAAGCACGGCTCGCAGCTCGAATACAGCGTGTAGTCGCGCAGGTTCGTGATGCGAGTCTCCGCGCAGAAGCGCCGGAGCAGCCCCGCCTCCGCGTGAAAGGTCGGGTCGCTGGCCGTATAAATCTGATTCTCGTTGGTGTACACGACGCGCCCGTCCTTCGCCAGGACGGCGCCAAAGGGCTCGTTGCCGTGTTCGACGGCCAGGGCGGAGAGGCGGATGGCCTCCTTCATCATCCAATCGTCGTTCATCCGATCATTCTCACTTTCCGTTTCATAGTTTCCGTTTCATAGGCTGTACGGGGATTGAACCATTTTACCATACGCAGGCAAGGTCTTCCACCCCGTTCGCCTAAAAGCGCAAAAAGCTCCCTCCAGCAAGATGCAGTTCATGGCCCGCTGTATCTTGCTGGAGGGAGCTTTTCAATTCGTCATCCGCACTTCTTGCCGCAGGCGGCGCAGTCGTGCGAGCAGGTCCATAGCTTGTCGGCGACGGGTTTCCAGTTCTCTGCGTAGGCGTCGCACTTGCCGCACAGGTGCTCCACCGGCTCCGGCGACTGCATGTCCGTCGAGTGTGCCCCGGTCTTCTCGATCATCTCGCGCAGCTTTTCCGGGTTCTCAAGCATCGGGCAGGGACGCAGGTGGTTTTCGTTGAAGGGCTGGCCGTCGTGATAGGCCATGAAGAGCGGCGAACGCAGCACGTCCAGCAGCTTCATCTCGCGGATGTTGGCGTCGGAGTAGTGGATGAACACGCAGGGATCCACGTCGCCGTTCGCGTTGATGTGCAGGTAGCGGCGGCCGCCCGCGATGCATCCGCCCACGTACTCGCCGTCGTTTTGGAAGTCCATGCCGAAAATGGCCTTCTTGCCGCGGTACTCGCGAATCTTGTGATACATGTACTCGCGCTGTTCCGGCGTGGGCAGGAGCTCCGGCACGGCGTCGTTGCCGACGGGCATGTAGTGGAAGTACCACACGAACAGCGCGCCCCAGTCGATCATCGCGTCGTAGTACTGTTCCGAGCTGATATCCTCGAAGTTCATGCTCGTATAGCAGCAGGAGATGCCGAAAGGCAGGCGATTTTCCTTGAGCAGCTTCATCGCGCGCCGCACGCGCTCATATGTGCCCTCGCCGCGGCGTCCATCCGTCGCCGTCTCAAAGCCCTCCACGCTGATGGCGGGTATGAAGTTCTTTACGCGCAGCATGTCGCTTACGAACTGCTCGTCGATCAGCGTCGCGTTGGTAAACGAGAGGAAGATGCAGTCGCTGTGGCGCTCGCAGAGGGTGATCAGGTCGGCCTTTCTCACCAGCGGCTCGCCGCCGGTGTAGATGTACATGTAAACGCCCATTTCCTTGCCCTGGCGGATGATGTCGTCGATCTCCTCCAGCGTAAGGTTCAGGCGGTTTCCATACTCTGCGGCCCAACAGCCCGTGCAATGCAGGTTGCAGGCGCTCGTGGGGTCGAGCAGGATCGCCCAGGGGATATTGCAGCCGTACCTGCTCCGGTACTCCTCCTGACGCTTCCAGCCGATCAGGTTGGCGTTCAGGATGAAGTTGGAGAAAACCGTCTTCACGACGGCGGGGTCGAGCTCCTTGAATACCTTCATCAGCAACCTGTACCAGTTGCAGCTCGGATCGTTTATCGCGTTTCTAAAGGCTGCGCGTTGGGGCTCGAAGCTGTCGGGGCCGCTGCCCGCAAATTTGTCCACCCACTCCATGAGCTTTGGCAGGTTCTTCTCCGGGTCCTTTTCGATATAGGAATAGGCTGTTTCAAGCGCAAATTTTTTGATGGTATTGGCCATAGGGGCTCCTCCTTTTCCATCTGTCCACCGGTTCTTCTCTGCTTGAACCCATCATATCATCGCAGGGTAAAATAAAACATGGACAACCTGCGCACTATGCCCGAAATTGCGACACAATGCGAAAGTTGTCCAATTTTGTCGAAATATGCGTTCTCTGTGCGGGCTATGTCCGGCAGTCCGCGTCGGATAGGCGACTGTCCCTAGCCCCTCTTCGTGGACAGCGCCCTGGCCGCCGGCATTGCCGGCGACCGCTTTGTTCACTTCAAATACTTCACAATGCCCTCAAAGAGCGGATGGTCGGGCGTCAGCACGAGCGTAGAGCCCTCCGAGAGGGACGTCTCCATGGCCTGCAGCGCTCGCCAATAGGTGTAAAACTCCGGGTCGAGCTGATACGCTTCGGCGTAGATCTCCATCGCCGCCGCGTCCGCCTCGCCGCGGATCTGGCCTGCCTGCGCGATGGCATCCGCCTCCAGACGGTGCGCCTCCAGGTCGGCATCCGAAACCGCCTTGTTGTACGCCTCTTCGCCCTCGGAGCGCAGCTGCTGAGCGACCTTCGTGCGGTCGGCTGTCATGCGCGCGTAGGTGCTTTCGATGTTCGCGGGCGGCAGGCTCGTACGGTGCACCTGCAAGTCGACCACCTCGATGCCGGAGATGCACACGTCCTCGTTGATCTGCTGAAGCCCTTGCGCCAGCGCCTCGTTGAGTCGTTCCTTGTTGCTCACGAAGTCGTCCGCGCTCAGACGGTTGATGCTCTGCACGATGATCGGGTGAATCAGGTTGTCCAGGTAGAGCTCCGCCCGGCTGGCGTTGGAAAACGACAGCGAATACAGCGCCGGATCAGCGATCTGGTACTGCGCGTAGGTGGTGATGTAATATTGCTTCTTCTCGCTGGTGTTCACCACCTCGCTGTCGGAGACGTAGGTGAACAGCCGGTCCGAAATCTTCTCCACCTTGTCTACAAACGGCATCTTGAGCATCAGGCCGGTCGAGTGCTTCACGTTGATCGAATCGAGCGAAATGCGCTTGTCGTCGTAGAGATTGGGGTAACGCTTATGAAAATCGTTGTCCGGCGCGACGACGATGTCGCGGATCACGCCGAAGCGCGAGACCACCGCCTGCTCCGCCTCTCCGACCACGTAAAGGCTCTGCGAGAGCAGGATCAGCGCCGCGAGCACGCAAACCGCTGCGGCTACGATGTGTCCGGCCGGGCGCTGCTTGCGCGGCGCGCGGCCGTTTGCGCTCTGCTGGTTTATATCCCTGTCCGTATTAAATCCGTTCACAGCCCCGTCTCCCCCTTCTCTCCGTCAAGCGGCAGCAGCTTGAGCGTTCCGTCCTCGCCGCTGACGATGAACTTCCTGTCCGCCCCCGAAAGCACGCGCTCCAGCGTCTCGATCGTCAGGCGATCCCTTGTGACCTGCGGGGCAAAGCGATACTTTTCGTAGATGCTCTTGAAGACGGACACCTCCGCCGTCGCCTTTGCCACCTGATCTGCGCGGTAGCTCTCCGCGCTCTGCAGCGTCTGATAGGCGCGGCTGCGCGCGGCGGGCAGCACCTCGTTCTGATAGCGCTCAGCCTCGTCCAGCTTGCGCGTCTTTTCGTTCTTGGCGTTGTTCACGTCCTCGTACGCCGCGGTCACATCCGTGGGTACGGAAATATTCTGAATGCGCACGCCGCGAATTGTCACGCCCATCCGATAGCTGTCGATCATCTTCTGAAAATCCGGCAGCACCTGGCGCTCGATCTCTTCCTTATTTAATAGGGCGTCGTCCAGCGGACGGCTTTGGATGTTTCGCCGCAGCACGGCCTCAAACGCGAGGTGCATGGTCGTCAACGGGTCGTCCACGTCGTACAGATACTCCTTGACGTCCGAAATCGTGTACTGGTAGATCGCTTCCACCTGCACGATGCTGTTGTCGCCGGTGAGCATGACGCCCTCATCCGTGTTGTCCGCATACTGCGCGCCCACGGTCGTACCGCCGGCCTGGGTCGTCCTGAAGCCGTACTCCATCGTATGGATGGTCGTCACCGATTCTGCCTTTACCTCCTGAATCAGCGGACAGTACCACAGAAGGCCCGGCCCTTTGTGATCCGTCACGCGCCCGAAGGTGAGCACGAGCGCTTCCTCACCCTGGCCGACGCGGTAAAATCCACTCACCCCCGTCAGCGCGGCGATGGCGACGACCGCGATTACGACGACGAGCGCAACCGATACTTTCCTTTTCATCTTTTCCCCCTCGTCTTTCTCCTCTGCTTTTCAGGTGCAGCCTGTATTTTGATTTTAGCAGGCGCCCCTTCTCTTCACAATAGCTGGGCGTTCAAAGCATCTCTTTGACGCTTCAAATATGCAAAAGTCTTTCACATCCCGCGCGCATGTGGTATGATTAAGAAAGTTTTCGGGTCATTTGCCGTTTCAAAAAAGTGTTGAAAGGACGTTGCGGATGGAAATACCGCTCTGGAAAGATGGAGCGCCCGGCTTCGACGCGGCGCTCGGACAGCAGGCACCCGGCCTCACGCCCTGTCTGGTAGAGGGTGCAAGGGGCGCCGTCATCGTGCTGCCCGGCGGGGGCTATACCTTCCGCGCGGAGCACGAAGGCCTGCCCGTCGCAAGGATGTTGAACGACAACGGCATCAGCGCGTTCGTGCTCTCCTATCGCGTCGCGCCTTACCGTGCTCCGATCCCGCAGCTCGACGCGCGCCGCGCCATCCGGCTCGTGCGCCATCACGCCGCACAGATTGGCATCGCCAGGGACAGGGTCGCCATTCTCGGCTTCTCCGCTGGCGGTCACCTCGCGGGCTGTGCCGCGCTCATGGAGGACGGCTGGGCAGGCGACGCCCGAAGCCCGGATCCTGTCGATCAGGAGAGCGCGCGGCCCGACGCCGCTATTCTCTGTTATCCTGTCGTCTCCATGGGCGAATATGCCCACGCCGGTTCGCGCGAAAGCCTCCTAGGAGCCGACGCGGACGATTCCGCCGCGCGCCGTGCGTATTCCCTGGAGCTCTGCGCGGGCAGAAACGCCCCGCCCTGCTTTCTCTGGCACACGGCGGACGACGCAGGCGTGCCCGTGCAAAACAGCCTGTCGCTGGCCGCGGCACTAGCCAAAAATTTCTCGCCGTTCTCGCTGCACGTCTACCCGCATGGCCGCCACGGTCTGGGGCTGGCGCAAGGCGACCCGCTGGTTGAGGAGTGGCCCGCGGAGTGCGTGCGCTTTTTGCAGGGATTGGGCTTTTAATAAAGTAAGGAAGGTTTACATGCTCAGTGCACAGATGACATTCTTCATGGCCATTCTTCGCGCTGACGTCAATTTTTTGCTTTTCTTAAGACGCCGGAATACGCACAGCGCTTCCACTACGGACTCCCGGAAGGGCTCCCGTCGGTGCCCGGACGCTGCTACATCCTGCGCTCAGAAGAACTCGTTTCACTCGACAGCGACGCCTTTGACGTTCTGGAATTCGGCGACTTCTGTGCCGCGATACCGCTCTAATACCTCACAAGAATAAGCCAAAGGAGACCTTCATGTTTTATACATTCAACGTCGTCTTCACCCTCCTGATGATCGCGATGCTGATCGTCGCTGCGAACCCCCGCGCTACACGTCGGCTCGCAGCCATCGGCTGGATCGATCGCCTGGGAGAGGTCTGCGCGAAGGTCATCCGCCGCTATTATTGGATACTCTTTGCGTTCGTGCTTACGGCGGGCGTGTTCGTGCGCGTGTGGCGCTTCGGCACGCTGCCCATGGGCCTCAACCAGGACGGCGCCATGGCCGCCCTGGACGGCTACGCGCTGGCCTTATACGGCACTGACCGTTTCGGCACCTCCTATCCTGCCCACCTGTGGGCCTGGGGGTACGGGCAGATGAGCGCGCTGTATTCCTACCTCTGTATCCCGTTTTTCAAGGTGCTCGGCCTTTCGCGCTTTTCCATGCGCCTGCCGATGTTATGCGTGAGCCTTTTAATGCTGCCCGTCGTCTGGGACCTGGCGCGCAGACTGCGCGGACGGTATTTTGCGCTGCTCGCTTTATTCTTGGTATGCATCAACCCCTGGCAGATGATGCAGAGCCGCTGGGCGCTGGACTGCAACCTGATGGGGCATTGCCTGCTCCTGGGCGTCTACCTGCTCGTGATCGGAACAAAGCCGCATCGAGGCTGGGCGCTCTTTCTCGCGATGATACCGTTGGCGCTTTGCATGTACTCCTACGGTGTAGCGATCTACTCGACACCCGTGCTGTTGCTCCTCGCCGCGGGGTATCTGCTCTATCGAAAGCGCGCCACTTGGCCGCAGGTGCTTCTCTGCGCCGCGCTTTGGTTGCTGATCTCTGCCCCGATCATCGTCACCATGATGATCAACTCCTTCAACTGGGACACGCTGCACTGGGGCCCGATCACCCTTCAGTACTTCGACGAAAACGCCCGTGCAAGCGAAATCGCATTTATGGCGGACGACATGTATCAGGCCTTTGCACAGAACGCTGTGGAATGGCTCCGCGTAACGTTTCTGCAGGGGTACGACTCATCCACGTTCAATTCCGTGCCCGGCTACCGCACAATGTACATCTTCTCCTTTCCCGTGCTCATTATGGGGCTCGTCTGGTTCGTGCAGGAAAGGCGCCGCACCGCGCTGGCGGGACTGGAGCGGAGCACAGGCGGCCTCGAGCGCGACGCTGCCTTTCTGGTCGAAGCTTGGCTGATCGCCATGGCGGTCTGTGGCCTGCTCACCAGTTCCCCCAACGTGAACCGGGCTAACGGCGTCTATTACGCGCTCATCCTCCTGTGCGCTTACGGCGTCTACCGGATTACAACGCGCGTCAGAGCCCTTTCCCTGGTTCTCGCCTGTATGTACGCGTTTGGCTTTGCCGGGCAATGCGTCACCTATTTCAGTCCGGCGTACACGCAGTACACCTCTGGAAACTACCATACCGGTCTTTACGAGGCGATTGAATCCATTAAGACGTTCCCCTATGAATTCGACACCGTCTATATCACATCTCCCGGCGAGTCGGACCATGAAAATACCATCGTGCGCCTCATCGCCGCCGTCGCGCTGGGGCTGGACCTCGAGGAGATGAACGACGAAAAGGAATTGCCCGGCAGGGACGGCGAGCGGTCCGGCTATTACACGGACTGGTTCTACTATCAGGATTTTGCGGATTTTGAACCGAATCCCGAGGAATGCGCCGCTTACGTCGTCTCTCAGAAGGAAAAGCCGCTCTTCGACGAAACAGACTATCTGCTTTGGGATTATGAACAGTATGCCGTCGCGTATCCCCGCTACTGGGCGGAAGACTAAGGAGGGATGCACATGGATTCGCCGCTGATAACCGTCTTTCTGTTCCTCTGCGCAGGCCTGTGCGTCCTAGCGACGCAGCCCCGGGCCTGTGCCGCCCTGCGCCGCACGCGCTCGCTCGGCGGAGCGGACAGGGCGCTCGCCCATCTCGTAGACCGCTTCGAGCTCCCCCTCTTGCTTCTCGTCGCGGCTGCCGCCCTCTTTGCGCGCGCTTATCAGCTGACGGGCGTGCCCACAGGGCTCTCGGCGGAGGAAGCGCTCGTCAGCATCGAAGCCCGCGCGCTCATTGAGACGGGCGGCGAGGCGTTTACCGGTCGCCTGACGGCACAGTTGAACGTCTGGGGAACTTCGCAGACCGGGCCGCTGCTCTCTCTGTTGGCCGCCCCCTTCGTCGCCTTCATGGGGCTTTCGGTCCTTTCGGTTCGCCTGCCGATGCTGCTCCTCCACCTGCTTTCGACCGCCGCGTTTTACGGCCTGTGCCGCCGGATGAGCGGGCGGCGTGCAGCGCGCATCGGCTTCTTCCTCTATGCGCTCGCCCCGGGGCTCATCATGCAAAGCCGCTGGGCCGCAAGCGCACAGGTGCTGCCCGCGATGCTCGTACTCTCGCTGTGGACGCTTTCGATGGGCGAGGACCGCAGGCTTTGGCATTATGGTTCCATGGCGCTCTTCGGGCTTTCCATGTACGCCTGCGACGCGGCCTGGTACGTAATCCCCCCGTTTATCCTGCTGCTTTGCGCGTACCTGCTCGCCGCCCGCAGGCTGCCGGTTCGTACCGTGCTGCTCGGCGCGGCGCTGTACCTGGCCGTCGCGCTGCCCGCACTCCTGACGCTCGTGGTCAATACGTTTGGGCTCGAGGGATTTTCGCTTCTCGGCGTCGGCATTCCTCGCTTTGAATCCTATGAGCACGCGGCGCGCGGGCTCCTTTCGCCGGATCCGCTATTGTATCGCGGCGCGGATGCGTTCGATACAATGATGGACAATGGATTTAGCTTCCTGCAGCAGACACTGCTGCAGCTCCCGGCGTCCGCGGCAGACCAGACCTCGCTCTTTGCTTTGACGAACTACGGTCTCTACCAGCTTTTTATGTTACCCCTTGCCATGCTGGGCGGCGCCGCATGGCTCGTGCAATGTTTCCGCAGCAAAGGCGCTCCGCATTTAGAGAACGGGTCCTCAATCGCCGCTGTCGCCTGCAGTTTTTTGCTTCTTTGTATGGCGGGTTTTGCGCTCTCCTTTAGAGAACTGGATGCGCAGCATCTCGCCATGGTTCTTCCTCTCCTCCTCCTGCTATGTACCAAGGGATTTTCTTATATTGCACGCCGCGTTCCGCTCACGGGCGCTCTGCTCGCAGCGCTTTACGCCGTATGCTTCGGGCTTTTTTCGGTCAGTTACTTTGCGGGCGAATCCCCGCTCCGCACAGTATCCACCTTTTACCGTGGATTTCCGGAAGCGGCGGCATATGCCGAGTCGTCAGATCCGCAGCACATCTACGTCTCTGCCAGTATGCCCCATGCCAATCCCGATCAGGCAGCCCGCGTGTTGACCGCCTTTGCCTTTGATTTGCCCGCATCCGTCATCCATGCACCCTTTACGGGCGACGACTACGCGCAGCGCTTTACGCTCTTCCATCCAGAATCTCAGACGCCGGTGCCTGCGCCCGGCACCCTCTACCTTCTCCGCGCGGAAGACACGCAGACGCTGGACGCAGAGGGCTTCGATTACCACGAATTTGCCGACTGGGTCGTCCTGGAATCCATCCGCTGAGCAACGCGCGGGCCGCATTCGGCCCGCGCGCTTGTTTTATCCCCCCGTTTCCTGTATAATGATACCAAGCCCGGGCCTTGTGCCCCTGGAGCGCGCTGCTCGACGGGCGCGCCCCGCAAACGGATTCACACGGAGAGGATGATGGCTATGGCGACGGCTGAACTCAAAAAGAAGCGCTACGACATCCTGACGATCGATCCCTGGCTCACGCGCTACGAGGGCGACATCGACCTGCGCATGGCCCGGTACAAGGCGGTCAAGAAAGTGCTTCTGCCCACCGGCATAAAACTGGAGGATTTCGCGAACGGCGACCTGTATTACGGCTTTCACCGCACGGAGAAGGGCTGGATCTACCGCGAATGGGCGCCGAACGCGACGGCCATGCATCTGATCGGCGACTTCAACAAGTGGAACCGTGAATCCCACCCCATGCAGCGCCTGGAAAACGGGAACTGGGAAATCGAGATCAAAGGAAAAACGGCGCTCAAGCACCTTTCGCGCGTCAAGGTGCAGGTCACGCATCCTGGCGGCGTGCAGGATCACATCCCGCTGTACATCCATCGCGTCGTGCAAAACCCGGATACGCGCTGCTTTGACGGGCAGATCTGGGCTCCGGCCAAGCCCTTCGAGTGGAGCGACCAGCGCTTCTCTCCCAAACGCAACGTGCCGCCCGTCATCTACGAGGCGCACATCGGCATGGCGCAGGAAAAGGAAGGCATCGGCACCTACCGCGAGTTCACGCAAAACATTTTGCCTCGCATCAAGCGAGACGGATACAACACCGTGCAGCTCATGGCGGTGATGGAGCATCCCTACTACGCGTCGTTCGGCTATCAGGTGACCAACTTCTTTGCCGCCTCCTCGTGGTACGGCACGCCCGACGACCTCAAGGAGCTCGTCGACACCGCGCACGCGATGGGCATCAGCGTGCTCCTCGACCTCGTGCACTCGCACGCGGCGAAAAACGTGGCCGAGGGCATCAACTGCTTTGACGGTACGGACACGCAGTTCTTCCTGCCGGGCGGCGCGGGCAACCACCCCGCCTGGGATTCCAAGGTGTTCGACTATGGCAAGCACGAGGTGCTGCACTTCCTGCTCTCCAACCTCAAGTTCTGGCTGACGGAGTATCACTTCGACGGCTTCCGCTTCGACGGCGTGACCAGCATGCTCTACCACGACCACGGGCTGGGTCAGGCGTTCGACGGGTACGACAAGTACTTCTCCCTGAACACGAACGTGGATGCGGTGGCGTATCTGCAGCTGGCAAGCGAACTTTGCCATCGGGTCAAAAAGAACTGCGTGCTCATCGCAGAGGACATGAGCGGCACGCCCGGCATGTGCCTGCCGGTCAGGGCGGGCGGCCTCGGCTTTGACTATCGCCTGTCCATGGGTGTCCCGGATTTCTGGATCAAGACCCTCAAAAACTGCAGAGACGAGGATTGGGACATGGGCAAGATGTGGTACGAGCTGACCACGCGCCGCCCGCAGGAAAAAAACGTCGGCTACTGCGAATCGCACGATCAGGCGCTGGTGGGCGATAAGACGATCATGTTCTGGCTGGCGGACAAGGAAATGTACTGGGGCATGAACCGCGCCTACCAAAACCCCGTCGTGGAGCGGGCGCTCGCGCTTCACAAGATGATTCGCCTGGTCACCTGCTCGCTGGCGGGCGAAGGGTACCTCAACTTCATGGGCAACGAATTCGGCCATCCGGAGTGGATCGACTTCCCGCGCGAAGGCAACGGCTGGAGCTTCGCACACGCCCGCAGGCTGTGGAGCCTCTCGGAGGACGGATTCCTGCGCTATTCCTACCTGGGCGACTTCGACCGCGCGATGCTAGAGCTCATCAAGGAGCGCGGGGTGCTTTCCGCCGCCACGCCGCGCAACCTGTGGCAGGAGCAGGAGCGCAAGCTGCTCGCCTATGAAAAGGCCGGGCTCATCTTCCTGTTCAACTTCCATCCCGTGCAGTCGCTCAAGGACTTCTACCTGCCCGTTCCGCAGGAGGGCCGCTACCGCGTGGTGCTGGACAGCGACAGCGCCTGCTTCGGCGGGTATGAGCGCATCTCGCACGACTATGTCTACACCGCCCGCGCGCAGGGCAAGCGCGGCATCGGGTTTGAAATCTACATTCCCGCGCGCAGCGCGCTGGTGCTCGAACGGGTGGAGGACGATTCTTAAGGACAAATGCGCGCCCGTACATCGCAGCGTCGATGTGCGGGCGCCTTTTTATCGGCCCTGTCAACCGCCTTGCTTCTCGGGCGGTATTCATCTCCAATTCCGCGAGCAGATGATTGCATCTGCCGGCTTCCTTTTCCGCCGCCGGAAAGCGTGATTATCCGGGCAAGGATCCGGCACGTCGGCATCTTTCAGCAATTCGTCATACGCGCCGTGCATTTCCCCTTTGCTGCATGCTCAGAGCTACCCTCCGCCCGTCATGCAGCAAATATCGTGCAGCATGCCGCAAGCGGCCGCGGGCTCTGCGTTCATGTCTCTTTATGAAGGCCAGCAGCGTGCAAAACCTCGCAACGCCTCACATATGCGCGCTGTACGTGCAAACATCCTGGGGGTTCGTTGGTCGCAATGCGTCTGCCCGGCTCGCACCCCGCAAAATATCCATCATCCGCATTCCGATTCCAAAATACAATCGTCCCTGGTACGCGCATTATATCGACCGGACATGCATTTTCTGTAGAATCACTGCTTCCGTTTGCCAGGCGGCAGCCGCCACCCCTCGCCGGCTGTCATGATTCGGCCTCCTGCTCTTCGGAAGGTGCGTCCTCCCTTTCCCCGAGCGCCTCGAACGTCAGCGCGAGCAGCCCGCGATCCGAAGTTTCCGCGACATGCGAGGCGAGATATGGATCGTCGGTGATGATGCCGTCCACCCCGTAGGCCAGCATGCGGCGCATCGTGGGCTCGTCGTTCACCGTCCAGCAAAAGACCTCCTTGCCGCTCGCGTGCGCTTCGCGCACGAGCGACAGCGTGACGGCATCCGCCCTGAGTGAGAGCTGATCCGCGGCGGTAAGCCGGGCCGCGTCCCCGTAAAACGACGAGGCGATGTAGCAGGTGCGCATCTGCGGGGCGATCTGGCGGATCGTCCCAAGCGTCCCGTAATCCGTCGCCGCCAGCACGCACTGATCCTCCATGCCCAGATCGCGCAGGGCCGCAAGAACCGCCTCCGGCCGCCCTGTCTTGATCTCGATCATCAGCTCGATTTTCCCCCGCGCGCGCTCGAGCATTTCGTAGAGCGTCGGGATGCGCTCGCCCGCATGCGAGGCAGAAAAGAAGCTGCCCACGTCGTAACCGCGCGCCTGCGCGAGCGTCAGGCTGCGGATAGAACGTCCCACGCCCGCGACGCGCCGAAGATTCGCGTCGTGGAGGACGACGAGCGCGCCGTCCTGCGTCTGCCGCACGTCGATCTCGGCCATGACCGCCCGGCTGCGGATCGCCTCGTCCAGCGCGGAAAGCGTGTTCTCCGGCCCGATGGCCGCACCCGCGCGGTGCGCGACGACCTGCACGGGAAGTCCCGTATCCGGCGCGGGCAGGCCCGGCAGCGCAAAGAGCAACGCGACCGCCGCGAAAAGTGCACACTGTCCCATCGCGAGCTCCCTCGCCCTGCCCGTAAGGCGCTGCCGCGCAGGCATCGGCAGGCCCAGACAGGCGTCCCGCACGGCGCTGAGCACGCCCCACCCGCAGATCGCGAGAAGCGCGCCGCCGCCTGCGCGCCCCGCCGCCAACAATCGCGTGTAGAGCGACCAGTAAAACGCGAGAGAGCGCTGCGGCTGCAAGGCCCTCGCGATCCCCTGCAAGCAAAGCGACGCGGCAAAAGTCGCCGCCGTCGTCGCGGCGAGCTGCAAAGCGAACGCAGCGAGCGCTCCCAACGCGGACACAGTCCTTCGGCCGCGCAGCAGCTCCGCGCTGCGCCCAAGGCTCTGGCGCAGAGTTTTTCCCTCCAGCAAAGCCGCGTGCATCGCAAGCGCCCAGCGAAAGACGAGCGTGTACGCGGCCGCCAGACCAGCGGCCCCGGCAAGCCGGACAGGGAATCCGTTCCCGCCGAGCCCCATGAGCAGCGCCGCACCGCGCTCAAACGCGACCAGACCGGGCGCGAGCGCGAGCAGCACCGGAAGGAGCGGCAGATTGCGCGGACGGAAAGCCCCCGCGGCGCTCTGCAGCGCGCGCGAAAGCAGCTTCCGCACGCCGCAGCGCTTTCCCATGCTCACATCCTGCAGGCAAAGAAGGATGGCGCTGATCTCCACAAGCGCTCCGAAGGCATACAGCAGCGCCGACAGCGCGCACACCGCCGCCAGGGGCAAACCCGAAATCCAGAGCCCTGCCCCCTGCGCCGTCACGAACCCCGCATCCGCCCGCGACGCGGCCCACGTGAGCGCCCGCTGCGTCAGCGGCGTCAGCAGGCGCAGCGCAAGACGGTATAAGACGTCCAGCAAAAGGAGCGCCGGGAGTCCGCCCGCGATCAGCCGGCCCGCGCGAGCGAGAATTCGTCCGATCTCCTTTGCCCCGCTTCTCAGCACGCAGACCGCCCCCTTCTTGGCAACCGCTTTTCGCTCTATTATATCAAATGCGCACCGGCGAAGGCGATTCTCAGGCAAATTTTTTCTCCGAAACAAATCAGCACGCGCAGAAGCGAACATACGTGCTATAATGAAGATACAATGAGAGGAGGTCTCCCGCCATGCTCGTCAGCGTCAGCCGCCGCACCGACATTCCTGCTTTCTATGCGCCCTGGTTCATGCATCGCGTGCGCGAGGGCTTCTGCCTCGTCGGGAGTCCCTTCGACGCGCGCTGCTACAGCCGCGTCTCGCTCGTTCCCCGGGATGCAGAGCTTCTCGTCTTTTGGACGAAGAACCCGCTGCCGCTGATGCCGTACCTGGACGAGCTGGACGCGCGCGGCTACGCCTATTACTTCACCTTCACCCTGACGCCCTACGGCCGGGACGTAGAACCCGGCTTCCCGGAGGAAGCGGCGCGCCTCGACGCGTTCGCCCGCCTGAGCCAGCGCCTGGGCCCCGACCGCGTGGACTGGCGCTACGACCCCATCCTGCTGGACGGCGCGCACCCGCCCGCCTGGCACGAGGAGCAGTTCGGCCGTCTCCTTGCGCATCTGGCGCCTCTCACTACGCGCTGCATCGTCAGCTTCGTCGATCCCTATCGCCACCTGGGCGGCCGCGCCGCGCCCGCGCCGCCCGAGGACATGCGTTTGCTCGCCGCTGCGCTCTCGCGCGCCGCCGCCCCCTGCGGACTTCCGCTCTTCACCTGCGGCGAGCAGATGGACCTGTCCGACCTCGGCGTTCAGCACGCCGCCTGCGTGGACCCCCAAAAGGCTGCGCGCATCCTCGGCTGCCCGGTAGACGCGACGCGGGATAAGGGGCAGCGTCCCGCCTGCCATTGCGCAGGCAGCGTGGACATCGGCGCGTACAGCACCTGCCCCGGCGGCTGCGCCTACTGCTACGCGACGCATTCCCGATCGCTCGCGCTCAAGCGCTATCAAGCGCACGACCCCGCGCTCCCCGCGCTGGCGGGACCGCTCCCGCCGGGCGCACGCGTCACGAATCGGGCGATGCAAAGCGTGCGGCGCGCTCAAACGTCGCTTTTGCTCTAAATTTCTTCCGCGCGCTTTGCACGTCCCTTCGTTTATGGTATGATGGGGGCATCTAATTCACCTGTGCGCCTAGCGCAGAATCAAGGAGGTTTTTCCCATGCCCGCGCTGTACTTTACCGGCGATCTGGCCTTAGTCGAATCCGGCCTGAACCTGCTCCTCGGTGAGCTTAACATTCGGCGCGCGCCGGACGGCCTGCCCGTGCACGTCCAAATCGACCCGGAGTCTCCGGACACGTTGCGCGTCGAAGTCGAGCAAACGCACGCCGTGATGCGCTGCCGCGACAAGGCCGCGTTTTTCCGCGCGCTCTCCATTCTCTGCGCGCACACCGGGGAAGCGCCTTTTTCCCTCGCTGAAACGCGCCGGTTTGCGCGAAATGGCGTCATGTTCGACTGCTCGCGCAACGCCGTCGCCAATCTGGACACCCTGCGCTACATGCTGCGCCGCATGGCGCTGATGGGGCTGAACTGGGCCATGATGTACACCGAGGAGACCTACGAGGTGGACGGCGAGCCCTACTTCGGCTACTGCCGAGGCCGCTACAGCGAAGAAGAGCTGCGCGAGCTGGACGACTACGCTGACGCGCTGGGCATCGAGCTCATCCCCTGCATCCAGACGCTTTCGCATCTGGAGCGCTTCCTCCACTGGCGCGCTGCGGCCCGCTACCGCGACACGCAGGTCACCCTCATGGTCGGCAGTGACGACGTGTACGATCTCATCGAGCGCATGCTCAAAAGCGCTATCCGTCCGTACCGCTCCCGCCGCATCCACATCGGTATGGACGAGGCCTGGGATCTGGGACGCGGGCGCCGCCTCTCGGAGCACGGCTATACGCCGCCCGCGACGCTCATGGCCGAGCACCTGCGCCGCGTGCGCGAGATCGTGAACAGGCTGGGGCTCAAGGCCATGATGTGGAGCGACATGCACTTTGAAAACGCGGGACCCGGCGGCTACTACGGCAAGGACAAGGTCTTTACCGACGAGATCCTCCACAGCGCGCCGGAGGACATCGACCTCGTCTATTGGGATTACTACCACGAAAGCGAGGCGGGCTATGACCGGATGCTCGCCTGCCACGAGCGCTTCAAGGCCAAGACGGTCTTCGCAGGCGGCATCTGGACCTGGTCCGGCATCGCGGCCGACTACAAGAAGACGTTCACCATCGTCGGGCCCGCGCTGCGCCAGTGCCTCGCGCACGGCGTCCGCGAGGTGTTCGCCACCGCTTGGGGCGACAACGGCGGCGAGTGCCCCTTCCCGGCGATCCTGCTGGGGCTGCAGGCCTACGCCGAGTTCGACTACGCGGGCACGCTGGACGAAGCGCACCTGCTTCGCCGCTTTGCGGAATGCACCGGCGCGGACGGCGAGGCGTTCCTGCGCATCAGCGACCTGCACTATCCCATAAACCGCGAAAAGCCGGAGCACAACGTCGTGAACGCCTGCAAGCCCCTGCTCTACGAGGACCCGCTGATTCCGCTCTTTGAAAAGGACTTCGAGGGCGAGCACATGCAATCGCACTACGCGGCCCTTCAGCTCGACTTCCTGCGCTTTGGAGACGAGGCTCCGCAGGCGCTCAAGCCGATGCTGCGCTTTTACGAGGCCCTGGCCGAGGCGCTCCGGCTCAAGTGCGTGTGGCGCGAGGGTGCGGCCGCGGCCGTGCGCGCGGGCGATCGCACGGCCGCGCGCGCGCTGCTCACGGTGGCCGAGGAAAACATCGCGGCGCTGACCGATCTTTCGGATCGTTGGCGTACGCTGTGGCTCAGCGAAAACAAGCCCTTCGGCTTTGAGGTGGTAGACGTGCGCGTGGGCGGCGTCATCGCGCGTTTCAAGTCCGCGCTTTCCCGCATGCGGGCTTTTGCGGACGGCGACATCCACGACATCCCGGAGCTTTCGTGTGAGAAGCTGCCCTTTATGATGGACGAGGACGGCCTGTACCAGTACGAGGTGCGCTGGAGCGCCATCGCATCCGCCTGCAACGCGTAAACGCCCCGCGAAAGGAGCTGCTGCCCTTGTCTGTGTATCAGGAGGTCAAACGGCGCATCATCGCGGACATCGAGTCCCTGCCGCCGCATACGCGGCTGCCCGCGCGCCCGCTCCTGTGCGAACAGTACTTTGCCAGCCGAACCACCATCGACCGCGTCATCACCTCCCTTTGCGCGGAAGGATACCTCTATGCCGTCAAGAAGTCCGGCACGTACGTCGCCGACCCCGCGCTGAGCGTATCCGTCCCCTCCGCGCCCTCCGGCCGGCATGTCGGCGTCATCCTGCCCACGCACGGCATCAACAGCTCCGCCCTGATCGAGCAGAGCCTGACGGATTACGCCCGCGTGCTGGGCATCGACGTTACGATCTGCTCGTCCGGCCACGACGCGCAGCGCCAGCACAGCCTCGTGCGGCGGCTGATCAATGCGGGAATAGACGGCCTGATCCTGCAGCCGCCCACGCAGTGCGCCTCCTACCAGGAGACGTCCGCCCTCCTGACGGACAGGCGTGTGCCCACCGTCTTTCTCTTTGGCCGTCTGCCGGATATGCGCGGAATGCCCCTGGTCGCGCCCAACAACATCACGGCGGGGCTGGAGCGTATGCGCCACCTGCATTCGCGCGGCTATAGGCGCATTGCCTGCGTCAGCAACCACGGCGACGAATCGATCGAAAGCTGTCTGGGCTGTTATCTGGCCGCCAAGCGGCTGTTCGGCTTGCCGCACGACCCGGCGCACGTCCTCATTCACGACCGCGTGCCGCGCGAACAGTTCATCCGGCAGATCGAGGAGATGCTCTCGCGGCCTTCGCCTCCGGACGCCTTTTACTGCTTCAACGACACCATGGCGGGCGTCGTCTACGAGGCCGTCGTCCGGCGGGGCCTGCGCGTTTCGGACGACGTGGGCGTGATCGGCAGCGACAATTCGCTCGCCTGCGACCAGCTGACGCCGCCGCTCACCTCCATGGACATTCAGGCTTACCGTCTGGGCCGGACTGCGCTGGACATCCTGATGCAGTTCCGCGACTTTCAATCTCCCCCGCCGCTGCACACGCTCTTCGAGCCACAGCTTTACGTACGTCAAAGCTGCCTGGGCCCCCGGGCATAGAAAAAGCGCCGCCGCACTTTTTAGCAGAAGTGCGGCGGCGTCTTTATGCGCCTGTCTTGAGCGTTCTGAGCGCGTAACCGGCGCCTTCAAACGCGCGGCGTACGACCGCAAGTCCCTCCTCAAGCCCGGCTTGCGGGTATTCCATCATGAGCGGCCCCGCGTAGCCCGCCCGCCGCGCACAGTCGGCCAGATCGTCCCAGTCCACATTGCCTTCTCCCGGCCGCAGGTGCAAATCCTCAAGGCCGTCGTTGTCGTCGATGTGCGCATACCGCCACCGCCCCGCAAAGCGCTCCGCCATTTCCCGCGTGCAGCCCATGATGTGCGCGTGTCCGTTGTCCATCGTCATCATCACCGGCGCGTCCGGGCCGTAATGCGAAAACAGCGACGCGAAGTCGTCCGGTTCGGAGCCGATCTCCCGGAAGCCGTGACCCGGTACGTTCTCAAACAGCAGCGTCATGCCCTCCGCTTCAAGAAGCGGCAGACATGGGTCGAAGGCGTCAAACAGCCGCTCTAAGCCCGCGCCTCTGTCCGTAAAGAAGGCCATATGCACGTTGACCTCGCGCGCTCCCAATCTCGCGCAGTTTTCCAGCAGCCATCGCGTGCCCGAGACGAGCGCATCCGGCGGCAGAGCGGCCCATTCCACCCATGGGTGGGCCGAAAGGGCGATACCGTGCGCAGCGGCGGCCCGGCGCAGCGCCGAAAGGCGCGCGGGCTCCATTTTTTCGCGAAGCGCGTAGTCCCCGCCGAACAGCTCGATGCCGTCAAAGCCCATCTCAGCCGCCTGCACGATGCAGGCGTTCCAATCGGCGCGGCTTTGCATGTGCGTCGAGCTCATGTACTGTTTCAGCATTTCTTTCCTCTTTTCATGCTTTGATCGCGCCGCTCGTCATGCCTTCGACGAAGCTCTTCTGGAAGCTGATGAACAGCGCCAGCACCGGCAAAAGCCCCAGAATCGTCGCCGCGCTCAGGTTCATCCAGTCCATGTCGTTGTCCGCCATGAAGGCCTGCAGCCCCACGGGAAACGTCTTGAGCTTCGTGCGGCCGATCATCGTGAGCGAAACGAGAAATTCATTCCACGCGTTGACGAAGACCATCATCGCGCAGGCGGCGATCCCCGTGCGGACGAGCGGCAGCACGATGCGAAAGAGCGTCCCCAGACGCGTGCATCCATCCACCAGCGCGGCTTCGTCCAGCGAGGCGGGAATCTGTTCAAAGTACCCCTTCATCAGCCACACGCACACCGGCGCGGAGGACGCGGAATAGATGAGCACCAGGTATGCATGCGAGTTGAGCAGACCCATGCGGCTTCCCATCATGTAGAGCGTGATGATGTTGGAAAGGCCCGGGATCATCTGCGTGCCCACGAGAAAGAAGAGCAATACGTTCTTGCCTCTGAACGTCGCGCGGGCAAAGGCGAAGCCGCCCATCGTGCTGAGGAGCAGCGTCACCACGATCGTCTGCGCGCAGACGGCGACGCTGTTGAGCATCTGGCGCGGGATATTGGAATCGAGCACGTACCGATAGCTGTCCACCGTAAAGTGTTCCGGCCAGATCGTAGGCGGGAAGCGGAAGATCTCCGCCTCGCTCTTAAAGCTCGTCAGCAGCGTCCAGAAGATCGGAAAGAGCATAAACAGCACGATCAGCGCATACGCAGCGTACAGCGCCGCACGTCCCAAGGCTTTTGCTTTCATCTCCATCCCTCCTAATACAGCGCGTCGCTCCTGAGCACGCGGTTGTATATGACCGTCAGCGCGATGTTGATCAGGAAGATGATCACGCCGATCGTCGCGCCATAGCTCAGGTCCATGAACGTGAACGCCTGCTGGTACATGTAAAGACCGATCAGCTCCGTCGTCCTGAGCGGCCCGCCGCCCGTCAGCGAATAGACGATTGAAAACTGGCCAAAGGCGTTGATCGAAACCATCACCGTCACGATCAGCACCGTCGGGCGGATCATGGGCATCGTCACGTGCAAAAAACGCTTCAGGCAGGTGCATCCGTCGATCTTCGCCGCTTCGTACAGCTCCGTCGGTATCTGCTGCAGCGCCGCAAAGAGCAGCAGATAGGTAAAGGCGAGGTTCTTCCAAAGCGATACGATCACGATCGAGAGCATGGACAGCGATGGGTACACCAGCCATCCCACCTGAGAGATGCCCATGGCGGAAAGAATGCCGTTGAGCAGACCGGTGCGGTGGTTCAAAATCCACAGCCACATGGCGCTGACCATGATTTCGCTCATCACCCAGGGCAGGATGATGGCCGTACGCGGCAGCGCGCGCAGTCTGGATGGCACGCGCAGCAGCAGCGCCAATGCCATGCCAAGGGCCATGCGGCCCAGAACGCTGAAAAACATGTAGACGAACGTGCGGCCCAGCGCCTGCCAGACGTATGGATCGGAAAAAAGGCGGACGTAGTTTTTCAGGCCTACGAACTGCGGCGAGGACAGGTTGCGCAGGTTGTCGTTGCGAAAGCTGATGACGATGTTATACAGCGCCGGGTAAAAGGTGACGCACAGGATCAGCAGGAGCACCGGCAGCATCAAAATCAGGTAGAGCAGGTTCGTCTTCGTGCGCGCCTTCATCGCATGCCCCGTTCCGGACATGTTCATCCCTCCTCAGCGTCCGGGCCGCGGCGTCCTTCATGGCCGCGGCCCGGCGCCCTTTACTTCAAAATGCCGGCATCCTTCGCCCGCAGCACCGTGTTGTCGTAGGCGTTTTGCACCGCTTCCTCCGGCGTCTTCTGATCCATCATGACCTCCTGGAGCGCGACCGTGTATTCATCCTGCAGGATGTCGTAGATCGCGTCGCCGGGCTTGAGGTTTGTGTGCTCCATCTGTTTGGAAAAGACGGTCATCCATTCCCTGCGCGTATCGTCCAGCTGCGCTCCGACAGCCTCGAAGGCCGAGGTCCGCACGGGCAGCGCGCCGTTTTCCAGGTAGCGCTTCACGCTGTTTTCGCTGGATACCATCTCCCTGATAAATTCCGCCGCGATGGGCTTTATGCCCTCATTTTGCGACATGATCGTGTACATCCAGCCGCCGGACAGCCCTTCACTGTCCATGCCCGCCTCCGGCACAGGGTAGAGCATGGCGCCCACGTCGCCCGGGAACTGGGTTTCCAGATCGTTTATCATGTAGCTCGCGCCGAGCAGCATGGCATATTGCCCCGCGTTGAAGCTCGAGAGCAGGTTCGTGTTGTCGTAGGAGTAACTTTCCTTTGGGGAAACCCCGTACCTGTACACCAGATCGTGGTAGAACTGCATCGCGCCGCGGCCGGCTTCCGAGTTAAAGGCCGGCATTCCCTCCTCGTTTATCAGCTCGCCGCCCAGCATGAAAAAAATCGGGAAATTGGTGTACGTCGTCGCGCCGCCGCGGTAGCCGATGATCCCCGCGCCCCATACGTCGGGCGTGCCGTCGCCGTTCGTATCCCGCGTCAGCTTTCCGGCCGCGTCGAAAAACTGCTCCCAGGTCATCGCCTCCGTCAGCGCGGGCAGCTCGATGCCCGCAGCCTCCAGCAGGCTCTTGCGATAGATGACCGTCGCCACGTCGGTAGAGTTGAACAAGCCGTAGACCTTGCCGTCCACCGTCGCGTACTTTACGAAGTCAGGATAAAAATCGGAAAGCTCCTCCTGGGTAAAGTAATCAGACAGCGGCGTGAGCCAGCCGTTTTGCGCAAAGTCCTTCACCCAGTACAGGTTCGCCAGCAGCACGTCGGGCGCGTTGTTCGCGTATGCCGCGCTGACAAACTTTGAGCGCGCGGAGATGCCCTCGTGCGGTTCGAGCACCACCTCGATCTGCGGATACGCCGCCTCAAACGAGGCAAGCGCTTCCTCAAACCAGGGGGCGTTCTCCATGTCCGCGCTGATCGCGACGACCATTTCCTCCCTGGCCGCCGACGCGCCCGGCGTCAGAGCCGAAAGACAGCAAAGCGATAGCAGCAGTGCCAAGAAACGCCGATTCTTCCTCATCATGTCCATTCTCCTTTCGATTTCGACGTCGACATCCGGTTTTTTCCGCCTCCATCATAGGTCATGCCGCACAAAACAGAAACCTTTTTTTCACGCGATCTGACCTGTTTTAAGGGCGTTTATGCAAAACCGAAGAGCGTTGGGGCGACGCTTTAAAGGCCGGAAATTATTTTGCGCCGCCCCCTTGCCGCGCGCCGAAACTATGATACAATAGGGGCGAATACGACAAATAAACAGAGTCGGCGAGGGATCGCGCATGCAGCCAATGCTCAGGGCAATCAAACGTCACCCGCTGCTTTCGACCGGACAGGGCCGCGTCATGCTCCTCTTCGCGCTGGAGGGCGTGCTCATCCAGTACATCAGCTCGATCAACGGTTTTGGCAACAATCTCTACGCGACGAACATGGGCGCGAGCGACGTGCAGATCGGCCTGGTGCAGACCGTCGCCAACATGACCGCCGTGCTGTTGCTGTTGCCCAGCGGCCTCATCGGAGAACGGCTGCGCTCCCCGCGCACGCTGCCCGTCTTTACCCTTGCGCTGATGGGCGTCATGTACTTTTTCTACGGCAGCGTGCCTGCCATGGGCGAAGGGCGCATGACGTTTTTCTTCGTGTTCCTGGCCCTCACCAGCGGCCTGCTCGCCGTGTACAACGCGCAATGGCAGAGCTTTTTCGGCGATGTCGTCGAAAACCCCCGCAAGCGCAATGACGTCTACGCCTTCCGCAACCGCTTCATGTTTTTCATCGGCACGTGCACGCCGCTGCTGTGCGGCGCGGCGATGTCCGCCTGCGCGCAAAGCGCGGAAAAGCTGGGCGTGCTGCGCGTGTTTTATTACTCCTGCGGGGCGGCGATGCTGATCGCCGCGCTGATCCTCCGCCGCATGCCCGTCTCCGACCGGCCGCGCGCTGAAAAGCGCTTTTCGCTCGCCGACGCAAAGGCCGCCCTTTCAGAGGCCGCCCACAGCCGCACGTTCCGTTCCTTCTTTTTCTGTATCCTCTTCTTTTACCTGAGCTGGCACATCGACTGGAGCATGTGGTTCATCGCCCAGACGCAGTATTGCGGCATGACGGAGCTTTCCATGAGCGTGCTCAACGCCCTTTCCTGCGTAGGCCAACTCCTGACGATCGGGCTCTTCGCCCGGCTCAACCAAAAGCGTGGCGTGGGCTTTTCGTTCCTGTTCGGCATCGCCGGTCTGGTCCTCTGTCCGTTTACGGTGTGCCTTTGCCTTGTGCTCCCGATGGCCATGCGCCCTGCCGTGTTCATCCTGATGGTCGCGATCTTCTCCGCGCCGCAAAGCTGTATCAACCTGTGCGTGGTGCAGATGCTGCTCACCTCCCTGCCCGAGCGGGGGCGTTCCTTCCTCGTCAGCCTGTACACCATCGTCATCACGCTTTCCAACAGCCTGCTTCCGCTGTTGGGCGTGCACCTGTACACGTTCCTCGGCGCGAACGCGCGCGCCCTGTTCGCGCTGAACGTGGGCGTGTTTCTCTGGCGCGCCTGCTCGCTTCTCATCTTCATCGCGCGCTATCGCCGCGAGCGGGCGTAGGGTTTTCCGCTCCTGCCAGGCTCCTTCTTTTTCGCTTTAGCGTCCGCGCGCCTTGTGGCGCGCGTTTGGCCATCGCCAAAGTCGATGGCCTCGTGCAAAATAAAGGCTCATTTTGCACGAGTGTCATGGGGGAATGTTTTCTTCCGAAAAATCCTACGGATTTTCCTACAGAAAACGCCCCGCCCGACCGGCAAAGCCGGTCGATACGATTACGCATGAAGGGGAAGCCTCCCCTTCATCCATCCCCTCCGGTATCATGTTGCTTTATCGATAATCTGCCGCGCGCCTTGGGGCGCGCGTTTTTTCTGTGTTCCCCCTCCATGCTTTTCATCCCGCGCAAAGATTGCGCTCACGCACTGAATGCGTTATAATGAAAAAGCATTGAATTCAAAGGATGGGCCTCATGTTAAACCGTTCGGAAATCAAGCTCGGCGCGCGCGCCGCCGTCTGGCAGCGCCCGCTGGGCCCCGTGCTCGCGGTGCTGCTGGCACGCCTGCCAGGCCTTATTTTGGACGTTTCCGTCTATTCCGTCGTGCGCTACCTGATCGCGGGGCGCATCGACCTGCACAGCTTTTTTATCGGCGCCTTCGCGCTGCTCATCTCGCTGTTCGTCACCCTGCCCATGAACGTATCGCTCGCGGGCTATTTTATCGCGCTCGTCAGCGGGCATCCGCAGCGGGTGCAGTCCATGTTGGCGATCTTTTCGGACAAAGCGCAGTACCGTCATGCGTACTTTACCGGACTCAACGTCTTTTTGCGTCAGACCGTGTGGTCGGGCATCGCGCTTTTGCCGTGCCTTCTTTCCAACCTGCTGCGTGCGGCGGGCAGCTCTCTGCCCGCTTGGGCGCTGAACCTGCTGTGGGCAGCGGGGGTAGCGTCCTTTATCTTCGCCTTCAGCTTCTGCACGCTCCGCTATGCTTTCGCCCCCTATTTTGCGTGGGAATACACCTATCTCACCGCGCAGGAAGCGGTGGACATGTCCGTCTCCGCCACGCGGGGGCGGCTTTGGGAGCTGCTGACCCTCGCCTTAAGCTTCGCGCCCTGGTTCCTGCTTTCCGCCGCCACTGCCGGCGTGGCGTATCTGTTCGTCGCGCCCTACGTCAGCGCGGTCTTTGCCGCGTATTACCTCATCTTTAAGCGTCAGGAGGGCATCCTCCTGCCCACGCCCAAGGAGTATACCGATGTCTGACAGAATGCGGCTGGACCGCTATCTCGCGTTTCTGGGCTGCGGCACGCGCAGCGAGGTCAAAGACTTGCTGCGTGCCGACCGCGTTAGCGTGGACGGCGCGTCCGAGCGCGACGGCGGAAGACACGTCGACGCCGGGGCCGCGCGGGTCGCGCTCGACGGAAAGCTTCTTTGCTACAAGCGTCACCGACACCTGATGATGAACAAGCCCGCGGGCGTGCTCACCGCGGCGGAGGACGCCCGCGCCCAAACCGTGCTGGATCTGCTGCCTCCGCTCTATCGCGCCTGCGGCTGTATGCCGGTCGGCCGCCTGGACAAGGATACCGAGGGGCTTTTGCTGCTCACAAGCGACGGCGCGCTGGGCCACCGGATCATCAGCCCGAAGCGCCGCGTGGACAAGGTGTACCTTGCGCGGGTGGACGGCCCGCTGGGCGAGGCCGACGTGCGGGCCTTTGCCGAAGGCTTGCAGCTTTCCGACTTCCGGGCGATGCCCGCGCGCCTCGAAATCGTGAGCAGCGCGCCGCAGGAGGCCGAGGCCCTCTGCACGGTGCAGGAGGGCAAGTTCCACCAGGTGAAGCGCATGTTCTCATCGCGCGGCGTGCACGTCGTCTATTTAAAGCGGCTGTCCATCGGCCCCGTCCCGCTCGACCCCGCCCTCGCGCCGGGCGGCTATCGCGAGTTGACGGACGCGGAGCTTGAGGCGCTCATCGCCTGCACGACCCCGTCCATCCCAACCGACGCACAAGGAGGCAGCCATGCCTGATCACAGCGACCACTACTACACCGCCTCCCCCGCCTCCGCGCACGAGCTGCGGACGTTCGGATTTGATTTCGGCGGAAAGACCCTCTCCTTTACGACGGACGCGGGCGTCTTTTCCAAGGGGCATGTAGATCCGGGCACGCTGCTGCTCGCCGCGTCGCTTCCCGCCGGCCTTGCGGGCCGCGTGCTCGACCTGGGCTGCGGCTGGGGCGCGCTCAGCGTGCTCATGCTCAGCCGCTTTCCGCAGCTTTCGCTCGTCATGTCGGACGTCAACAGCCGCGCGCTTGGCCTAGCCGGACAGAACGTGCGCGCAAACGGCATGCAGGCCGAGGCTGTGCTCAGCGACGGCCTGGAGCGCGTGGAGGGCCAGTTTGACGCCGTCGTCACCAATCCGCCCATCCGCGCGGGCAAGCAGGTCATTTACAAGATGTTTGCGGACAGCCGCGCGCGGCTCAAGGAGGGCGGGCGGCTCTTTCTCGTCATTCGCAAGCAGCAGGGCGCGCCCTCCGCGCTCAAGTACCTGCGCACGCTCTTCTCTTCCGCGGAGGTGATCGCGCGCGACGCGGGCTACTGGATCATCGAGTGCGTGGCGTAGCGAACGCGGGATCATGCAAAAGAAATTTTATTTTCGAGATACACGAGGAGGTTTTGTACCATGGAGACGTTTGATTTCGCTTACTTTGACCGGGGCATTGACCGGGTCGGCACGGACTGCGAAAAGTGGGATTTTCTGCGCGCGCGCGAAGGCGCGGACGTGCTGCCGATGTGGGTTGCCGACATGGACTTCCCTTCCCCGCCCGCCGTCAGCGAGGCGATGGCGCACCGCGCGCAGCACGCCACCTACGGATACACCGAACCGGTGGACGAGGACTTTGATTGCGTCATCGATTACTGGCAGCGCCATCACGGCCTTGCGCTCCGCAAAGAGGAGATCGTCCTTCTCCCCTGCGTCATCACGGGGCTGCGCATGGGCGTGCGCACGATGACCCACCCCGGTGACGGCGTCATCATCCAGCCGCCGGTCTACGGCCCGTTCTTCCGCGCGATCGAAGAAAACGACCGCCGCATCGTCGAAAACCCGTTGATCTATGAAAACGGCCGTTGGCGGATGGACTTCGCGGGCCTGGAAGCCTGCATGCAGCAGGGCGCGAAGCTCTTGCTGCTGTGCAACCCGCACAACCCGGCGGGCCGGGCGTGGGACGAAGACGATCTTTCCCGCGTGGTCGCGCTCTGCCGCCAATACAGCGTGAAGCTCGTCTGCGACGAGATCCACGCGGACTTCGTCTACGCGCCCAAGCGCCACATCCCAATCCTTTCCGTCCCCGGCGCGAGGGAAATTGCGGTCTCCCTGGCTGCGGCGAGCAAGACGTTTAACGTCGCCGGGCTCAAGCAGGCGGTGATGTTCGCGCCTGCCGAGGCGTTGCGCGCGCCCATCGAAAAGGAGCTGAACGCCTGCGGCGTAGTCAGCGGCAACCAGTTCGCGCTGGTAGGTACGCGCGCGTGCTACGTGCACGGCGATGCGTGGTTGAAGGGGCTCAAGGAATACCTGGTGGAGTCGCGCCGCATCGTGTGCGAATTTATGGCGGAGCGCCTGCCGCACATCGGAGTGAGCGAGCTGGAGGCGACGTATCTCATGTGGCTGGATTGCCGCAGCCTGGGCGTGGACGAACAGGAGCTGCACCGGCGCACGGTCGATGTAGCGCGTGTGGCGCTCACGGAGGGCTCCTTCTTCGGCACGCAGGGGAACGGATTCCTGCGGCTCAACATCGGATGTCCGCATGCGCAGCTGCGGGAGGCGCTGATCCGGCTGGAAAAGGCCCTCAAAAAATAATCCCCCCTATTTTTTGGGGGAAGAGCCCCTAAGGGCACAGCCCTCAGACGCGGGTGCAGGGGTGCGCATCCCCGCTTTTTTGGGGGCTCCCTGCCCCCAATCCCCCGGCCAAAGGGACAATGTCCCTTTGGAATCCCCTCTCCAACGGCGCCCTCGATTGGCCGCGTCCCTTTGGAACCCCCTCTCCAGCGGCGCCTCGATTGATTACGTCCCTTTGGAACCCCCTCTCCAGCGGCGCCTCGATTGGCCACGTCCCTTTGGAATCCCCTCTCCAACGGCGCCTCGATTGGTCGCGTCCCTTTGGAATCCCCTCTCCAACGGCGCCTCGATTGGCCGCGTCCCTTTGGAATTCTACCTTCACATTATAAAATCAAGGAGGTCATTTATATGAACCATCCCGCTTTAGATCGGGCCGTGGAGGCCCTCCGGCCGCAGCTCGAGGAAACCCTCGCTGCCTGGATTCGCATTCCTTCCGTCAAGGGCGATCCGCAGCCCGGCGCGCCCTTCGGCACGGACGTGCGCCGCATGCTCGACCGCGCGCTGCAGGACGGCAACGCGCTGCTCGGAAACGCCCGCGATATCGACGGCTACGCCTGCGACATGGAAATCGGCGAGGGCGAGGACGTCATCGGCATCCTCGCGCACCTGGACGTCGTGCCCGCCGGTGACGGCTGGCAGGTCGACCCTTTTGGCGCGACCGTAAAGGACGGCAAGATGTACGGCCGCGGCACCAGCGACGACAAGGGCCCCGCGGTCGCGGCGCTGTACGCGATGAAGGCCGTGAAGGATGCGGGCATCGCCCTGAACAAGCGCGTTCGCCTCATCCTCGGCTGCGACGAGGAGAGCGGCATGGACGACATCGCCTATTACGACGAAAAGGTCGGTCTGCCCGCCCTCGGCTTCTCGCCCGACGCGGAGTTCCCCGTCATCAATACCGAAAAAGGCATTTTGCAGATGGAAGCGCGCGCCGAGATGCGCTGCCAGACGATCGTCTCCATCCAGGCCGGCACGCGCCCCAACGTGGTGCCCGGCACGGCCGTCGCGGTCGTCCGCGGCGCAGACGCCGCCGACAAGGCGATGGCCTTCGCGGCGCAGCATGGCATCCGCCTCTCCTGTGAAACGCTCGAGGGCGATACCTACAGGCTGACCGTCACCGGCGTCCCCGCGCACGCCTCCACCCCCTGGCAGGGCGTAAATGCCGCCAGCCAGCTCCTCCTCGTGCTCGAGGCCATCGGCGCGGGCGGCAAGCGCATCAAGGCGCTGGCGGACGCCATCGGCCACGACTCGGACGGCACGGGGCTCGGCATTGCCGGTTCGGACAAGGTCTCCGGCCCGCTTACGATCAACCTGGGTCTGCTGTCCTACGACGGCGAGACGCTCAGCGCGACGTTCGACTGCCGCTATCCCGTGTTTTACAGCGACGCGCAGATCGTGCGCTTCGTCGAACTGCGCCTTTCGGAGGGAAGCTTTACCATCGACGCAGGCCATGCCTCGCAGCCGCACCATGTGCCGGAATCCAGCTTCATCGTGCGCTCACTGCTCAAGGTTTACGGCGAGCTGTCCGGCCACGACGCGCACACAGTCGCTATCGGCGGCGGTACCTATGCCCGCTGCATGAAGCAGGCCGTCGCCTTCGGCCCCCTCTTTCCGGGCGAAGAAGAGCTGGCGCACCAGGCAGGCGAAAACGTGGACCTTGCGCAGCTCATGCTCAGCGTGCGCATCTTCGCTTACGCGATCGTCGAGCTCGCGGGCGCATAAGGAAAATGCCATAAAACATCACGGCGGCCCTCCCGCTTTTTCATGAGCGGGAGGGCCGCCGTGCGTTCGTCAGATCAGGCGACCGGATCCCTTGCAAATCAAGAGCCGCTCGCCCGGAGCAGGCCATAAAAGCCTTCCGTCGTAAATCCTTCGCGCCTGCGCCTCGCATGCCTCACGCATCCGCGCGGGGCCGTGAACCGGGCAGAGCATCCGCGCGCCTGCGTCGCGCGCCACACGCGCTGCGTCGCAGATGTCCGAATGGCGCTGCTGGTTATCGGCGGGCTTTTGCAGCCCAAAGGAAAATTCGTGAATCAGGACGTCGCACCCTTGAAAAAAGCCAGCCAATTCATCCTGATAGGCGCCATCGCCGCCAAAGCCAAGCACTACGCCGCTTCGCCTGTCCTCCACGCGATAGCAAAGCCCCGGCACCGCATGGTCACTTGCCATCGTCTGGACGCTCAGGTGCTCCGTTTGAAAGCTGTTGCCGCTACGGAGGACATGTACGTTCGGCTGCATCGCGTCAGGCCAGTAAACGTCAAGCTGCAAGAAACGCTTTGCGTCCTCTATCGCCCGCGTCATGGGATACGGGCCGTAGACGTTAAGCGCACCCGCCGTCCCACGCGCATAGCGTTCATATAAAAACGCGGGCAGCGCCATCATGTGGTCGTGGTGCATGTGCGTAAAGCATAGGGTATCGATTCCGGCTGGAGCGTATCCGCCAAGTCGCAGCCGGTCGGTCACGTGCCAGCCCACGTCAATCAGGAGCTCGCCCCCGACGAGAAAACTCGCCGTATCGTCCCCCGTTTCCGGTATGCACACGGACGTGCCCAGAAAAATCAGTTCCGTCTCTTGCATCGCCATCACAGCTCCAGTACCATGCCGTCATAGGCGGAATGAATGCAGGATCCTTCCAGCATCGCGCTTAGCTGATCGTACGGCGGCGTGCGGTGCGGACTCATGTGCGTAAGAAAAACCTGCGGTGCACCCGTAAAAAGCTGATTTTCCTCAAAGAAGCGCACTTCATCGCGGACGCGCCCAAGCGTCATGTGGCCGCGTCCTTTTTCCGTGATTCCGAACGTCGCCTCCATGATGACCGCATCCACCTTATGAGCGCGGATACATGCCCGCGTGCGATCGATATAGGTATCGGAATCCGTCGCATAGAGAAATGTCTTGCCCTGCGCGTGGATGAGGTAGATGAGCCCGCGTTCTCCCAGGCTGTCCGGATGACTGGCAATCATGGGAATAAAATCGACGCCCGCGTGATGATATTCATGATAAGCTTCCGGAATCGTAAAGTCCAGCGCGTAATCCGCCAGCTCGCGTTGCTCAAAGATATGCTCCATCCTCGTAAAGACCTTGCGGTTGCCAAAGATGCGCAGCTGCGGCAGGTCGCCGAAGCGCGCGCAGGGCGCGTTGTAGCGTTCCGTTTCCGGCAGCTCGTCCGCGCCGTAGGCCTTGAACCGCCAGTAGAGCATCTGCGGGTCGAAATGGTCCGCGTGGGAATGCGTCACCAACAAAAGCTCCGTGCGCAGCATGTCCACACCGTACTGCAGCGCCTTATTCATGACGTCCGCGGGGAAGTCCACCAGGCACCTGTCCGCAAAGTGGATGGAGCTCGTAAAACGGACATTGCGCCCGCCGTGCTCGCGCGCGTAGGCGCAATAGTCGCACTGGCACCACGCCCCGGGATACAGTTCCGCCGCCCCGGTGCCAAGAAACGTAATTTTCATGTTCTTTCTCCTCGCTTACCCCTTCAGCGCGCCGGTAAAGGCCCCGGAGAGGATCTGCTTTTGTCCGATAAAGAAGATGAGGATCGAGGGAAAAAGGATGATCGTGATGCCGGCCATGACCATGTTTACGGCGATCGACTCGGAGTTTTGCAGCATACTGATGCCGACCTGTACCGTTCGCATCTCTGTCTTGTTCGTCACGAGCAGCGGCCAGAGATATTGGTTCCAGGCGCCGATGTACGTATAGATGCCCAGCGCGCCCAGTTGTCCCTTGCAAAGCGGCAGGAGAAGCTGCGCGAGGTAGCGCAGGTTGCTGCATCCGTCCAGGCGTGCCACCTCGTACAGCTCCTTGGGCACGGTGAGAAAGGCCTGCCGCAGAAAGAAGACCGATATGGCCGAGGCCGTTCCGGGCAGAATGAGCCCTTGAAAGGTATCGTACCACCCCAGGTCGCCGATGGTCATGTAGTTGGAAATGACGATCGATTCGCCGGGGATCATCATCGTAGCGAGCATCGCCATGAAGATGACATTCTTCCCCTTAAAGTCGAAGTAGGCAAAGGCAAAGGCGGCCAGACTGCACAGCACGAGCTGCCCCAGCATGATGCCCACCGACATGACAAGGCTGTTGCCGAGGAAGCGCAGCAGCGGCGCGGTGTGGAGCGCGTCCGCGTAGTAGGTCAGCTGAAACGAAGACGGGATGATCCGCGGCGGGCGCATGTACAGTTCGTCCAGATCCATAAAGCTGGCGCTGACCGCAAACCAGATGGGGAAGAGCACGACGAGGACCATGAGCACCCGCAGCGCCATCATGATCGCCCGCCCCCAGCGCGTATTTGGCCTCACTGATAATGCACCCCTTTCTTTTCGAGCTTGAACTGAAGAATGGAGATCACCAGCAGGATGGCCATAAACACGAGCGACTGCGCACAGGCGTAACCCCAGCGGTTATTGCGGAACGCTTCGATGTAAATCGTATAGGCCAGCACGCGCGTGGCGCGTCCCGGGCCGCCCTGTGTCATCAGGTTTACCTGCGTAAACGTCTGAAACGCGCCGATCGTGTTCGTGACCAGCAGGAAGAACAGCGTCGGGGACATACAGGGCAGCGTCACGTGAAAGAGCGTCTGCCTGTAATTCGCCCCCTCGATAGAGGCGCATTCATAGAGATCCTGCGAGATCCCCTGAAGCCCGGAAAAGGCATATAGGAAGTTTGTGCCCATGGTCAGCCATACCGTGGTGGCCGCGATCATGCCCAGCGCCAAATTCTTGTCGCCCAGCCAGTTATACTGCGCGTGCAGTAGATAGTTGATCAGGCCCGTAGCCGGGTTAAACAGGATCAGCCAGATGACCGAGGCGCAGGCGGACGATACCGCCATCGGCAAAGCGAAAATTACGCGGATCGGGCTCGACTTCTTGCGCCTGTTTTCGGCGAGCAGGGCGAGCAGCACGCCCGTGCACAGCTGTAACGGCACCACCAGGACGACGAAACGCAGCGTCACGCTCATGCTGGGCCAAAAGGTGCGCTTGTCCGTCAGCAGTTCCACAAAGTTTTCAAGTCCGGCAAAGCCCACTACCTCGCCCATCGAGTTGACGATCGAGAGGCTCATGTGAATCGTTCGTATCATCGGGTAGTACAGAAAGATGCCAAAGACGACGAAAATGGGCAGGAGGTACAAGTATGGCTCGATTTGCCGAACCCCCCTGCGCCGTTTTTTCCCGGGGTGAACGGACGCCGCTGTGCGCGTCATACGAAAATTGTTCAAAGCCATCTCATATCCTCCCGCTCAGCCTATTTACAGGGGGCGCCGCTTTATGGGCGGCGCCCGCATGCGCCGGATCAGTTCGCCTTGTTGTAATTGTGAATGAGCCTGTCGATGTCTTCAACCGAGTACTTTATGCATTCCTCCGGCGTGATTTCACCCATCAGCATCTGCTCGATGTTCTGCTTATACGCATCGCGTCCTTCGACAAAGCTGCCGTAAATCGCGCCGAAGCCCATGTTCTTGGAGAAATGCAGTTGATCGATCGCGGTCTGGAACTGCGGGTACTTCTCCATGTTCTCCTTTACGGAGTCGAGCTCGTACGCCTTTGTCGTGATCGGATAATAGCCGGAACGGATGTGCCAGAATGCCTGCGTTTCCGGCGTCGTCATAAACCGCAGGAACTCGACGATTGCCTGCTCCATTTCCTCTCCCTTGCCATTGTCGATCACGTACAGCGACGCGCCGCCCAGCGTAACGCCGCCATTGGGCAAATCCTTGTCGATCGGCGGGAAGAAGCAGGTGCCCAGTTCAAATTTATCGCCGATCGCATTCAGCCATCCACGCAGCGAGCCGGTAGAGGCCATGGTCATCGCGGCCATGCCGGACGTAAAGGCGGCGGTGATGTCCGAGTTTACAAAGCCCAGATCCGCCAGCGCGCCCGAATCCTTTAAATCCTTCCAGGCGGAAACGACCTGAAGCGGCACGTCGCTCTCTGCGAGCACACAGTGCGTAGCGGGGCCGGAACGGCCGTTGTCCTGATCGACCGTGGCAATGCCCTGCTGCACCAGCGGCTGCTCGAAGAACCACGGATCGGACCAGAGCGCAAAGCCGTACGGCACGTTCGGGTCTGCCTTTTCGACCACCTTCAAGGCGATCTCCTTCAGCTCCTTCCAGTCGGCCGGGCCGTCCGGATAGCCCATTTCCGTCAGAAGCGTCTTGTTATAATAGAGAATCGGGACGGAAGTGTTGAACGGCATCGAATTCAGTTTCCCATCCACCGTGTAATACGCAAGTATGTTTTCCTCGAGCGCGCTGACGTCCAGGTCGTATTTTTCGATGATATCCTGCATCGGCGTGATAAAGCCGCTGTCCGCCATAAACCGCGTGCCGCCTTCATAAATCTGGATGATGTCGGGGCCCGCCTTCGTGCGCATGGCCGTCTTCAGCTTGTTGATTGACTCCTCGTAAGAGCCCTGATACTGCGGCTCGATGGTGATCTTGTCCTGAGAGGCGTTAAACTGCTCGGCCAGCATGTTGATGGTTTCGTTGTGCTCGCCGCCCATGGAATGCCAGAAGACGATGTTGGTCTTGCCTTCGTCTGCAGCCAGCGCTGTTGCCGACGCCAGGCTAAAAATCAGAACAAAGCTCATCAGAACGGACGCTATTTTCTTTATCATGATCCAGTCCTCCTTTTCGCTATAAAAGAATACCTTTTTTGACAGACATCCAAAAGAAAAAACAACGTCTCAAAAGCTCCCCTTAAGGAACAATTTTCAACGTTGACAGGCCGTCACAAATTGTATGATTTCTCCATTAGGATACTGCGCGTCGTCCCTCCTTTCCAGAAATCCTCTGTTTACTTGCTTGCTTTATTCACATTATACTCAATTTTATGTCTTTTTCAAGCCATTTTTCTTCATTTTTACTCAATTTATTCCCATATTTCATCAAATCCCCCTCTTATTTTACTCAAACGATTCTCAACTCTCTTTACAAATTTACATAATGTGCTATAATAAGGTCTACATTCAGCTCAGGAAGAGGACGTTTATGCGCGCACTACGTATTGAGGAAGAGGAATTGTTTGTCCGTGAAAACGGTGTGGTGTCTCTCGAGGCGCTTTGTGAGCGGTTCCATGTTTCCCTGAACACCATACGCCGCGACATCGCCTGTATGGTGGAGCGCGGCAGCGTCGAAAAGGTGTTCGGCGGGGTTCGTCCCGCTTCTCATCGACTTACCCCCTTTCATATGCGCGACGCGCTCCTGTCCGCGGAAAAACAGCGCATCGGGCTTGCTGCCGCCGAACTCATTCACCCCGGCGACGTCGTCTACATCGGCCCGGGTTCGACGTCGTACCGCCTGCTCGATGGAATTTCCGCGCTTTCCGGCGTTACCGTCATCACCAATAACCTGCGCGCGATGGAACATGCCTCAACGATGGCGAATGTAACGCTCATCGCCTTGCCCGGCCAGCTGTTTACCCGAAATATTTCGTTTAACGACCCGGATCAGCCGTCCTTCTTCGATCGTTACAACGTGCGGATTGCCTTCATGTCCGTAGCCGGCATCTCGCTCAAACGAGGGGTTACCTATGATTCCATCGCTGAATCCGATTTTTGCCGTCATGTGCTCACGCGTTGTTCTAAGCGCGTCCTGATGGCGGATCGAACCAAATTCGACGTGGTGGGGCTCACGACGACAGCAGAGCTTTCCTCTTTCGACGTGCTGATAACCGACGCTGCGCCGTCGGAGGCCTACCTTGAGGAAATCTCACGTGCCGGCGTTCACCTTATCGTCGCCGGTCAACCCGAATAGGAGCAATACGATGAATGATCTCGTCAAACTCGAAACCCACCTGCACACCTGCGAGGTGAGCGCCTGCGGCAAGGTGCCCGCCCAAGAGATGATCCGCCTGTGCCTGGAGGCCGGATACCGTGCCGTCGTGGTCACGGACCATTTTCTGCCCGGCAAGTTTCAAAATGCCGCTGCACGGGACGCGTTCCTCACCGGCTACCGGCTGGCCGCCGAAGCCGGGGCCGCGCTGAATCTGACCGTGCTGCCGGGCATGGAGATTCGCTTCTCCTCCGGCGACGAGGATTTTCTCGTCTACGGCCTGACGGAAGACGCCATCCTCCATCTCCCGGACAGCGTCTGCGAGGACGGGCTTCCCGCCTTTCACGCGCTCTGCCGCGAAAACGGCTGGCTCGTCTATCAGGCGCACCCCTTCCGCCCCAAGCTTCGCGTCATGCCCGCCTGCGATCTGGACGGCATCGAGACGCGCAACTGCAACCCGCGCCACGACAGCCACAACGACCTCGCCCAGGCTTATGCGGATCACTACGGGCTGCTCACGCTCTGCGGGTCGGACGCTCACCAGCTGGGCGACACGGGCGCGGGCGGCATCTACGTGCCCGGCGGCGTGCTGACCCCCCATGGGCTCGTGGACTACCTGCGCCGAACCCCGCACCCCGCCTTTGTTGACACACAGGACTGATGGCAGCCGCAAGGCCCTTTTAACGCATGAGGACGGCCCCACCCTCCGCGCACGCGGAGGAGGGGGCCGTCTTCTATATGTTTACTTTTCCGCCATGGGCATCTCCGTCATGCGGAGGTTCGTGCAGCCGTAGGGAATCATGCGCACGCGCTGCGCAGGGCCCGTGGGCCTGCGGCTTCGGGGCGCGGGCAGGCAGACGCCGTATGCCTCCGGCCAGTCCACCGGCGCGAGGCTTGCCGTGACCTCGACGGGCGCGTCTTTGCCGTCAAAGGGGTAGGCGCCGATCTCCCGCTCCGCCACGTCGAAATGCGCGTCCGTGAACGCGTAGTTCCACGCGGACTGCGGCGTGATCTCGTAGTCGCAGTACGGGTACTTGCGCTCTACGCCCTTGTCCTCGTACTCGCGGCGTTCCCATTGCTCCTCGATCGCCACCGAGTACAGCAGCGGCCCGCGCCACAGGCAGCGCATGTCCCCGGGGCGCTCCGTCAGCTCGCACGCAAACGCGAACGACACGTCGATCTGCTGCTCGCCCTCCCACGTGCGGCAAACGGGGAAAAACTCGCCGGGCGTCACCGCCTCGCCGTTTACCAGCGCGCTCTTCGCGGCCGCTGGAATGCGGATGTAGAGCGTAAACGCGGCGGGCCTGTCCGTCGTTACCGTGTAGCGCGCCGCGCCCTTGAAGGGATAATCCGTCTTGAGCGCGACGGTGACCTGCGCCTCCCCCTGCGCAAAGCGCACTTCGGAGGGGACGATCAGACAGGAAGCCACGCCGTCCTGCGCGCGCATGAACGCGGACATCGCGAGCTTGGGCCAGCCCTGGTTGAAGTTCGCCGTGCAGCAGCCGAAGTTCGGCTCCAGCCCAAATAGATGCGACTCCGGGCCGTTCGTGCCGAAGACCACGTGCTCCTCCGGCAGGCGCTGGCAGCGAATCTGGTTCGTCTGCTGGTCGTACTGGTGCGTCCACATGTCCGCGCTCGTCGTCGCGGGCAGGGCGTTGAACGCCAGGCGCTCCGCCTCGTCCGCCCAGTGCGGGTTGCCGCTCACGGCGAGCATCTGTTCAAAGGAATACATCGCCTCGACCACGCTGCAAAGCTCCGAGCCCTGCACGGGGCTCGTGCCCGCCACGCACTCGTCGCCGGTGAAGTGGCCCACCGCCATGCCGTGGTACTTCTTGAGCAGTTCATGCGCCTTGAGGGCGAAGGCGTCCGGGTCGCCGCCCGTCAGGCGGGACATCAGCGCTTCCTGCTTGAGGCACATCGCCATGTTGACCACGTGCGTGTCGAACGTCCAGACGCGCTGCGGCGTCGTGTCGCGGTAGGGCTCAAACACCTTCGTGTAATCCATGCCCTGTGTGCGCAGGCGATAGCACAGATCGACCAGCCACTCCTCCCCCGTACGCTCGTAGAGCCAGAAGATCGGGATCAGGCACTCGTACCAGCGCGCAGAGCCCCAGCCGAAGAGCGTATGGTGGTGCAGGTGCGTCTTGAGGCATTTGAGCGCGCGCGCCATCGCATCCGGGATGCGCTCGTCCCCGCTCAAATCCGCGTAAAGGGCCAGCACCTTGAGAATCAGCATGAACGCCCACACGTCGTAAGCGTCCCGCTCCTCCGGCGCGCAGGGGCAGATCCAGCCGTCCTCCTCCTGACGCGCGAGGATGCCGTCGATGTATCGCTTCGCCCGCGCCTTCAGGTCGTCGTCGTCCAGCAGGTAAGCGAGGGGCACAAAGCCGTCCAGCCAGTAGGGCACGCGCTCCCAGCCGTCGCGGTCGCCGCCGATCCACCTGCTGTCCCGGATGTCCGGCCACACCTTGTCCAGATGGCCGCTCAGGCCGTCCGCCTGAATGCGAAGCTGGCGCAGCAGCCAACCCTGGGGCCTGATCTCCCCGTGGGTAAAGGGGGTAAACGTCGTCTTGTTGAGCATGAGGGGATGGTCACGTCCTTTCTCCATTCGCGTCTGCCGCGCCGTCTCGCCCGCGGCTATCTGTTTGCAGACATTGTAGCACAGCGGCGGCGGAGCGTCGTGTGTCAAACGGATCATAAATGCGACGATTGTATTGTGCACATCGCCGGTTTACGGGCTGCGATAATCCGTGCGCTCCTCCTGATACGGCACCAGCGGCAGCCGCAGCGTCACGCGCGTGCCGTTCCCCGTGCGTTCGATCGTAAGGCGCGCGCGCTTTCCAAAGAGATGGCGGCAGCGCTCGAACACGTTATGCAGCCCCACCTTTTTGAGCGCGGCGAACGATCCGTCGGCAAACTGCCGGTTGAGCTCCCGGCAGGTCTCCGCTTCGATGCCCACGCCGTTGTCCTCCACCGAGAGCCGCCAGGTTTCACCGTCCGCGCGCGCGGTCACGGCGATGGTATTGCCCTCGTCCGAGATCTCGTCGAAGGCGTGAATCAGCGCGTTTTCGACGAGGGGCTGAAGCGCGAAGTGCGGAAGCGCCGCGCTCAGCAGCGCGTCTGGAACGTCCACACGGTACTGAAAGCACAGATCCAGCCGATAGCGCTGGAGCTGAATGTAGTTGTCCACGTATTTGAGCTCGCGGGATAGCGGGATTACGTCCTGTGTGTTGCCCAGGCTCTCGCGCAGCAGGGCGATCAGGCTCGTCACCGAAATCTGAATCTCGTCCGTCTGGTTCTGCGCGGCCATGCACTTGATGCCGTTGAGCGTGTTGTAAAGGAAGTGCGGCGAAATCTGCGCGCGCAGCGCGACGATCTCCGCCTGCTTGGTGTTCTCCGCCTCCTGCGCCACCTTCTTGAGCAGCGTGTCCACCCGGCCCATGAGCGCGTTAAAGGAGCGGACGAGCAGCGCGATTTCCCGCGGGTTGTTCCGATCCTCCAGCGCGCGGATACCCGCCTCGTTCATGCGGGAGATCTCGCGCGTCAACCGGCGGATGGGCGAATAGACGTAGGCGGAGCAGCCGATGGCCACGGCGAAGGCCACCAGGGCGCAGCCGAACGCGAAGGGCGTGATCATCCCGGCGATGCTGTAGCCGCTCGCGAGGAAGTAGGCGTACGGGATCGCGTAATAAACCGTCCATTCGGGATTGTTCACGGTACGCTGGCAGGTGACGACGTACTTTTCGCCCTCCAGCGGCGCGAAATAAGAGGCGGGGCCCGCCTCCGGCGCGGGCTGAACGAATGCGGAATCGCCGAGCGTCGTGCCGATCCGCTCCGCGTCCGAGTGAAAGAGCACCTGCCCGTCCCCATCCAACACGAAAAGCTGCTCGCCCGCTGTGAGCTCCGCCGGCATCAGGGTACGGAACAGGCTGTCCCCCCTGAGGCTGAGCAGGCACGCGCCCAGGCATTCCGAAAGCGGCAGATCCGTAAACGCGACGCAGACCGACAGGTTCATCTCCTCGTCCGCGAAGAGTAGGGGCGTACCCGGATTGTCCATGGCGCTCTGAATCGCGCCCGGGGCCGCCTTGTCCGTGCCCGAATGGATGACCGAATCGCTCCGGTTGAGCGCCACGAGGCTGATGCCGTCCAGCAGGTCCTCCGACGAAGCCAGGTGCGCGTCGATGTATCGCTGCAAATCGGCGTAGGTCGTGAGGATCTGCCTGCGCCGAAAGCTCGTGCAGTCCGAGAAGAGCACCTCGTCGCGCACGTACTTGAACAGGATGCGCAGCGACGTGTTCGACACGATGTCCAGCGACGTGCTCGACAGCCGCGCCACCTTCTGTTCGTAGCTGTCCATCTGGCTGTCGAAGAGCGCGGAGCTCGTTTGAAGGGCCGTTTCCGTCGCGTTTCGCCCGATCGTGCCGTAGGCGATGCCCGCGAAGCAGAGCACCGGCAGGATCGAAAGGGCGAGCATCAGCGCCGTCAGCTTGACCTTAAGGCTCATCTTTCCCTCCAGCCGCTTCGCGAACCCACTCGTCGACGTTCATGTGCATGTGCTGAAAAAAGAGCTTGCGGAAGTAGCGCACGTCGCTGAACCCCACGGCGCCCGCGACCACGCGCAGCTGCGCCCTGGGCCGCCTGAGCAGCACGCAGGCCTGCTCGATCCGCTTGCCGGTCATGAAGCTATTGTAGCTCTGCCCCGTCGCCTGCCTGAACAGGCGGCAAAAGTGTGCCCGGCTAAAGCCGATGCGCCGCGCCGCCTCGTCAAGCGACACGGGCTTCGAAAGGTCGGAGAGCAGGCTTTCGATGAGCTCCTCTACCGCGCTCTCCCCCTCCGTCACGAGCGCAGGCGGCCTCATCGGCAGGCTTCGGACCGTCTCCAGCAGGAGCCGCTCGTAACTGTCCAGCCGCTGCATCGCGAGGTGGGACGCCTGCTCTTCTTCAGGAGGCAGAACCGCCTGCACCTCCCACCAGAACCGGCCCAGCAGCTTGCGCGCCGCGTGCGGATCGGGGCGCTTTTTGCGCAGCATCTCTGCGGTTTGCCCGACGATCGAAAGCGCGTCCTCCCGCCGCCCTTCCAGCAAGGCGCTGGCGAACGCCGCGTGCAGCTCGCAGGCCTGCAATATCCCTCCTGTTTGGGAAGTAGGCCCGGCCCAGGCGCTCGCCCGCATGTAAAAGATCTGGCCGACGGCCGCGTCCAGACGGGCCGTCAGCGCGCCGTCCCAGCTTTCCAGCGGTTCCAGCGCCGCCGCGCAGATGCAGGCCGCTCCGCCAGGCTCCTGAAAAAAGCACTCCACCCGTTCGCGCAGCGTCGTCTCAAGGGCGCAGGGATTGACGAACTGCGCGCAGGCCACGACGCCCATCCGCAGCTTTTCCTTGCCGGGCTTGCGCGGCAGCACGAAGGGGTGAAGCTCGCTTCGGCCGTCCGATTCAAAGAGGCCCGTGAAGGCCGCGGCGGCCAGACGTCTCCACTCCCCGGGTGCGTCCTCGCGCGGCAGGCAGTCCAGGCGCACGATCCGCGCGGGCTGCCGCAGCCGCTCCATAAACGCCGGCGCCGTGCACGACTCGACGCACTGCGCGATCTCGCCGCCCAGGCGAAGGCTTTCCTCGTAAAGCGTGTCCTTGCGCATCCCCTCCAGGTACTCCCGCTCCCGCCAGTAGGCTTCCAGGGCTTCCCGGGCTCTTTCGATCAGCTCCCTCAGCGTCGGCTCGTCGATCTGATACTTGAGCGTATAATCCACAATGCCGTGCTGAAACGATTGCTTTACGTAGTCAAAGTCGTCATAATTGCTCAGCACGATGAATTGCAGGTCCGGCCATCGCCCGCGCGCGGCCTCGATCAGGGCCAGCCCGTCCATGCGCGGCATGCGCATGTCGGTCAGGACGATGCCCGCCTGCGAGGCTTCCAGCTTCTGCATCGCCATCCTGCCGTCGTACGCCTCCAGAAGCTCCGCGCCGCCTCCCAGGATCCGCTGCAGCATGTGGGTGATGTCGCCTCGGATCAGCTTATCGTCGTCTACCACCAGTATCTGCCCACCGCTTCTCTTCGCTCGTAAATCCGTCATGGCGCCGTCCTCCGTCCGCTGCGTGCGCGCACATCCTTTTTTCGCGTGTCGTCCCATGTTTTCTTCCGTGATTATAGCATAATCGCTTAAAAACCATCAACGTCCCGCGGCGCGCATGATAATATCGTCTCTTTTTTGATTCGTTTTTTCAGCACCTAGCACAGTTTTCTCATGCTATGATAATTCCACGAAAACACACGGCAGGAGGGGTTAACCATGAACACGGCTTTGGGCCGCCCCAAAAAGGTGCGGACGCTCCGCCAGCAGAACGAGCGCATGGGCTATCTGATGGTTTCGCCGATCATCGTCGGCATTCTGTGCTTTTCCATCATGCCCGTCTTTTTTTCCATGTTCATCAGCTTTACATCGTGGAACATGATGACGCCGTTTGAATGGATCGGCCTTCAAAACTACGTCACGGTCTTTACCGGCAAGATGCTCGGCACGGTGTGGGGCAATACGCTCAAGTACATCGCCATCGCCATTCCCGGCTCGATCCTCTGCGGCCTGCTGCTCGCGGTCGCGCTGAACGCCAAGATTCGCGGCACGGCCCTGTACCGGACGGCCTTCTTCCTGCCCAACATCACCACCACCATCGCCGTATGCGTGGTCTGGTGCTGGCTGTACGACAAGAACTACGGCTTTATCAACAACGTGCTCGCAATTTTCGGCATAGAACCCATCGGCTGGATCTCCACGCGCAAGTGGGCGATGACCTCGGTGGCGATCATGTCCGTGTGGCAGAACATGGGCTACGACATGATCATCCTCTCCGCGGGCCTCAAGTCGATCGACGAGACGTACTACGAGGCCGCGACCATCGACGGCGCGAACAAGCTGCAATGCTTCTCCAAGATCACCGTGCCCATGCTGACCCCGACGCTCTTTTACCTGCTGGTCATGCACTTCATCAGCTTCTTCCAGCTCTTCGACGCGGCCTACGTCATGACGGAGGGCGGCCCCGGCCACGCGACGCGCACGATCGTCATGCAGATTTACGATCTCGCGTTTACCTACTTCCGCATGGGCGAAGCCTCGGCCTACGCCTGGATTCTCTTCGCGGTCATCTTCGTCATCACGGGCGTGCAATTCACGCTGCAAAAGAAGTGGGTGAACTACGATGCGTAAACGAGCCGGAAAACTCCTGCTGCACGCGGTATTGCTGATGGTGGCGGCGGCCACGCTCTTCCCCTTTATCTGGATGGTTTCCACCTCGCTGAAGGACACCTCGCTCGTCTTCAGCTATCCGCCCAAGCTGATCCCCAACCCCGCCCGCTTTCAAAACTACGCGGACGCCTGGGAACAGTCGCAGATGGGCCGCGCGCTGTTCAACAGCATGTTCATCGCCGTCATTTCCACGGCGGGCAACATCATCGTCAGCTCCATGGTGGCTTACGCCTTCGCCAAGATCGACTTTCGCTTTAAGTCCCTGCTGTTCATGCTGGTGCTGGCGACGGTCATGATTCCCTATCAGGTGACGTTGATTCCGCTGTTCATCATCTTCAAGAACCTGGGCTGGATCAACACCTACCTGCCGCTGATCGTGCCCTCGCTCTTCGGCACCGCGAGCAACGTCTTCCTCATGCGCCAGTACATCATGGGCATCCCCGACGCCTACCGCGACTCCGCATACCTGGACGGCTGCGGCCACATGCGCATCTGGCTCAGGATCATCCTGCCCATGTCCGTCCCGATGGTCGTCTCCATCTCCGTGCTCACGTTCATGGGCAAGTGGAACGAATTCCTGGGCCCCATGCTCTACCTCAACTCCCGCGTCAAGATGACGGTGCCGATGGTGCTGCGCATCTATCAGTCCGAATACGTGACCAAGTGGAACCTGCTGATGGCGGCGTCCTGTATCGCGCTTTTGCCGATCATCGTCCTGTATCTGATTTCGCAAAGGTACATCATCAGCGGTATCATGCTCGGCGGAATCAAAGGCTGAATGCCTTGATCGAAAAAAGGAGGGAACCCAAATGACCAAACGACTGCTCTCGCTTCTGCTGGCCCTTTTCATGGTGCTGACGCTGGCGAACATTCCCGCCGGCGCGGAGGGCAAGGACCCCGTCGTCATCAAGCTGCTGACATTCAGCGCAAATGGCGGACACGAAACCATCGTGAAGCGCTTCAACGAGACGCACGACGACATCCAGATCGAGCTGGACAACAGCGCTGCGACCTGGGAGGACATCGGAACGAAGCTCATCACCATGAGCGCCGCGGGCATGGCGCCCGACATCGCGACCGTCTCCACCTCCTATTACCCGCAGTTCGCGGCCCAGAACATGCTGCTGGACATCACGGATTACGTCGAGCAGAACCTCAACAAGGACGAATACTATTGGAACGTGATCGAGGGCCTCTACCGCGACGGCAAGCTCTACGGCCTGCCGATCAGCATCTATACGCTGATGTGCTACTATAACCGCGACATGTTCGAGGCTGCGGGCATCCAGACGCCCAGCCTGGACTGGACGAAGACCTGGACGATGGACGAATGGGCCGAGATCGGCGCCAAGCTCTCCAGCGGCGAAGGGCTCGACCGAATCTACGGCGCCTGGATCGAATTCCAGCTCGAGCGCACGGCCTGCTTCCTCTTCCCCCGCGGGCTCGACTACTGGGGCGAAAACCTGTACCCGCAGTTTGACAACCCGGATATCCGCGCGATTCATGAAAAGCTCTACACGATGATGCACATGGACAAGATCATGCCGGATTCGGCCACCACGAAGACCACCTCTACCGCGCAGCTCTTCGCAGACGGCAAGCTGGGCATGTACATCACCGGCACCTGGAGCCATCCTGAAATCGCGGAAAGCGGCGTCAACTACGGCATCCTGCCCACGCCGGACGGCACCTCCGTCGGCTATGTGGACGTATACATCCCGCTCGCCGCGACCAAGCACCCCGAGGAGACAAAGGAGGTCATGCTCTGGCTGATCGGCGAGGAAGCCTCCTCCATCAAGTACGAGGAGTTCACCTGGGGCCCGCAGGTCAACCGCGCGGCTACCGAAAAGAACATGGACATCATGTTCGCAGGCCTCACGTCCGAAGAGAAGCAGAGCATCTTCGACTCGCTGGAGCACAGCCGCCCGCTGACCGTGTTCGACAAGTGGGCCGAGTTCCTCACCGCCTCGCTGCTGCCGATTTCCGAGATGATGGGCATCGGCGAGTACACCGTCGAGGAAGGCTTCGACCTGCTTCAGGAGGAAGCGCTCCTCATCACGGGCAACTGACCCCCCGAATCCGTCCAGGCCCCCGTTTTCGCACGAAAACGGGGGCCTGGTGCATTCAGGAAAAGGCCGATGGAATGCGTATCGCCTCCGCCTCATCGATGCCGTTGTCCACCAAAAACGCGCGCACGCGCTGCATCATGAAGAGGACGCACTGCTCCATCTGCGCGGCAAACGCCTCGCCGTTTCCAAGTCGCAGATGGGCCGCCGCGCTCCGGCAGCCCGCGCGCAGCGCGTTTGCGCTGCCGTCTCCCTGCTGCAAAAAAATGAAGCAGTTGCCCCAAAGGAGCAGCTTTTGTATCTGCCCCCATATTTCCCGCAGCGTCTGCAGGCAAGTGGCTTCGCGCAGCGCGTCGAGCAGCGCCGTCATGGGGATGCGCCCCGGGAGCTCCAGCTCCTTTTCGACGATCCACGCGACCCGCCCGTCGATCTTCTCAAACGCGAGCAGGGCGGCCGGACGAATGACGACCGCCGTAAACTGCAAGGCGTACAGGTACATCAGCACGTCGCGCTTATACCCCGCCCTGCTGAATTCCGCCCGCGCAATGCCCGCCCGCTGCAGACAGATGCGCGTGCCCCGTCCGTTGATCGTCTCCGCCATCCCGAATCCGCGGAGCACGCCCAGCGCCTGCTGCACCGTGTAAAGGGAGACGCCATACGCCCTGGAAAGCGCTTTTTCAGGCGGCAAAAAGGCGCCGTCCGGGTACGTCCCGCCGTCGATCTTCCGCATCAGGTCGCGCGCGACCTCCGCGTACAGGTAGGTTCGCCCCCGAACCGGATTCCAGGTATAGGACAGCGCCGGGTTTTCCGGCACGTCCGGATAATCCCCGGCAAGGCGGGCCATATACCGCTCCACAGTTTTGCCGACGTCCTCATAGATCAGCCCCGCCCGCGACGGCTGTTTCAATCTCACCGCTTCCAGCCTTTCGATCACCTCGTGGCCGCCGCAGAGCCCCTCGCCGTCGTAGGGGGTGCCGTAGGCCGGAAAGACCGGCACCTGCATGTAGACCTCCAGGCTGGCGTACAGATCGCAAAGCAGCGGATTGCCCGCCTGGTACAGGATGCGGTTCATCACGAGCGAAGTGATGAGGATCTTGTCCTGATAGGGCTTCGCGTCGATCCGGCGAATGGGACGCAGCAGCTCGCTCAGCTCCGCGTGGGTCATCCGCTCCGTGCAAAAGGCCCATACCGGCGGCATAAGCACGGCGGCGCTCTTGAAGGCATCCATCGTCGCCTGCCGGCGCGCCAAAAGCCGCACGATCTCCCGGTCCTCCGCTTTCTCCGCCCCCGAACTGTAACAGACGACGGCGTGCCTGCGCTCCTGTGTTTGAATGTATCCGCCCTGCCGCAGAGCCCGTAGCGCGTCCTGCACAGCCCGCAAGCCGGTGTGGTAGGTTTCGGATAGGACCCGGGCGGACGGCAGGGTCTGTCCAAATTTATACTTTCCCTGCAGGATCTGCTCTAAAATGATTCGATACAGGTCGTTTGGGCGCGTATCCCGACGCATGTTTCGCCCTCCATCCGAAAAAATTCCAAAGCTATCTGGATATGTATACAGATTCTATATTGTATTTCTACAATCTTCTGCTATAATCCTGCTGGAGCCTTTTTGTATATGTACGCAGATTTTGGGTCGAAAGATATACAGAATATGCAGGTGATAAAGTCATGCCAGGAAAGCCAAAGAAGCTGTCGGTATCCCGATTCAGTATCCTGTCGCTGGCGGTTTCTCTGACCTTTTTGCTCGCGGTTTTCGCCGGGATTCTCTGGAACGTCGACAGTATGCGCACTGTCTTCCGCCAAAGGACGCAAAGCTATCTGTCCGACGTGTCGGGCCAGACCGCCGCGCTGATCGACGACCGTATTCAGGGCGTCATGCGCCAGTTGAAGCTGATCGCGGACAGCGTCTTGCTTCTGCAGCCGGAAGAAGTTCCAGAATTTCTCGAGCGAAAAGCTCAAATCGCGAATTTTTCCGACATAGCCTACCTGTCTTGGGACGGCAGAGCCAGTTTCCCCGACGGGCGCACGTTGGATCTTTCCAGCCTGCCTATTTTCTCCAATGCGCAGATTGGAGAAGGCATCACCTGCAACTATGAGGACCAGTTCGTTTACGTGGTGCCGCTCCTGTCCGGGGACGATGACCGCGGCCTGTTGGCGGGCTTCAAGTCGGTGGATAAGATGCGCGAGTTGATCCACAACGACTGCTTTGCAGGGCAGGGGAGCAACTGCATACTCGATCAGGACGGTCAAATGGTCATCCCGCCCATTCAACAGCCTTTTTCTGCGCATATCGCCCAGGAGCAGTACGATGCGACGGACGAATGGGCCGTAAAAATGGCGAACGATCTCGCTGAGGGGCGCGGCGGAGACATCCTCCTGCCGGTCTGTGGCGGCACAAACATCATGCTGGATTATCGTCCGATCAGCGTGTACGGCTGGTTTTGTGTCACCCTGATTCCCGAAGACATCCTCACGGGAGAAGCAGATGTCTTCCTGTCGCGCATGTTCATCATCACGTTCGTCATCATCTCGCTGTACTTTCTGCTCTTCCTGGCCTTCTTTTTCGTCCAGTCCGCCTATCGCGCGCGCGTGGAACGGATTGCCTTTACCGACTCCCTGACGGGCGGAAACAGCGGCGCACGCTTTCTGCTGGATGCGGAAAGGACGATCCGCCATGGGCCGCCGGGGGCCTTTGCCGTCGTGGCGCTCAATATAAAGGGATTCGAGCTCATCAACGATATAGAGGGCGCGGCGGCGGGCGATCAAATCCTGCGCCGCGTGTATCAGACCCTCGAATTGAACCTGCGTAAATCCGGCGAGATGGCCGCCAGAGCCGAGGCCGATACCTTCTATCTGCTGATGGCGAGCGCGAGCGAGGGCGAGTTGCAAAGCCGGCTTCAGGCTCTTGCTTCCGAGCTCGGAGCTATCGTCACGGCCGCCGGTCCGCTGCGCGTCACCCAGGGGGCCTACATCGTCCCGTCGCACGGCGTCGATATCATCTCCTGCCAAACCCGTGCGAACGCCGCACGAAAGAGCATTTCGGGCGCCTATCAAAGTTCCTTGGCGTTTTACGACGGCGTTTTGCTCGACCTTCAGCGCGAACAGGCGGAAATGCTGCATGCGCTGGAGCAGGCGTTTGAACGTGAAGAGTTCGTCGTCTATCTTCAGCCCAAAATTCGCACGAGCGACGGCTCTCTGGCAGGCGCGGAAGCCCTCGTGCGCTGGATTCGTCCCGAGCATGGCCTCATAAGCCCTGCCCGCTTCATACCGCTGTGCGAGCAGAGCGGCATGATCTGCAGGCTGGATCTCTACGTCTTCGAGCGTGTATGCGCGCTTGTCGATCGTTGGCAGAAATCCGCCGCGCATTCGGTTCCCCTTTCCGTCAACATGTCCCGCGCTCACTTTCAAAACCCGGACTTCTTTTCCGCCTATCAGGAAATTCTCGACCGCCATGAGCTGCCTGCGGGCCTCGTCGAAATGGAGCTGACCGAGTCGATCATGTTCTCTGATACCGAGATTCTAAAGGCGCTGGGCATCATCAATCGAATTCACACGGCGGGCCTTCTTTGCTCTCTGGACGATTTCGGCTCCGGCTATTCCGCCCTGGGCCTGCTGCAAAAGCTGCCGATCGATACGCTCAAGCTGGACCGGGGCTTCTTCCTCGACTGCCGGGAGAATCCCCGCGCCTATGCCGTCATCGAATCCATCATCGAGCTGGCACACAAGCTCGACGTCAGCACCGTCGCAGAGGGGGTCGAAGAAAAGGAGCAGGTGGACAGGCTGCGCCAGGCTGGCTGCGACCTCATCCAGGGATATTACTTCTCGCCTCCCCTTTCGGTTCACGAATTTGAAGCGAAATACCTTCAGCAGCAACAATAGGGCGCAGCCAATGGCCGCGCCCCTTACTTGTTTCTTTTTAAACGATTTGAATGCGTAGCGGCGCCGTCTGTGTGAGCTCCGCGCTCACGGCATCCGGCTGGCTTCCGCCCACGTACAGGCTGAACCTGCCCTCTGCGCGCACGCGCACGCCCGCGTCGTTTACGACCGTGAATGCCTCTCCCGGCAGCTCGAGCGCGACGCGGCGTCTCTCTCCGGCCGCAAGGTGTACGCGCGCAAAGGCGCAAAGCCGCGGATTCGGCGGACTAAACGGCGAATCCTCCGCCTTTACGTAGACCTGTACGACCTCGTCCGCCGCCATGCCGCTCGCGTTTTCCAACGTCACGCTCAGCGTCTGCCCATCGCACGCAGCGTCCGCGTAGGTAAAGCGCGCATACGACAGGCCGTAACCAAACGGATAGAGCGGCTTGCCCGTAAAGTATCGATAGGTGCGCCCCCTCATCGAATAGTCCTCGAAGGGAGGCAGGTCGTCCGCGCTCCGGTAAAACGTCACCGGCAGGCGGCCGGAGGGAGATACGCGCCCGAACAGCAGGTCGCACAGCGCCGTGCCGCCCGCCTGCCCCGGATACCATGCCATGAGCACGGCGTTGCCCGCTTCCACGCGCAGGGCGCTGCCCGCGAATACGACGGTCACGACAGGCTTTCCCGTGCCCAGCACGGCGTCCAGCAGCCTTAGCTGGCATTGCGGCAGTTCGAGATCGCGCTTGTCGCCCGCGTCGCCTTCCTCCCCCTCGACCGTCGCGTCCAGGCCGAGGCAGAGAATCGTCACGTCCGCGCATTCGGCGGCGGCCACCGCCTCCGCGATGCGATCCCCGGGCCGCGACTCGGGCGTGGATTTCTCGCGCGTCAGCTCGCTTCCCCGTGCGTAGACCACGCGGGCCCGCCCTTCCAGTTCCCGGCGCAGCGCCTGCAGCGGCGTCACGTAGCGGGAGGACTTGCCATTGTAATTGCCCTCCAGCGCCGCCGGGTTCTCCGCGTTCGGCCCGATGACCGCCACCGTCCTGAGGCTATCCGGGTCGAGCGGCAGCAGGCCGTCGTTCTTTAACAGCACCATCGCCTTGCGCGCCGCGTCCAGCGCCATTTCCTGATGCCGGTCGCAGTCGCACCATTCAAAGCCGATAGCGTCGTACTCGCAGTCGCCGTCCATCATGCCCAGCTTGATGCGCGTCGCCATGACGCGCTCGGCGGCTGCGGCGATTTCCTCCGCCGTCACCAGGCCGTCCTGATACGCCTGCAGGATGTGCAGGTACGTGTTGCCGCAGTTGAGGTCGCATCCGTTCTTCAGCGCAAGCGCCGCGCTCTGCGGCGCGGTGGCGGTGACGAGATGGTGCATGTGAAAGTCCGCAATCGCCCCGCAGTCGCTGACGAAGTGCCCCTCAAACCCCCATTTGCCGCGCAGGATCTCGCTGATGAGCTTTCGGGACCCGCAGCAGGGCTCGCCGTTCACGCGGTTGTAGGCGCCCATGACGGCCTCCACGTTCGCCTCCTTCACCAGCGCCTCGAACGCGGGCAGGTAGGTTTCCCAAAGGTCCTTGTCGCTTACGCGCGCGTCGAACTCGTGACGCAGGCGCTCCGGGCCGGAGTGCACCGCCATGTGCTTGGCGCACGCCGCCGCCTTGAGATAGCGCCCCTTGCCCTGAAGGCCGCGCACGAACCGCACGCCCAGGCGCGCGGTCAAATACGGGTCCTCGCCGTAGGTCTCCTGACCCCGGCCCCAGCGCGGGTCGCGGAAGATGTTGACGTTGGGCGACCAGAACGTCAGCCCCTTGTAGATGTCGCGGTCACCGTGCGCGCGCTGCACGTTGTACTTGGCGCGCCCCTCCGTAGCGATGGCGTCCGCGATCTCCTCCATCCCGTCCGAATCGAACATCGCCGCCAGGGCAATGGCCTGCGGGAACACCGCCGCCGTTCCCGCGCGCGCCACGCCGTGCAGCGCCTCGTTCCACCAGTTGTAGGCCGGGATGCCAAGCCTCTCGATGGCCGGTGCGTCGTAGCGCAGCTGCGACGCCTGCTCCTCCACGGTCATCTCGCTCACCAGCGCATGCGCGCGCGAGCGTGCTTCCTCATTCGTCATGGGTTCATCGTCCCTTTCGGCAGCCGCCGTTCAACGCGGCTTTTCTGGCCACATGATACGTTACCCATGGCCCGCTGTCAAGCCCCCTCGAAGATTCTTCGCGGGCTCAAAGGAACGCGTGCGGAGCCGCTCAGTCATGCACCATGTATCCCGTGCGCTTCTGGGTCAAGATCAGGTCGGCACGGCCCAGCCTGCGCAGCTTCGTCCGCAGGTGGTTGACGTTAACCGTCAGCATTTCGCCGCTTCGGAAGGTTTCCCCCTTCCAGATCGCCTCCATCAATTCTTCCCGTGTCTGAATGCGGTTTTTTCCCTCCATCAGCGCGCGCATCAGCCGCGCCTCCGTGGGGGTGAGCGTCACCGCGCCGTCCGTGCAGCGCAGCTCCCGCGTCTGCGGGTCGAGCGTGACGTCCTGCACGCGCAGGGAAGGCGCTTCCTCCGCCCGCATGAACAGCTGCTCTGCCTTGTCCGCAATACCCTGCACGCCGAGCGCGCGCGTCACACAGTCGCTCGCGCCGATCGTCACCGCGTCTGTGATGCGCACCTGTCTGCCGTTGGGCTGTATAAAAAGCACCGGCAGCGTCCTTTTGTGCGCGCGTAACTGGGCGCACAAAAAAAGGCCGCTGTTAACCGGCTGAACGGCGTCTACGATCGCCAGATCCGGGGCGTATTCCAAGCACTCCGCGAGCGCGCGTTCCGGTTTCTTCAGGACGCGAACGTCCATATTTCGGTCTTTCAGCGCCTCAGGCAGCGAGGCCATATCCTCCTGACAGGACGCGAGAAAGATTCTTTTCATATTCAACACCATTCCCCTTTGTGCAATGCTCTCTTCCTGATTTTAACACACGCAAAAGGGATGTACAACCATTTTTACGTCTATAGGTATTATTTTGAAGATCAATAGTGACATTTTTGCCTGTTTATCTACAAATTCGCCGACTGAAACGGGCATTTGAAGCGCCGGCCCGTTCCTCGCTCAAAATTCCCGCCCTGCACGCCGGACTGCATGCACAAAATTTGTTGTATCGTCGCAGGTTTCATTGACTTCGTTCCCCGCACAAGGTAAAATAAGAAAACAGTTCTTTATTAAAGGGAGGAATCGTCATGGGATGCGAGCACAACGCGGAAGAATGCGTGCAGAAGATCTCCGATCTGGCCCGTGTCTTAGGCGACCGCAATCGCGTGCGCGTGCTGTGCATGCTGGCGCAGAACGGCGCCATGTCTGCTTGCCGCCTTTTGGAGCAGCTGGAAATCAACCAGCCTACGCTCTCCCATCATATGCGCGTGCTGAGCGAGGCCGGGCTCGTCCGGGTTCGCCGCGTGAGCCGCTGGACTCAATACAGCCTCTGCGCTGAAACGCTGGACGCCTACGCCGCCATCCTCGGCTGCATGGCAAACCGCGCGCGGGCGCAGGAAGAACAGGACGCCTGATCCTTCCCGGAATACGACGGTACCCGTCGATAAAATATCGCTGCCAGCCTCTCGGCCGGCAGCGATGTTTTATTGGGGATGTTTTTTACTCATGCCGCAGGGCGTCGATCGGCTTGAGCTTGCTGGCTTTATTGGCCGGGTAGATGCCGAAGACGATGCCGATGAACACCGCGAACGAGAGCGCGAGGCTCGCGCTGCCCGTCGTCATGGCGAGGTTCGGCATGTCCATCGGCCCGCGTAGCATCGCGAGCAGCCCCATGGAGGCGAAGAGGCCGATCAGTCCGCCCGCGACGGAGAGCACGACGGCCTCGATCAAAAACTGGAACAGGATCGCGCTGCGCGGTGCGCCGATGGCCTTGCGGATGCCGATCTCGCGCGTGCGTTCGGTGACGGAGACGAGCATGATGTTCATAATGCCGATACCGCCGACCAGAAGCGCGATACCCGCGATCCCGGTGATGAGCGTCGTCAGCGTGCCGGTCACCTCGTTCATCATGTCCAGAATGGCGGACTGGCTCGTGATCGAATAGTCGTCGTCCGGGTCGTTCACGCGCGCGGAGACGAAGCGCCTGAGCGTCTGTTCGGCCGCGTCCATGACGCTCTCGTTGGCGCCGCTGGCGTAAAAGCTGGTGATCGAGGTCGTCCCGAAGATGCGCTGCGCAAGCGTAAAAGGAATGGTGATCGTCTCGTCGTCGGAAACGACCATGCTCGCGCCCTGCTCTTCCAAAAGACCGACGATTTTAAAGTCGTAGCCGCGCACGGAAACGGTATTGCCGATGACGTCGCGCGTGCCGAAGAGCTTGTCCGCAACCTTTACGCCCACTACACAGACCGGCAGGCGCAGGTCGTTGTCCATCTGCGTGATGCCCACGCCCTTTTCGATGCCGAGCGCGCGGATGTCGTAATAGGATGCGCCCACGCCTTCCAGCGTGCATTCGTAGCTGTCCAGAGAGGACTTGGCGGTCACGCTCTGGCTGATCGACGGCGACACGGCGCTGATCGTCTCGCCGTCCACCAGGGCAGCCAGATTGTCCACGTCGATGCCCGTGTACCGGTCGGTCTTCACACGCACCTGAAAAAGATTCGCGCCCAGATCCTCTATCTGGCCCGTCACCGTATCCATCGCGCCCTCGCCCAGGGATGAGAGCACGACGACGGCGATGACGCCGATGATGACGCCCAGCACAGTCAGAAAGGAGCGCATCTTGTTGGAAAGGATGGAGGACAGGGCCATCTTGATCGATTGCAGAATGCTCATGCTCCAGCGCCTCCTTCCACGGTCTTGCGCCGGTCGGCGCCGGGGGCGAGCTCGCTGAGCCTGCCGTCGCGGATGTGCACGCAGCGCGGGGCGCGCGCGGCGATTTCGGGGTTATGGGTGATGAGCACGATGGCATTGCCCTGTGCGTGCAGCTCCTCCAGCATATCCATGATTTCCACCGTCGTCTTGGAGTCGAGGTTGCCCGTCGGCTCGTCCGCGAGGATGAGCGAGGGGCGCGTCACGACCGCGCGCGCCACGGCGACGCGCTGCTGCTGCCCGCCGGAAAGCTGGTTGGGCCGATGGTGCATGCGCGAACCGAGGCCCACGCGCTCCAGCGCCTCGCCCACGCGCAGCCTGCGCTCCGCCGCGCCGATCCCCTGATAGATCAGCGGCAGCTCCACGTTTTCATAGGCGGTAAGCTTTTGCAAAAGGTTGAATTGTTGAAAGATGAAGCCGATCTTGTGCCCCCGGATCGCGGCGAGCTGGCGCTGGGAATAGCGCGTGATGTCCAGGCCGTCCAGCTTGTACGTGCCCCCGTCCGCCGTGTCCAGGCAGCCGATGATGTTCATGAGCGTGCTCTTGCCGGACCCGGACGGCCCGATGATCGCGACGTATTCGTGGTCGCCCACCGTCAGATCCACGTGGTCCAGCGCCATGAGCACTTCTCCGCCCAATTCATAGCGCTTTTGAATGTCCGAAAGTTCGATCATATTACATGCTCCTCATCGACATCATGGTGTCCATCAGGCTGTTCCCGCTGCGGGCGAGCACGACCTCCTCGCCGTCCGAAAGGCCGGAGAGAATCTGCGCCTCCTCGCCTGCCACGAGGCCGACCTCCACCTTCACCATGAGCTGCGGAGCGACCGACTGAAGCACCGCCGCGTCGTTTTGCTTCATGAAGGGGTTGCGCGACGTGCTGCGCGTGATGCTGGCGCCCGCCAGATCCGCGTCCGTAGGCATGCGCATCACGTAGCGGTCCGTGCCCACCGTCTGAAGGGCTGCGACCGGCACGAGCAGCGCATTCCCGGCGCGGTCCACCTCGATGTCGCCCGAAGCGCTCATCTGCGGCAGCATGCCGTCCTGACCGTCCATGTAGAGGATGACGTCGTACTTGGTGATCTCGCCAGTGCGCGTGCCCAGCGGCAGCACGCGATCCACGCTCGCGGTATAGGTCTTGCCCGGCAGCGCGTCCAGCTTGATGACCGCATTCTGCCCCGCCCGCACGGAAGCGATATCCAGCTCGTCGACCGTAAGGCGTACCTTCATGCGGTCGCTGCCCAGCACCGTCGCTACGGCTGCGCCTTCCTGCACGCTCATCCCTTCATAAACGGAAATGCCGTCCACCATGCCGGAGAGGGGCGCGCGTACCTCCAGCGCCTCGATGTCCCTGCGCACGCTGTCGATGTCGCGCTGCTTCTGTTCCTTTTCCAGCAGCTTCTTTTCAAGCTCCAGCGATACGGCGTCGTCCTCCAGCGTGAAGAGCTGCTCGTTAGCGTCCACCTTGTCGTTTTCCTTGACCGACACGCGGCGAATCTTGCCGGAAACGCCCGTGATGCGAAGCGGCTTGCTCAGCTCCAGCTTGCCGCTGCCGATTTCAGCCCCGGATTCCAGGCGCACGATCGCCGTCTCTCCGATGGTATAGGAGTCGTTCTGGATGGCGACGACCGCCTTTCCGTCCTCCACCCGCAGCACGGAGCCGCTTTCCACCTTGCTGTCCACGTATACTTTGACGCTCTGGCCCACGTACAGCTCGCCCGCGGGCACCGTCACGTTCATGCGCCCGTCGGTGGAGAGCACCATCAGCGCGCCGTACTGGTTCTGCACGGTCAGGAGGTCGTCGCCGTCCTCGATTTTGAGCAGCTTTACCCGCCCGTCCGCCGGGGCGCGCACGGTGGTCGCCGCGCCGCGGATGCCCGAAGCCGAAAGCTCGAGGTCGAGCTGGTACATTTCATCGGTCAGCGAACGCAGCTTGTCGTACAGGTCGTCGTTGGAAAGGGTGAAGAGCAGCTCGCCCGCCTCCACCTCGTCGCCGTCCTGCGCATAAATCGTCTCCACGCGGCCGCCGGTCTTCAGGTACACGTCCTGCTTTTCAGACGCCTCCAGCGAGCCCGTGCCATGAACGGTCACGGAAATGTCCCCGCGCGATGCCTGCGCGCTGTCCAGGCTCAGAGACGCCACGGTCAGCTGCCTGCTCCCTCCCTGCATCAGCAGTACGCAGGCAAAGACGACCGCTACCAGCACGACGGCGATCACGATCGCCCATTTCCTTTTTGAATGCTTCATAAAACTCGTTCTCCTATCCTGATTGATGTTACATTTTGAAGTAGAAGTAGTATACATTAGACGGCTAATCGTTTCAAGAGCAGATTTCACCATTTATGCTTTTGCCTGCCCAAAATGTCGCATAGAACGCTTCAAGCCTATGAGCCCGCAGCCTCAGATATGCGCGTGCTTCCCCCCTTGGAATCGCGTCGCGCACGGGCCTGGGGCGCAAAGCTAAAAAACACTTGCGCAATTCTCCCCGAAAGGGGATAATAAAGGAAAAGATCATCAGGCGAAAGGAATCGTTCATATGTCCTATCAGGCGCTTTACCGCCAGTGGCGGCCCGCGCATTTCGACGACTTCGTCGGTCAGGAGAGCGTCATCGCAACGCTGCGCAATCAGGTGCAGAGCGGCCGCATCGCCCACGCGTATCTCTTCTGCGGCAGCCGCGGCACAGGCAAGACCTCCGCCGCGAAGGTGCTCGCGCGCGCCGTCAACTGCGAACACCCCGACCGCGGCGAACCCTGCGGCCAGTGCGACACCTGCCGCGCGCTCCTCGCGGACAACAATCTGGACATCGTGGAGATCGACGCGGCCTCCAACAACGGCGTAGATGAAATCCGCGACCTGCGCGAAAAGGTCAAGTACCCCCCGCAGAGCGGCAAATTCCGCGTGTACATCATCGACGAGGTGCACATGCTCTCCGCCGGAGCCTTCAACGCGCTGCTCAAGACGCTCGAGGAGCCGCCCGCGCACGTCGTCTTCATCCTCGCGACCACCGAGCCGCAGAAGCTGCCGGCGACCATCCTCTCCCGCTGCCAGCGCTTTGACTTTTCACGCATCCCGGTCAAGCAGATCATCGGCCGTCTCGCCCAGGCGGCCGAGGGCGCGGGGGCCACGGCCTCGCCCGCCGCGCTGGAGCGCATCGCCCGCGCCGCCGAGGGCGGCATGCGCGACGCGCTCTCCATCCTGGACATGTGCCTCTCCTACGCGGACGGCACGCTGCAGGAGGACGTGGTGCTGCAGGTGCTCGGCGCGAGCGACCGGGGCTTTCTCTTCCGCTTTTCCGGCGCGCTGCTGTCCGGCGACGCGGCCGCCTGCCTCTCCATGGTAGACGAGCTCATGCAGCGCGGCCGCGAACCGCAGGTGTTTGCGCGCGACCTCAGCGGGCACCTGCGCGCCCTGATGCTCGCGCAGACATGCGGCGACGGCCTTTGCGAGCTGCTGGACATCACCTCCGAGGACGCCGCGCAGTACCGCGCGCAGGTCAAGGACTGTTCCCGCACGCGCCTGCTGCGCATGCTGGACGTGTTTCTCGCCTGTGAGACGGACATGAAGTGGGCCTCGCAGCCGCGAATCGCCCTGGAGGTCGCGGTCGTGCGGGCCTGCGAACCCGAGGACGCCCTCACGCTTTCCGCGCTCGTGGAGCGCGTGGATCTGCTCGAAAAAAAGCTGGCCGCCGGGGCGTTCACCGCTGCGTCGTCTGTCCCAAGCGCTCAGCAGGCACAGCCGGCCGCACAGACGCAGTCCCCCCAGCAAACGCAGAGCGCCCCAAAGACCGCGCCCGTCCCGAAGGCGCCGGCTTCCGCTCAGCCTGCGGAGCCTGCATCGCCCGGGAACACGCCGCCCGCGGGCGTCCGCCCTCCGGACGACGTCTGGGAGGCCATGACGCTGGACGTCAAGCGCAACTCCCCGATGATCTTCGGCTCGCTCATCATGGGGCGCTATGCGGGCTACAAGGACGGAGCGTACGTCCTTTCTTTCCCCAAAAATCCGGCGGTCGCCATCTACATGAACCTGCTCGCGCGCGACGAAAAGCGTGCCGTCATCGAGCAGGCGCTTCAAAAGGCGGGCGGCGTGCCCGCACGACTTAAAATCGTGCAGGAAGGCGACCCTGCCGCGACGCACGACGAAAAGGCCGACGCGCAAAAGCGCCTGAACCACGTATTCGACGTGTTTGGGCGCGAGAACGTGCAGGTCACAGACGAATAAGCTCTGCGGGCGGCCTTTGCCGCCCGCAAACTGGTTTCATCGTCGCCTCTTCGCCCGATTAAAGCCGATGCTTAGTCTTCAGGAGTGCTGACCGGCGCCTGCCGCGTAAAGATCATCCGGTTTCCGAGCGACCTCACCGGGTCTATCTGCCATCCGTCCTCACAGAAGCCGCGCAGGTCGTCCGGGTCGTCGACAGCGTGCACCGCGATGAACCGCGCCATGCGTCCGCGTGCCATCTTCGCATAGGTTGGCAGCACGCGAAGCCGCCCTTTGTGCGGCATTTGAAATTCCACGTCGATCAGGCGTCCATGCGTTGGAACATGGGGACGCACGGCGGAAGCATACTCCTCCGAAGCCAGGTTGACGACCACGTCCGTCTGCGCGTACAGCGCCCGCGCGATGTCCCCGCCCCAATATGCGTACAGGCTTTTTCCCTCGACGCGGACGCGGCAGGCCATCTCCAGACGATACGGACGGATGCCGTCCAATGGGCGCAGCACGCCGTACAGGGCGCTCAAAATCCGTACGCGCGCCTGGAGACTTAAAAGCGCCTCCTCGCCCAGCGTGGCGGCGTCAAGGCTCCGATACGCCAGGCCGTCGTAGGAAAACGCCGCAGGGCGAGGAATCGCCTGGGCAAACGATTGATGCAGGGCAAATGCCTTCATTGCCAGCTGCGGACTCACCCGCATCGCGCTCTCAATCTCCCAAGGTGAAAGTGCCCGTATCCGCTCCTGCAAGGATTCGGCGCGGTGCGCGAAGATCGGAACCGTCTCCCCCATCGGGGAGCATCCCTCTTTCATGTTTTTTGCGGGCGACAAAATGGCGAGCATTCCTCTTCCTCCCAGATCTGCGCAGCCCACACATGGCGCTGCACAAAAAATATTGCCAATCCATTGGTTCCATGATATAATCGATTTATGACAAAAGTGTTACGTTCTGTTAAAGTTTTTTCATAAAAGGAGGCGTTCGGATATTGAGGACGTTACAGCGCTTTGTTTTGATCTGCGTGCTGTGCACGCTGATATTGCTGAATGCGGCCCCCGTCCTTGGCGAGACACAGACGGTATCCTGCCCTACCTGCGGCGGGCGGGGAAGCGTCGGTGGATCGACCTGCTCCCTCTGCGGCGGCTCGGGCACGATTCTGATGTCCGGTTCGCGCGACGGGCGGGACCGCGCCAACGACATCACCGGCACCCAGCCGGGCACTTCCTATAAGAGCGTGCTCGTCAACGGACACTACCTCTCCCTGCACCTGTACGCGGACGGCGTGCGCAGCACGCTGTACCAAAAGCTGCGCGCGCTCGACGCCGATACGCTGGTGCATCTTCGCCCCACGCGCGATCCCGCGACCTACGGCACGCTCAGCGTGGTCGGAACGGCGCAGGCGCTTTCTGAACTTTTAAGCGAGGGCGTCAACGGGTTTCACGTGACGCTCGAGGACGGCTACAGCGCTGCCGATTACGATAAAACGCGCGAAATGCTTACCGCTTCGGGTGCCGACCCGCTCTCGTATCTGCACCTGATGTTCATTTCGGAAAAGAACGCCGCCTTCATCATGACGGAACAGGAGCTTACGGACGAGCGCGAGGCGGCGCTCGCCCTGGCGTTGGATGTCTGGCTTCAAAAGGGCGGTGCAGGCCAGGGGCAGGCGCTTCCCGCAGGGTTTGAAAACGTACTCTTCGCCTGCGTGCGCCAGCCCAAGCAAGCGCAGGATGAATCCGGCATCGTGGACGGCTCCGTGCGGATCGAAGGAAGCGCGCTCGAGTCGGGCACCTTCACCCAAGATTCCCTTGTCCTCCATCTGTACAGCAGCACGGCGGAGGCCCACGCCTATTCTCTGGGCGTAGAGCAATCACAGGCTCGCTTTAGCGTCATCCGTCATCAGGCGCCGGATGCGGATTACGTCTTTCTCGTGCGCGACGCGCAGGACGCGCTGTAGCCGTTGACAGACGGGGTAAATTTTTGTATAATATAGAGCGCTGGCGGCTCAGGCCGCGCTTTGCCGGCATGATGGAATGGCAGACGTGACGGACTCAAAATCCGTTCCTGGCGACAGGGTGTGGGTTCAAGTCCCACTGCCGGCACCAAAAAAGAGCTTTGATTCGTCAAGGCTCTTTTTTTGAAGCTGTTAAGGAAAAAATCAGCGGAAAAAGCGAGGGCCCCGTTTTTGATCAAAGCGAGGCCCTTGCCGTCTTAAGGGAGAATGCTTGGTGCACCGCCCTTTAGCGCTGGTATTGGTGTTTTCCTTGTGCTGCAAATCCATGACAATGTCAATGATGCTTATCTGCTCTCCGCGAAAATTGCTATCATCAGCTCTGCACCTAGCTTGAAGCCATAAGAAAAAGCATCGACCTGTTCCGTGTCGCTGGATTGCGTATAAAGGTTTTCCAACTCCTGAAAACGCTGGCAATCGTCAAGGGGCATTTTCTGAATGAAGTACCGCTTTTCATCTTCGATCTTCCGGTCAATCTCCCGGCGCTCTGTGCTACAAATGGGGTGGCGCTCCCACGGGGAGATGCGGCCATAGTATAGGTCGGTCAGAATATCGCTCATTCTTTCGCCGCACCCCTTTCACCTGCCACGGTGTAAGTGGATGTAAAAACCTCTACCATAAGCAGGATACCAAACTTCAAAGCATCGGTATAGGTATCATACCGGGTGATCCCCTCAATATCTCCCTGTGCATCACAATATGTATCAAACAGTTCCTTCCCGGTATCGTCCAGCATGGCGTTCAGCTTTTCCATGCTGTCCAGTTTTCGCTTGGCGGATTTGACAAAGGGCGAGTTTTTGGGGGAGTATCCAGCATCAAAACCGATATTTCCCATATATCGTTCTTCCAATATGCTTTGCATCGTATCGTCCTTTCACAATCTTGTCCGACATTGCTTGAAAGGGCCTGCGGCGCATGTTATAATATTTACGCTGCATCTGCCTTCGGGCATGTGTCGGCTCGGGAAGTGGCGTGTAACTTTAGCGAGGGGCCGCCGCTTCCTTCATTTTTTGAGGTCATCCTTCAACTTCTTAATCCCACGCCGAGCAGCTTCAGCCTTAGTGACTTCTTCTTGCTCACAGTAGGCTTCTAACACTTCGCTGCTTTCACTATCTAAACGGACAAAAAGTGTTTTGTCTTTGGGATTATCAGTCGGACGCCCCATTTTTGAGCTGGTCAACTGTTCACCTCCTTTTGATATACAAAAGTATAACACTTATGTATATCAAAAGTCAATGCTGCCATTGAACAAAAAAATGGGGTGTCATTTCCGACATCCCATTATGATTATTAGTTTATAGGTAAAGTACAAATCCGAACCATTCACCAACAGGTACAACCTGCCGTGAGTAGTTCGGATTATGTACGTTTGGTGCGGTCGACGGGACTTGAACCCGTACCCATTGCTGGACACGCCCCTCAAACGTGCGCGTATGCCAATTCCGCCACGACCGCATAAAACACCCGACAGCTTCCGCTGCAACGTTAGATATTATAAGAGATAAATCCGTTTTTGTCAACGGGAAAAAGCAAAAAACGTTCGGATACAAGCGTGCAGCAGAAGAGCGCAAAGCCGGTTCCCCGTCCTCGCGCCCTTTTCTGCTATAACGATCAAAATTCCGAATAACCTGGCGCCTTTTCGCGCACTCTGTTAATGTCGGCTCCTACCGCACGCAGCTTTTCTTCGATGCGTTCATAGCCGCGGTCGATGTGGCCTCCGTCGTCCTCCACAAGCGTCTCCCCCTGCGCGCAAAGTCCGGCCAATAGAAGCGATGCGCCGGCGCGCAGGTCCGTCGCGCGCACCTGCGCGCCGGTTAACGCCTTGACGCCCTCGACGATCGCCACGCGGTCCTCCACCCGGATGCGGGCGCCCATGCGGGCAAGCTCCGCGGCATGCATGTAGCGGTTTTCAAAGATCGTCTCCAGAAAAACCGACGTCCCCGGCGTCTGGCAGCAGAGCACCATCATCGGCGCCTGTAAATCCGTTGGAAAGCCCGGATACGCCATCGTGCGAATCTCCATGGGGTGCTGTGCGCGCCCGCGCACCCGCAGACCTTCCGGGGTATCGGCCGCGTGCACGCCCGCTTCCGTCAGCTTAAAGAGCAGCGCGCGCAAATGATCGCTCCGCGCGCCCGTGAGCAGCAGGTCTCCGCCCGTCAGCGCCGCAGCGCAGGCCATGGTCCCTGCCTCGATGCGGTCGGTGATGGGGGTGTACTGCGTACCGTGCATGGTCTTCACGCCCTCGATGGTCAACGTCGACGTTCCCGCGCCGCTCACATGCCCGCCCATCTCACAAAGGCACATGGCGAGGTCCACGATTTCCGGTTCCTTCGCCGCGTTTTCAATACGGGTCGTTCCGTCCGCGAGGCAGGCTGCCATCATCAGGTTCTCCGTCGCGCCGACGCTCGGCATGTCGAGGTAAATCGTCGCCCCGTGCAGACGGCCCCTGAGTAATACGCCGCCGTGCTCCATCGATATCTCCGCGCCCAGCGCTGCCATGCCCTTGAGATGCTGATCGATGGGGCGCTGGCCGATCGCACAGCCGCCTGGCAGCGTCACCTGGGCCTGACCCTCCCTCGCGAGCAGCGGTCCCATGACCAGCACGCTCGCGCGCATGCGGCGCATGCATTCGTAGCCGCCCGGACTGCCAATCGTGCCCGCGCGGAGCAGGAGCTGGCCCTCCTGTGTCTCCGTCTCACACCCGCAGTCGCGGAGCACCTCCAGCAGCGTGTGTACGTCGCTCAGCTGCGGCGGACTCTTGATGCGGACTTCCTCTTTGGTGAGCAGCGCCGCCGCCATAATGGGCAGCACCGCGTTCTTGGATGTCCCGATGCGCACTTCGCCTCGCAGCGGCGGGCTCTCACGCACCGTAAAACGTGCCAAACAGACCCCCTCCGTTCTTTTTAATACTCTATGGGGATGTGTGGACGACCGATGTAGACTCTGGCGCCTTGCGCATCCCGCCGCAGCGCGACCTGCACGGTATCCCCTGTAATCGATACGAGGGAATCCTGAATCAGCGACTCCCGCGGCTCGTCACCCAGCGCGGAAAGCAGATCCCTCGCCGCCTGCTCGATATCCCGCCGCTGCGTCCGCCCGGTCAGGCATACCTGTGCCTTTTGATTGCCCAGCGCGTTTCGCATGCGGTAGATGACCGTTTGAAGCGTCGTAAGTTTGGGCGCGCACGCGCTGGTCAGCGCGATGCGCGTGTCTTTCGCGTTTTCAAGCACCATCACGGCCCCGTCCGGCAGCGATTCCTCCGCCCGGTGCGCCGCCGTCAGCGTCGGCACCGCATAGCGCGCGTCTACGCTCTTTTCCATCCTGACATAAAAAGCGTAGGGTTCGACCTGCTGTGCTTTTGCCGCCGCCATCAGGCTGCGCGTATCCGTCACGCGAAAATCAAGATACAGCCCGAGAAACGCCGCCGCGACCGTTATACAAATGGCGATGATTGCCTTGCGCCGCATCGTCATGCCTCCCTTCGTCCACGGCATCATTGTGCCCGGCAACTGAGGCTTTATTCGGCGGCGGCAAAGGCTATGAACCCGCGATTTTCCTCGATTTCTGCGCGGCTCCTGGCAGGGAATCCGCCGAAAAGCGAGACACGGCCCGCATGCGGCTGGGCTATTTTTTCATCGCAGAAGGTTGCGGCTGGGCGGCGTTTTTTGACAAGCCTTACCATTCTATGCGCGCATGTCCTCGGAAATGCGTTCAAAACAGATTTCCCCGCTTTCTCCTGCAAATCCGTCATATTTTTGCCAATTTCAAACACCGTTTCCCCTCATTATAGCTAAATATGAAAATTTATCTTTATTTCTTGCATTTTCGCCTTGAAATTTGAGACAAAAAGGTGTAAGGTAAAGGCGGATCGCAAAGACGGTCCGCGAACAAAGGCGTTCAGCCCGGCAGGCTGCGCCTTTTTTGTTTTTCAAAATGCGTTCAAGGGGGAAAATAAAAGATGAAGGAAGCCGCTTCCACCGCCCGGCTGTTCGGCCAAAACGTCTTCAACGACGCCGTCATGTGCGAACGCCTGCCAAAGAAAATGTACGACGAGCTCAAAAAAAGCCTCGACAGGGGCGAGGAACTCAGCCCCGCCATCGCGGAGGCCATCGCCGGGGCGATGCGGGACTGGGCAATCGAGCGCGGCGCAACGCATTATACGCACTGGTTTCAGCCGCTGACCGGGGTTACGGCTGAAAAGCACGACTCCTTTCTGCATCCGCTGCCCGATGGCAAGGCGGCGATGGACTTCTCGGGAAAGGAGCTCATCAAAGGAGAGCCCGACGCATCCTCCTTTCCCTCCGGCGGTCTCAGGGCGACGTTCGAGGCGCGCGGCTATTCGGTCTGGGATTGCACGTCCCCGGCCTTCCTGCGGGAAGGGGCGGGCGGCGTAACGCTCGTCATCCCCACGGCGTTTTGCGCCTACACCGGCGAGGCGCTGGATAAAAAAACGCCGTTGCTGCGCTCGATGGAGGTCTTGAGCCGGGAAGCGCTGCGCATCGAGCGATTGTTCGGAAACAGCGCCGCCAAGCGCGTCATCCCCTCGGTCGGCCCGGAGCAGGAGTACTTCCTGATCGACCGCGATCTGTACCTGAAGCGCAAGGACCTGTTTTTCACCGGCCGCACGCTGTTTGGCGCGATGCCGCCCAAAGGTCAGGAAATGGAGGACCACTACTTCGGCTCGATCAAGGAGCGCGTGGGCGCTTATATGAAGGATTTGAACGAGGAACTTTGGAAGATGGGCGTAAGCGCCAAGACCCAGCACAACGAGGTCGCGCCCGCGCAGCACGAGCTCGCGACGGTTTACGCCACCGCCAACATCGCAAGCGATCATAATCAGCTCGTCATGGACACCATGAAGAAGGTCGCGCTGCGCCACGGACTCGTCTGTCTGCTGCATGAAAAGCCGTTCGCGGGCGTCAACGGGTCCGGCAAGCACAACAACTGGTCGCTCATTACGGACGAAGGGAAAAACCTGCTCGACCCCGGCAAGAATCCGCACGAGAACCTCGAATTCCTGCTGATGCTGACCGCCATCCTGAAGGCCGTAGACGACCACGCGGACGTCCTGCGCTTCAGCGCCGCGAACCCCGGCAACGATCATCGCCTGGGCGCAAACGAAGCGCCGCCCGCAATCATCTCCGTCTTTCTGGGCGAGCAGCTGGAGGACGTGGTGGAGCAGATCGTCGCAGGCCACTTGCAGCACAGCAAGAAGGGAGAACGGATGAAGATCGGCGTATCGACACTTCCCTTCATTAAAAAGGACGCGACCGACCGCAACCGCACATCCCCCTTCGCCTTTACCGGCAACAAGTTTGAGTTCCGCATGGTTCCCTCCAGCGCATCCATCGCCGGGCCCAACTGCGTGCTCAACACCCTCGTCGCCGACGCGCTGCACGGCTTTGCCGATGAGCTGGAAAAGGCAGACGACTTCGACGGTGCGCTCAAGGCGCTGATCACCCGCGAAATTACCGCGCACCAGCGCATCGTCTTCGGCGGGAACGGCTACAGCGAGGCATGGGTCGAGGAAGCCCGGCGCCGCGATCTGCCGAACATCGACAACATGGTGGACGCCGTCGCAGCCTTCTCGTCGCGGGAGACGGTCGAGCTCTTCGGCAAATACGGAGTGCTCAGCGAGGCCGAGGTGCGTTCGCGGGCGGAAATCAGCTACGAGACGTACGGCAAGGCGCTCGCCATCGAGGCGCATACCATGGTCGACATGGCTTCAAGGGACATTTTCCCCGCGGTCATTTCCTTCATCTCCACTCTGGCCGATTCCATCGGGGCGGTCAGGCGCTGCAGCGAGCGCGCGGACGTCAGCGTCCAGGAATCGCTGCTCATCGAAGCCAGCGATCTGTTAAAGGAAGCGAAGGAGGCCCTCTCCGCGCTGCTGGAGGCCGCCGAATATGCCGGCCGCGCGCCGGAGGGCAGGCCGCGCGCCGAAGCGTATCGCGACCGTGTGCTCCCCGCCATGGCGGCGCTGCGCGCGCCGGTGGACAGGCTGGAGACGCTCATGCCCGCGGACGTCTGGCCCATGCCCACCTATGGCGACCTGCTGTTTAAGATTTAACATCCTTTCGCCGCGCGCACGCAAAGAGGTCCCCCGTCCGACGATATGCCGGACGGGGGACCTCTCTATGTACCCGCAGACGATCCTATCAAAGAGCTGTTCGGTTCGCTTATTGCGCGGCGCCACAGTTGGCGCAGTCCGCGCCGGTCAGATAGACTTTGGCCTGCGCCAGCGCCTTCGCGGACTGATCCGGGCAGGAGGAACCGTTGGAGCCGTGGCAGAGGATCCCGGCCATGCGCTCGACGCAGTAGTCGATGGTCTGGTTTTCGCACAGCGCGCCGAAGCCCTTAGAGGTTCCATCGCAGCCGTTAAACACCCTCAAATCATGTACGGTCAAGTCGTCTTCCTTGATGGCAAAGGTGATCTGGTCAGAGCAGGTGGTGCCCTGCGTCGTGTAGTCGAAGTAGCGGTAGCCTTCAACCGCCTCGCCCTCGGCGGGCTTCTCAATCTCCTTGAGCAGCATGCAGGGCGGCAGGATGACGGGCGCCTGCGGATCGACGAAGCCGAGGGAAGCAGGATCCGCGCCCGCCTCCGTCAAAGCCGCGGCGACGGCCACGAGCAGGCCGTTGCTGGAAAGCGTCGCGCCGGAAACCGCCTCAACCTCCAGGGACTGCTTCTCTACGATCTGAGCCGTCAGCGCTTCCATCGCCGCACCGCCGATCGTGGGGGTCTCCTGATTCTCGAGCACTTTGATCGATTCGATCCTGTCCTCGCCCAGCGTTACTTCAACCTTGAGTTCGTCGCCCTTGTAGCCCTCGCCAGCGCCCGTATAGGTGCCGGGTGTAAAGGCCGCCGCCAGCGCGGCGGTAGAGAGCAGGCAAAGCGCAAGCGCCGCGCACATCGCCTTTAGAAATTTGCATTTCATAATCGGAACACTCCTTATCCAGTAATCTCGTTAATTTCCCGCGACCGTCTTGCAGATTTCGCCCGGCGCGTTCACGCAGCCCGTGCACTCGATACCCTTGATGATGCGCATGGCCTGCTGAATGCCGAAAGCGAGCTGCATCGGGCAGGAAGAGCCGGACTTCTTGAGCATGCAGATAACTCCTTTGAGCAGATCCGCGACCTCCTGCGCCGGCCGCCCCTCGGCCATCGCAGAAATGCCCTGCGTACCGCCGTTGCAGCCGCCGTCGTACACGACGTTTTTCAAGATCATGTCGTCGCCTTCCAGATCGAACGTGACGCTCTTGGAACAGGTGCGTCCGTCGGTCGTAAATTTAAAGGAACGGACTCCCGCCTTGGCATCCGCGCCCGTCGTCTCCTCGATCAGCTGGCAGGGCGGCGCGCTCGGAATCCACTCAAAATCCTTCTGCGCGGGCGCTTCGTCCTCTGCGATCACGCTCATCACCGGGTTCAGGGTGCTCACGGCGGCCAAACCCACAGCCGCCTTCAGCGTCGCCTTCATGAACTCGCGGCGATTCTGAAGCACTTCCACCTTTTTCTCCATCATAATTTGTTTCCTCCCATTCTCCTAAGTCTGCGCCCGGCGTTCAGTCCGGACTCTGGCAGCGCCGAATCCATTCGTCCACTTTTTCACAAAGCGGCCGAAAAAAAACGGCCTTGTGCTGTCATGAGGACAGGATACAAGGAATCCGTGACAAATTTGTGTTTTTTTTAGCCCGTTTTTATGATAAAATGAAGCGCATACATTCGTAACCATCCGCTGCGGTAAGGGCAGCGCCGGAGGAACAACATGGATAAGATTCTGATTGCAGACGACAATCTGCAGATCACAAGAATCCTGAGCGAATTCATTCGCCGGGAGGGCTTCGAGCCCGTCGTCGCCTATGACGGAGCGCAGGCGCTGGAGTGTTTCGCGCAAGATCGCTTCGCGATGCTGCTGCTCGACGTCATGATGCCCAAAATAGACGGCTTCGAGCTTTGCCGGAAGATACGCCGCGTATCGAGCGTTCCCATCATCCTTATTACCGCCCGGGGCGAGGATTTTGAGCGCATCATGGGGCTGGACATCGGAGCGGACGATTACATCGTCAAGCCCTTTTCCGGCGAAGAGGTCATGGCGCGGGTTCGCGCGGTGCTGCGGCGCATCGAGCGCCCCGCCGAAAACGGCAGATCGCGGCAGCTCGTCTTTGACAACCTGTCGATTTTTCTGGACGACGCAATCGTCACCATCGACGGCAAGCGCGTGCCCTTGACCAAAAAGGAATTGGAAATCCTGTGGACGCTGGCGGAAAACCGGGAGAAGCTGTTTTCCCGGGATGCGCTGCTCAGCCTGCTTTGGGGCTACGACTACTTCGGCGACAGCCGCACCGTGGACAGCCACGTAAAGCGGCTGCGCGCAAAGCTGGACGCTGTACCGCACCCCCGTTGGCAGATTAAGACCGTTTGGGGCATGGGCTATAAGTTTGAGGCCGCGGATGATGAAGCATAAAATCTCACGGCGTCTGATCGGATATTTTTCCGCCGTGCTGCTGCTCTTTTCCATGGTCGTAGGCGGGCTCTTCTTCCTCCTCTTTACGCTGCATACCGCTGAACTGCAGGCGCAGGATCTGCGCTTGCACGCCGCCTCCATCGCGGATACCGTCTCGCAGTTCCTGCAAAACTACTGCGAAGGCAGCTGCAACGGCGGCGGCTTTCGCGCGTATCTTCGTTTCGTCGGCGATTTCGCCATGAGCGACCTGTGGCTGGTGGATAAAGCGGGACGGACGGTCGAGCTGGGACAAAGCGCCGGTTCCGCGCCCGCAGCGCCGCTGGAGCCGGACATTGCGGAGCTCGCCCGCGCGGTGCTGAGCGAGGGCAGCGTGGCAAGCGCCTCATCCTCGCTCTTTTTCGATTCGACCCTGACCGTCGGCGCCCCCGTAAAGGGTGCGGACGACGTCGCGGCGTATGCGCTGCTGCTGCGCCGCAAAATCGACGCCGTTGGCCGCGCTCAGCAAGACGGCCTCGTCATTCTGGCCTTTTGCCTCCTGACCGCGCTGGTGCTGGCTTCGGCGCTTTCCGTGCTGCTCGCGAGGCGTTTCGTCACGCCGCTCAAACGGATGGCGCGCGCGACGGAACAAATTATGGATGGCGATTACGCCGCGCGTACAGAGGTTTCGCAAAGCGACGAAATCGGCGCCCTTGCCCGTCATATCGACGAGCTGTCCGCGAGGCTTTGCACCGCCGAATCGGAACGCAAAGAGATGGAGCAGATGCGCCAGGACTTTCTCTCCACCATCTCTCACGAATTGCGCACGCCGGTTACGGTCATCAAGGGCTCGCTGGAGGTGCTGAACGAAGGGCTCGTCACCTCCGCCGGCGAGGTCAAAGCGTACGTGCGTCAGATGCTCTCCGACATCACCCATTTGCAAAGACTTGTAAACGACCTGCTCGAGTTGACACGCCTCCAAAACGCGGGCTTTCAAATCGATAAGACGCTGCTCAATCTGGACGACGTATTGACGGAGGCCGTGCGCGCCATGCGCCGGGTTAGCGAGCCCCGGCATATTTCCATCGTCTACACGAATGCGGTCGGTCCTTTTCTGGTCTATGGCGATTATGGCCGGCTGCGCCAAATGTTTACCGTCGTCCTCGACAATGCCGTGAAATTCTCCGCGGCCGGAGGCTCGGTAGAGGTGGAAGTGACGGAGACGCCTGAAGGCTGTGCCGTCACGTTGACCGACCACGGACAGGGCATTGAGCCGCAGGAATTGGACCATATCTTCGACCGCTTCTTTTCCAAGCGCGGTACGCAAAACGTCGCAGGCAGCGGCCTCGGCCTATCGATCGCCCGCGAAATTGCAGCGCGGCACGATGTAGAGGTGCGTTGCGAAAGCACGCCCGGGGTCAGAACCTGTTTCTCGTTCCACTTTTTGCGAACCCTCTTCCCGGATGGGCGAACGGCAACGGACGCCCCCTCCTTTTAAAGACGCCATCACAAAATCAGGGAACTGGCGCAACCAATTTGCGCACAGGTTCCCTGATTTGCATTTTTTCCTGTGGAAGCTTATTCTTCGACCTTCGCGTTCATCCAACGCTCCATATGGGCAATTCCCTCCGTGATCGAATCCAGAAAGAGCTTCACGTGATACCCGTCTGCAGCCGCGTGATGGAGGGTCAGCGAAAGCGGCATGAGCACGCGCCCGCCCTCCTCCCTGTAACCGCCCAGCTCGATCATGGGCGCAAAGTAACCCTCGAAGTCCAGCAGATGCATGGAGAAGCTGCGAAAGGAGAACCACGGAATGCAGGCGATCACGTACCGGTTCTGCGGCGGCTCTCCCTTGCGGGAAAATATGCCGTGATCGCCGCCGAAGGTTCGCTGGTCGTACAGATACCGCGCATAAAACACCGAAAAATCGGCGTCATACTCCGTCCACAGAAACGTCATCGACCCGTCGTCCTCGTGAAAGACAGGGTATTGTGGATTGAGCGCGTTGAATCGTCCGAGCACGCCGTCCTGCAGGGAAAGGCGAAAGTCCGGCAGCGCACAGATCGCGCAGCTTATAAGGTACAGCAGCGCGGGGAAAACCTTTATTCCCAGTGCTTTCAGCCCCGCGCGCAGGTCGGTCACATCCACGTCCACGTTTACGGTAAAAGCCGTGGGCGCTACCTGCTGCGTGAAGTATTGGAAGGTTTCCCTGCGGGGCCAGTTTCTTTTATCCACCGGCGAAAATTCAGGCTTCATGCCGTTTTACCATCTCCATTTCCACAATTTGGGTGCCGTCCCGTTCTTCCGTAAGCGCCTTCCCCGTGCGTATTTCGGTTCCATCGGGCAAATCTCATAATCCACCCGACAGCGCCCCCTTCTTTTCTTTCAGGCGTTTGGACAGGTACAGCACCAGGTCGTCGTCATTGCAAAACGGTTCGTATTGTCCCCAGATGCGGTTCTGATACCACACGCCGCTGCCGTCGGGCACATAGCCGCGCTTCACGTACATGCGCTGCGCGCTGCCGTAGCCGCTGTGCAGTCCCACGCCCAGGCAGACGACGTCCGCCCGCTCGGAGGCAATGCGCTCCGCCGTCTCTATCAGCCGGCTGCCGATTCCCCGACACCGAAACTTTTGCAGCACGCCAAAGTCCACGATTTCAGGAACGCCCGCGCCCGCGAACGGTCCGGCGTCCGCCTCGAAGTACAGGTTGACGTACCCCGCGACCTCCCCCCGGTATTCTGCGCACAGGGCGATGCAGCGCCCCGCGCTCGCGTCACGTATGCGGTTTTCATAGGCAGCCTCCTTGGAATTCCAGCCTTGCAGGCGCTCTTCCCGACAGATAATGGACACATCCGAGCGCCGAAGGGCGCGAATGACCACTTCCTCGTCCTCGTAAAACACCGTATCGCCTTCCATTTAAAGGTTCCTCCCCTAACAATAGCCTTCATCCGCCGTCCAGCGGCGTTTGGATATACTCACTATAGCATACCTGGCAAGTGAACAGCCCCAGCAAAAACGGACAATAGACAAAGCCCCCTGATGTAGGGAAACAAGACTACATCAGGGGGGGTAAAATGATGACAAAACGAAAGGACACCAAACTGGGGGAAATAGAGCCTAAAATAGCAACCATGCGGCAAGGAGGAAAGAGTAACCGAGAGATAGCAGAGGCATTTGGTCTGGAAATAAGACAAATCAAGCAGTAGGTCACACGGTACAACCGTAAACAGGCCGGGCTGGCGGCTGGGATAACGCCGCTTCCCAAGGGCAGGCCCCGCAAGGCTGCCCCGCTTGGAGATATAGCAGCAGAGCAGGTCCAACGACTGCGGATGGAAAGCCGGTTGCCGAATTCACTGTTCACTGGCTTGAGGTTGCTTTTTTACTGCACGATTCTATTCCTCCACAATAATATGCCGAACCCCTTCATCGATCTTCCGTAAACTCGTTTTTAAGAATTCAGGAACCAAATTTACTTCCGATAACCTGTCAATTGAAAGCCAATGTAACGATTCTTTTTCAGGTTGGTCTGTAAATGATCCCTCCGGGATGTCCACGTTCACGCCTTCTTTCATCAAATAGAAAAAACTGATCTCGTGATGATTCTTATTAGAAAACTGCGTAAACCGTTCCTGAACGTAAAGCAATCTATCTATATCAAATATATGTCCTGTCTCTTCAAATGCCTCACGTACAACGGCCTTGACTGTCGTTTCATTTAACTTCACACGACCGCCTACAGTATAATAACAATCATGATCGATATGCTTAGCCACTAACAAACGATTATTCTGTATGATCAATGCAACGGCCCTAAAGGAAAAGTCACCTTCTGTCGTTTCAATTTGTATATTGTGTTCCTTCATCAATTCCACCTCGCAAAGCACAAAATTCCGAATAATCGCATGAAAAGCCTCCTGTAATACGCAGATCGATCTTTAAAATCTCCTTATTATGGGCGGGTTTTAAAAACACTTAGGGTAACCGTGTTTCCTCATCATCCTTCTTCTCCTTCGCCCAGGGCAGGCGAATGCCGCTGACCGCGATGGAGAACAGATCGCCCAGCGCCTTCTGGAAGACCTCCCGCTTGTCGCCGGAAAGGCCCCGCAGCGCTTTGAGCACCGCCTGCGCGCTCTTTTGCCAGCGCTCGCCCATGTCCGCGAGCGTCTTTTCCTCCGCCGCGGCGAGCACCTCGTACACCGCGTCGCTAAAGACGCGCCGGTCCTCCGGCGAAAGCCCCTTCAGCCACTTGCGCAGGATGCGGTTGACCTCCAGGCTTTCCGCGCTCAGCTCCGGCTTTTCCATAAAGCGCCGCCCCTCCACCTGCCAGGAGAACGCGCTGTGCTGCATGATGCCCTTTTCGTCGCTTTCGACCACCGTATAGCGCTTTTCCTGCTCCAGCAGCATGCCGACGACCGAGAAGTGGGGGATGTACAGCCGGAGCCTCTGGCGAATGCGCGCATAGCCCGGCGAGTCGATCACGCGCTCGTCCTGCCCCGGCCCGTCAAAACTTATGACGCTTTCGATGCGTTCCTGCACCTTTTCCGGCACGCAGGCGCCCGCGTAGACGGCAAGATTTCCGCCCTTGGAATGCCCGCAGACCGTGATCAGGCCGGAGACGGCCTTTGCGGCACGCGCGAGGTAACGGGCCGCCTGCTTTTGCGAGGGCACGGGGCTTTCAAAGGAAAGGTTTAAATCCTCCTTCCATCCCACGAGCGAGTCGTCCGTGCCGCGGAACGCAACCAGCGCCGCACCGCCTGGCAGGGCGAACGTCATCGCGCCGAACTGCTGCTGCTCGTCCTCGCTGAGGATGCTGGTATAGTTCAGGATGGGCAGGCCGGAAAAGCGCGTACATTCGGGTAAAAGCGCGAGCAGGGCGCGGTTGCCCTCCCAGAGATAGCCCGTCTGGTGAATGCGCTTCCCCTCGGGGTCCAGGGCGAGCAGCGCGCGCGCCGCCTCGCCCACGGTGCGCGCCTTGCCCCCCGGCAGGCATTCCCCAAAGGAGACGTAGGACAGCTCCGCGAGCACGAGCGAGTCGATGTCGTTTAGCGGGTCCGCCGAAAGCGACAGATCCCCCCGCCAGCGCAGGTAATCCAGCATGTTCGCCATAGCGTCCTCCGGTCGTTTTTTTCAGATGATTTCAGTATACGGTCACACGACCGCATCCGTCAAGCAAAAACGCGCGTGCCCTCTCAAAAGCCGCCATCTCGCGCGGGCTCAGGTCGCCGCTTCTCCGGCGCGCAGTCCGTCGCCTGGACGCGTCAGCAGGCAGTCATCCCAGCAGCGCAGCGTATGATTGCGAAACAGCACGCCAATCTCCCCCGCCGCGTACCACTCCAGCAGCACCGAACGGATGGCGCTGCCCCGGTAATTTTCCAGCGATGCCACGTCGACCTGTATCACCGGTTGGCCGTCCACCGCGGCGATCTTGCGGTGGCAGTCCTTGCCCGCCCAGACCGCGTCCCCAATGTGCGCGTGCCCGTAAAAGTGCATGCGTACGTTGTCCGGCAGCGGTAAAAACTGGTCATAGAGCGGCGCCGCGCGGTTTCCGCCGGCAAACGCGTAATGCGAAAGCGTAATGACAGGCTTTTTCAGCCCGGCGACCTGCGCCATCACCGCGCGATAGTCGTCCCGCGTATAAGGATAAAGCGTGCTATCGCCCCGGATTTCACCGTGGGTCGTATACCAGCGACCCGCCGCGTCCGCATGATCGGTCAGAAAGCAGAGCGCGAATTCTCCGAGATCCGCCGTGTAATACAGGTCGCTCAGCGTTTCCTGCGTATGCCACTGAGGCAGCGGGCGCACGAATTCCCAAAAGGGCAGGCGCATGCCCGAGAGCGTCCTTTCATGATAAGCGAAGTAATCAAAGTCGTGGTTGCCCAGCACGTAGTAAACCGGCGCCTGCACGCGCGAAAGCTGTTCCTGCTGCATCCGGGCCATTTCCATCAGAAACCCCGGATCATGTCCTTCGACCGCGTCGCCCAGGTAGCAAACCGCGTCGCACGGCATGCGCAGAGAAAGAAAATCGTCCACCGCCCGGGTCATGCAGTGCGTCGCACGCTGCGGGTACTGCTGCTGTAAGTCCGATACGATCCATACGCGGCGCACGGCCTGTGCAGATGCCGCCGCGATTACCTTGTCCAGCATCATCCTTCGTTCCTCATTTCCTGTAATGGATGAAAGGAGGCCGCCGCGCGGCGGCAGCCTCCTGTAGTTCGCATCGTCATTTGTGGGCGTCGTAATAGGACTGCCAGTAGCCTACGTACTCGTCGATGCTCAACGTGGAAAGCGTTTTCAGGTGCGCCTGCCATCCCTCTGCGTCGATGCCGTCCACGATCGCGCGGGCCTTGAACTGGTCGAGGTAATGGCTGATGTCCACGAGCAGCATGTTGCGCTCAGCCTCTTCCTCCGCGTCGCCAAAGCCGTTGGGGATGTTTTGCGCGGGCGCGTACTTCAGGTACACCTCATTGGCCTCTACCTTCGCCGCGATCCGATCCGCGAACTTCTCCGCCTGCGGGCCGCGGAAGCGGGAATAGGCGTACAGCGGTGCGCGGGGGCCGGTACCCAGCGTGCGGCGAATCTGCGAGGAGGACGAGCCTTCCGGCACGTTGTCCGTGAAGACCTCCCAGCGTCCGTCGTCCAGGTAGCGCCAGATTACGCCCTCGGGCCCGTAGTTCCACAGGTTCAGGATATCCAGATCGGAATTGATGTAGTCGTACCAGCGCACCAGCGCCTCCGGATTCTTGCAGCTCCTGGTGATCGTGAAACCGCCAAGCGAACCCTGCGGCGAGTTGGGCGTGTTGTTCTTGCTCCAAAGCGTCGGACCGTGCGGCCCTTCGACGGGCTCCAGATAGGTAAAGTCCTGCACGTGGCTGCCCAGAATGATGTTGTCGATGTACCACTCCAGCACGATGCCGGTGACGCAGGTCTCCGCATTGCCCTTGGCCAGAAACTGCTGATAGTCCTCGGTGAAGTACTCCTGGTTCATCAGGCCCTCTGCATACAGCTTGTGCAGCCACTGCAGCGCCTCAAAGTACGCATCCTCCGCCGGAGTAAAGATCACCTGGCCGTCCTGCACGCGCACGTGGTGGTCGTTTTCAAGGGTACCGAAAAAGCCGAAGAGGCAATCGATCCTCGCCGCGCCGCTGGAAGCGGAGACGAGCAGCGGAATCTCATCCTTCAGCCCGTTGCCGTTCGGGTCCTGATCGCGGAAAGCCACCAGCACGTCGTAAAATTCATCCACCGTGCGCGGCGCCTGCAGGCCCAGCTTTTCAAGCCACGCCTTGTTGATCCACATCTCGGAGTTGACCATATTCTTCACGTCCGCGTCGCCTGTGGGCAGCGAGTAAAATTGCCCGTCGCTCAGCGTCAGCGCGCCCTGCATGTCGGGCAGGTCCGCAAAGAGCTGTTTGACGTTGGGCGCACAGTTTTCCACCAGGCCGTTCAGCGGCGTCAGAACGTCCATGTTGCTCACCACGTCCACCCCGCCGATAAAAGCGTCCGGCAGGTCGCCGGAGGCGAACGCGAGGTTCACTTTTTCCTGCCAGCCGGAATGCGGAACCTCGATCCACTCAATGTGAATGCCCGTCTGCTCCTCCGTGAAGCGCACGCACTCCTTCTCAGCCCAGGTATTCTGCGACAGGTCTTCCTTGTCCACCATGATGGTAAACGTCGTCGGTTCGTCTACGATCGGCAGCGCCGCGTCGACCGCCACGGCGGGCAGCGCCAGGGCGCAAGTCAGCGCGAGCGTCAGCAGCAGGGTAAGGGTTTTGCGCATGAAGATTCCTCCTTCTTAATGTGGAATAACCGGGATGTATGACGACAGGAAACGCCGTTCCTGCGCGCATCAGCCTTTAACTGAACCGATCATCACGCCCTTGACGAAGTACTTTTGTACGAACGGATAGATCAGGAGCATGGGCACCGAGGCCACCACGATGACGCCGTACTTCACCGTCGCGGCGATGCGCTGCATCTCCTGGATGGCGTCCAGATCGCTGATGTCCGCCTGCACCATCTGGCTGCTGATCAGGATTTCGCGCAGGATGAGCTGCAGCGGGTATTGTTCCTGGCGGTTCAGGTAGACCAGGGCGTTGAAGTAGCCGTTCCACTGCGCGACCGCGTAGTACAGCGCCAGCACCGCCACGATGGACTTGGACAGCGGAACCACGATGTTCATAAAGAACCGGCCGTTCCCGCATCCATCGATGGAGGCGGCTTCAAAGAGTTCCGGGGGGATGTTGCCCGAAAAGAACGAGCGGGCGATGATGATGTTATAGACCGAAACGCTGCCCAGCAGGATCACCACCCAGGGAGAACCCATCAGCCCGAGCTGCTTGACCACCAGATAGGTCGGAATGAGTCCGCCGCTGAAATACATCGTGAAGACGTAAAGCAGCATCAGCACGCGCCGCCCCGCGAGGTCGCTGCGCGAAAAGCTGTAGCCGGCCATGACGGTCGTCGTAACGCCCAGCGCGGTGGTACCGAGGGTGTACAGAATGGAATTGCGGTAACCCGACCAGATGCGCGCGTCCTGCAGGATGCGCTTATAGCCCACGAGCGACAGGTTCTTGGGCAGCAGAATCACCTGTCCCGTGCTGATGGAGGTCGCGTCGCTGATGGAGGCGATGAACACAAAGTAGAGCGGGTAGAGCACTACGAGAAGCGCGAGCACCAGCAGCAGGGTGGAAATCCCGTCGAACACCGCGTCAAAGCGCGTGCGACGCACAGGCGCAATTTTCATTTTTCACTCCCCCCTTACAACAGGCTCGTGCCCGACATCCTGTCCGCGAGCTTGTTGACCGACAGCAGGATGACCAGATTGACCACGTTGTTGAACAGGCCGATGGCTGTGGAGTAGCTGTACTGAGCGCTTAGCAGACCGATCTTGTACACGTAGGTGGAGATGATTTCCGACACGCCCAGATTGAGGTCGTTTTGCATCAGGTAGACCTTCTCAAAGCCGATACTCAGCACGTTGCCCGTGTTCATGATGAGCAGGATAATCGCCGTGGGCAGGATGGCGGGCACGTCCACATGCCAGATACGCTGCAGCTTGTTCGCGCCGTCCACGATCGCGGCCTCGTGAAGCTCCGGGCTCACGCCTGCCAGCGCCGCGATGTAGATCACCGAGTTATAGCCGGTGCGCTGCCAGATGTGCGACCCCACGTAGATGTGGCGAAACAGCGACGCGTCCGACAGGAAGGGGACCGGCTTTGCCCCCAGCTTGCCGAGCAGTTGGTTAAAGATGCCGCTTTGGCTCATAAAAACCATCATCATGCCCACCAAAACCACGGTGGAAATGAAGTGCGGGGCATAGGTGACCATCTGCGTCACCTTCCGCAGCCGATTTGATACGCTGTAGTTGAGCAGCAGCGCCAGAATGATCGGGAAAGGGAACGCGGCGATCAGCTGGTAGACGCTGAGAAGGATGGTATTCCGGAGCAGATCGGCAAACATATAGGAGGAAAAAAATTTCTTGAAATGCGCAAGGCCGACCCATGCGCTGTCCCAGATTCCTTTGGAGGGCACGAATTTCTTAAACGCGATCTGCACCCCGTACAGCGGCCAATAGTGGAACACCGCCAGATAGATCAGCGTAGGCAGTAAAAATACGTACAAAATCCAGTTTCTGCGGATGCTCCATAGAACTCTTTGACGGCGCGTCCGTTTGCCTGCGGCAGCGGGGGTTTGCACGTTTAAGCGCCTCCTTCACGTTTTGATCACAACCGTATCAAACCACAGGCCGTCTCCCCGTGCAAGTTGAAGATATTGACCGATTCATCCCATACTTTGTGCGCTCTGTGGACGCAACTGACGTTTCTTGAAGAAAAGAGCGCCGTGCGGGAGGTCTGTTTTCAAACAGAGCTGCCCCGCACGGCGCGTTTTTCGCAGGCTATGCGCCTTCTTTTCAACAATCGTCACATGCTTTCCCGTCCTTCCCCCGCCCGCGCCTCCGCCTCCCGGCTCCGAAACGCGGTCGGCGACAGTCCGCAAACCTTTTTAAACGCACGCATGAAGGTCGCGGACTGCGCGTAGCCCACGGCGCAGGCGATTTCCGCCACGCTGCACGGGGTCTGCAGCAGCATCTCCTGCGCTAAGCGGATGCGCAGACCTTCCACAAATTCGGAGACCGAAACGCCCGCGTGGTTTTTAAAGTAATGGCTGAGGTTGGAAATGGAAAGGTGAAAATGATCCGCGACGCGCTGCACGGTGAAATTCTCGTCCCGGTAATTTTCCGCCAGGTAGTCCTCGATGTCCCGGATCAGCAGGTTCTCCCGGTCTTCCTTCTTCTGCATGCGCGCAGCGAGCAGCGCGGCGGCCTCGCGCAGCAGCGCCCTCGCGCCGGCCTGCGCGTCCGCCGTCTCCGTGAGCAGAGGCAGCAATTCGCGGGCCGCGCGCGCCCCCTCGGCGTCGCCCTGGGCGTCAAACCATCCCTGCACGATGTAGAGCACGTCGTAACCCAGCCCGCGGGAATCCACCCCTTCCGCCGTGCCGCCGAGCGCGCTGTTCAGCGTTTCAATCGTAAACTGGATGCGCTCCGCCTCGCCAAATTTCAGGGCGTTGCGCAGCGCTTCGCACATCTCCTGTGAGCTTTGCCGGGCGTCTGCATCCCTTAGCGCCGCAGACGGTCTCAGGAGGCGGGTATAGGCGCTTGCCAGTTCCGGCAGACGCGCGCAGGGCGGGCTCACCCTGACCGCCGCATTCAGCTCCCGCTCCTTGAGGCGGGCTTCGATCCGCGCCCCGTCCCGCAGCGCGTCGCCTCGAACGAGGAAGATCACGCTGTGGTTTTCCGGCACCTCCAGGTAGAGCTGAACCGCCTGGGCGTCCAGCGCGCCGCGCACCGCCTCGACCAGGCGGACGGCAAAGTCCTCGCGTTCACATCCCGCGCCCTGGCCGCGCGTGAGCACGATGCGCCATGCGTCGCCGCATAGCCGCAGCGACAGCGGCGCGCCGTCCGCGTTGAATGCTTCGGCGCTCGGATAGCCGCCGATCAGCAGCCGCAGGATCAGGCGTTCTTTGGACAGCGCCTCCGTCCGGCGCACGATCGCGGCGTTGTTTTTGCGCATGGCAAGCAAAGCATTCCGCACGTTTTTCACCGCGTCGTCGGAGCGTTCCATCGCCACCCCGGCGGTCATCGCGTCGTGCTCCAGCCTGCGGATAGGCACATAGTTCACCCGCATGACCAGGGCGACGACCGTGCCGCCGAGCGCAAAGATCGCGAGCAGGCCCGTAAAGAACATGCCCCAGAGGCGCGAAATCGGCGCGTTGGCGATCTCGCGCGGCACAGCGTTGAGGTAGATGAGCCCGTCCCGTTCCGAACGCCGGCGCGCATAGAGCATCGTCGCGCCGGCCATGCGGCTCGTGCCCATGTCCTCCGCCTGCGCAAGCAGACCGGCGATCTCTTCCGGCGTCCAGTCCGCGCCGGGCGCGCTCGCGTAGAGCACGTTTCCCTCAAGGTCGCAGATGAACGTCAGGCACTGCGGATAGAGCATCGCGCTCTCGCTCAGTCCTGCCAGCGCGCTCGGATCGATTTCAAAGATCAGCCCATTCCGCTGGGTAGAGGACACGCGCGCAGAGGCCGCGTACAGGAGTTTACCGCCTTCCTGCGCCCACGGCAGCGAGGACAGCCAGGCGCCTCCCTCAGGCCCGGCGAGCAATCGCTCCACCTGCGCTCTTTCGAGCATAGCGCCTTTCAGCTTCCGTTCAAAAAAAATCCCCTTGGGGTACAGGGCATTGTATGCGTACACCGTGTCGAGCCCCGTGCCGTAAAAGTACACGGCGTCCACAAAGGAGCTGGACATAAGCCACTGTGAAAGCGCCCGCTGTGTCTCGTAGAACGCGCCCGTCCTCTTTAAATTCCGATCGAAGAACTCGCTCCGCTGCGTCGTCTGCACCGCGTAAGCGTCCAGCTGAGCGACCTGCATGGAAACCGCCGCGTTCAACTGCCGTAGCGCGCTCGCGTTGCGTTCGAGCAGTTGATCGCCGCAATAGTGCATGACGATTTGAAAGATCACGGCCGACAGGATGCCGATGGGGAGCAGCAGCGTGAGAAGATAGGACAGCAAATACCTGTGAAACGTTTTCATCGGGCGATTCTCCCTTTCTATCCATCCAAAACCTTGTCACCTATGTGATCTTTTCCGGCGTTTTAGTATAGCATAATCGACAATTCCGTGCAAATCCGTCCGAGGTGATTTTATCTTCCCGTGCCAGATTGACAACTATATATCAATTTTTTATGTTATCCCCATACGGGGGATTTCATTTCCATATTGGGAGCAGGTATTTCATGCGCACGCAACACAGGATTTCCGCAACATGTTCCTTCCTACTGGCCTGTATCCTGCTTTTCTCAGCCTGCGGGGCCGCCGTGGCCGATGGCAAGTTCGCGCCCGGCACCTACACGTCCTGCTCGAAGGGCTTTGGGGGCGACGTGACCGTCACGGTCGAGGTTTCTGATGCCCGGATCGAGGCCGTCAGAGCGAAAGGTCAGCCGCTGCCCCTCCGCGCCAAGGCGGCGCTGCTGACCACGGGCGGCTATGGAAATGACGTCTCCCTGATTGCCGATACGGACAGGCGCCTCTTTTTCGTCCGTACCCGTTGCACCCCAGCCCCGATGCTGATACAATGAACAGGCGGGGGTTTGTCCCGCGACCGTTCGCTTTGCGCGGCGAATCCCGCCCCAGAGCGCGGGACATGAAGGAGGATCTATGGCATTAAACGAAGCCTGGCGGGCAGCGCTCAAGGCGCTGTCGTACCCGGACATCGACCTGACGAAGAATTACAAGCTCTGGCGGGCGTTTCAGGACGCCGCACCGGCGCTGATTTCCAAGATTTCCGGCAGTGCGCGCGACATTGAAATCGCGGGCGTGCCCGTGCGCGTGTTCACGCCGGACGAGGGTGCGCGCCGCCCGGGCGTGCTGCTCTTCTTTCACGGCGGCGGCTGGGTGACGGGCTCCATCGTGAGCTACCATACGATTTGCAGCCACCTTTGTGAAAACACGGGGCGCACCGTACTATCCGTCGGCTACCGGCTCGCGCCGGAGCATCGCTTTCCCGCGGGGCTGGAGGATTGCTACGCCGTCACCCAGGCGCTCCTTTCGGGGGACCCGGCGTTCCCGGTAGCGCCGGAGGACGTGACGCTCGTCGGCGACAGCGCGGGCGGCAACCTCGCCGCCGCTGTCTCGCTGCTGTCGCTCCATCGGGGCGGACGCCTCCCCAGGCAGGAGATCCTCTTCTACCCCGTCACGCAGTCGGACTTTACGGAGGATTCGCCTTTTCCCTCCGTGCGGGAAAACGGCACCGATTACCTGCTGACCGCGCGCATGATGCGCGAATACCTCGCATTGTATGTACGCGAGGACGAGGACGCAAAAAGCCCTTATCTCGCCCCGCTGTACGCGCCCTCGCTCCGCGGCATGCCGCCAACGCTGGTGGTCACGGCGCAGTACGACCCCCTGCGCGACGAGGGCGAGGCCTTCGCCCGCAGGCTCACGCAGGAGGGCGTCCCCACTACGCTTTCGCGCGTGGACGACGCGCTGCACGGCTTTCTGTCGCTGCCCCCGCGCTTTTCGCAGACGAAGCTCGGGTATGAATTGATCTGCAACTTTCTGGCGGAGACGCAGGCCGTTCCCGTCGATTCGAGGTGAAATCCCTTGGCGAAAAACTGGAGCAGGCTCGACAACGCGGCGAAGATCTTTCCGCCGACGAGCGGCAAGGCCGACACCAAGGTATTCCGTTTTTCCTGTACGCTGAAAGAAAAGGTCGATCCGCTGTCCCTGCAGCGCGCGCTGATGGAGACGATGGAGGACTTTCCCTCCTTCCGTTACGTGCTCAAGCGCGGCCTCTTCTGGTACTACCTAGAGGAAGGGGATTTTACGCCCGCGGTACGCGAGGAGGACACGACGCCCTGCTCCGCGCTCTACCACGGCTCCTCCTCCCCGCTCTTTTCGGTCACCTATTTCAGCGCGCGCGTCAATCTGGAGGTCTATCACGCTCTGACGGACGGCACGGGCGCGCTGCAATTTTTGCGCACGCTGGTCTATCACTACCTGCTGCTCCGCCATCCGGAAATCGCCCGGGACGGCGCGCCGCTGCTCGACTATGACGCATCGCGCAACCAGCGCATGGACGACAGCTTCGACCGCTACTACAGCGGCAAGCGCCGCCGGATGAAGGCAGGCCCCGTAGCCTATCAGCTTCGCGGCATGCGCCATCCCCAATGGCGCCAGCAGGTCATCGTCGGCACCGCGAGCGTCTCGGGGCTTTTGCAGAAGGCGCGCAGCCAGGGCGCGACGATCACCGAGCTGCTCACGGCGATCCTGCTGCTCGCCATCGACGCGGAACGCCCCATTCGCGCGCGCCGAAGACCGGTCGTCATCACCATCCCGGTAAACCTGCGCAAGTACTTCGATTCGGCCTCCGCGCGCAACTTTTTCAGCGTCATCAACGTCGGATACGACTTTCAAAATAAGCCCGCTACGCTCGAGGCGGTGGTCGCTTCGGTCAAGGCCTCCTTTCAGCGGGACCTGACGCCGGAAGCGCTGGAAAACCGGCTCAACACCCTCGGCGCGCTCGAGCACAACCCCTTTATGCGCGCGGTGCCGCTCTTTCTCAAGGACCCCGTCATGCGCATCGCCTACGACATCTCCGAGCGGGACTTTACGGCCTCGCTCTCCAACGTCGGGCGCGTCACCATGCCGGACGTGCTCATGCCCTATCTGGAGCGGTTCGACGTGTATTGTTCCACGAAAAAGCTGCAAATCTGCGCCTGCTCGCTGGGCGACACGCTGTCCATGGGTTTTACGACCTCGTTCATTTCCACCGACGTGCAGCGACGCTTCTTCCGCGCGCTGAGCGCGATGGACCTGGACGTGACCGTCTACGCCAACCATCCCGAAAGCAGGTGATCGTATGCGTTACTGCGACAAATGCGGCGTTCAAATTGCGGGCGAGGAGGCGCGCTGCCCCCTGTGCCAGAGCATGACGCTGCCCCGGGGCGGCGAAACGCGCGCCCCTTTCCCCGCCATCCCTACGCTTTACGAGCGCCACGGTCTGTTCTTCCGCGTCCTGCTGCTCAGCTCTGTGGCGGCGGTCGTCGCCTGCCTGGGCATCGACTGGGCCGTCGGCTTCACCGGCTGGTCGCTCTTCGTAGCGGCGGGCGTAGGGTGCCTGTGGCTGCTGCTGGGCATCTGCATCGCCCGGCGGCATAACGTGCTTAAAAACCTCACGCAGCAGGTCATCACCGTCTGCGTGCTGGGTGTGCTGTGGGATTATTTCACCGGCTGGCACGGCTGGTCGATCGACTACCTGATGCCCATCGCCTTCGTATGCGTCATGCTGGCGATGTTCATCCTGACGCTCGTGCTGCGCATGCCCAGCGAAACCTGGCTGATCTACCTGCTGCTGGACATGCTCTTCGGCCTGGTGCCCGCCGCGTTGCTGGCAGCCGGACTTTGCCGCATGGTTTATCCCTCCATCGCCTGCGTGTGCGTCAGCGTCATCGCCTTTGCCGCGCTGGTGGTCTTCAAGGGCGGAGCCGTTGCGCAGGAGCTCAAGCGCAGGCTGCACCTTTAAACCGCGCGTTCCTTCCCTTCGGCATGTAACCGCCCGCATTGCGTTCATAGTTAAGGAGGCCGTTTTCTTGCTTACACATCATGAGGCCGTCGAAATCGTCAAAAAGGAAAAGCTCGTCGCCATCCTGCGCCGCGTTCCCCGTGAAAAGCTCCTGCGCGTGGTAGACGCGCTGTGCGCGGGCGGCGTCCGCGTGCTGGAATGCACGTTCGATCACGACCAGCCCGGCTTCGTCCAGGAGAACTGCGAAAAGATCGCCGCCGTCGTGCATGCCTACGGGGACGACCTGCTCGTCGGCTGCGGAACGGCCATGAGCGGCGCGGAGGCCGAAGCCGCTGTCTCGGCGGGTGCACGGCTTGTCATATCGCCGAGCACCGACCTCGCGGTCGTCGAAAAGACGCGCGCTCTCGGGGCCGTCTCGATGCCCGGCGCGCTCACGCCTACCGAGATCGCGGCCGCGTGGAACGCGGGGGCGGACTTCGTGAAGCTCTTCCCGGCGGGCGAGCTAGGGCTCGCCTACATCAAGGCCGTCCGCGCCCCGCTCTGCCACATCCCCATGACGGCCGTGGGCGGCGTGAAGCCCGAAAACGTAGCCGACTTCCTCTCTGCGGGCGTCGCGGGCTTTGGCGTGGGCGGACAGCTCGTCCCCGCGTCCGCCGTAGAAACGGACGACTACGGCGCTATCCGCGCGCGCGCCGAGGCGTTCACGCAGGCGATCCGAACCTGGGAGGCGGCGCACGCATGAAGCATCTGATCATCGACGCGGGCACGACCAACGCCCGTGTGACCCTCATTGACGAAGCAGGAAAGGTTCTCGGCTGCGAACGGCGCGACGCGGGCGTACGCAACACCGCCATCGACGGGCACAACGGCAGGCTTAAGGACGCCCTGCGGGAGAGCGTCGGCGTTCTTCTTGCAAAAAACGACCTTTCGCACGGCGACATCGGCGTATGCGTGGCTTACGGCATGATTACCTCCAACGTAGGCCTGCTCGAGATTCCCCACTGTGCAGCGCCGGCGGACGCGCGCACGCTGCGGGACGCCCTCGTGCGCCGGGTGTTCCCGGAAATTGCGCCGTTCGCAATCGACTTCATCCCGGGCGTGCGCAACTTTTCGGGCCCCGTTACACCGGAAAACGCGGCAAAGATGGACATGATGCGCGGTGAAGAGACAGAAGCGGTGGGGCTCTTTCACCTTTTGAACCCGGGATGCCGCTGCACGCTGGTGCTGCCGGGCTCGCACAACAAGTTCATCGCCATGGGCCGGTCAGGCGAGATCCTCGGGTGCATGACCGCTATCTCTGGCGAGCTGCTCGACGCGCTGACGCATCATACCATCCTCGCGGATGCGGTGGATCGCCGCTTCGTCTCGTCGGAAAGCTACGACCGCGAGCTCATGCTTTTGGGCCTTCGCGCCGGGCTCGAATGCGGCGTGGGCCGTGCGGCGTTCACGGGGCGCATCCTGCGCACGCTGGCCGGTTGGGCCCCGCCCGACGCGGCCAACTACCTGCTGGGCGTAACGCTGAGCGCGGACATCCTCGCGCTGCGCGCGTTTCACCTTCGCGGCGCGGAGGACGCGCTGTTCGTCGCGGGGAAGCCCCCGCTTCAGCAGGCGCTATGCGACGCCCTGACGGAATGCGGCTTTGGGGGCATCTTCGGCGTTCCCGCCGCGCTGTCGTCGTCCATGGGCGTCACGGGAGCGCGCATCATACATGGGGAGATGGGGATATGAATCTGATCGAGCGCAGCCTTTGGGACAGAAAGAGCGTCCGCGCCTTTACGGATAAGCCGATCGACGCGCGGGACAAGCGTTCCATCCTGCTCTCCGCTCTGCAGGCGCCGACCGCAGGCAATCAGCTGCTCTATACCATTCTGGACATCACCGATCCCGCGCTTAAGGCGCGGCTGGCCGAGCTGTGCGATCACCAGCCCTTCGTCGAAAAGGCGCCGATGGTGCTCATCTTCGTAGCCGACTGCCAGCGCTGGCAGGACGCCTATGAAATCGCGGGCTGCGACCCGCGCCCTCCAATGGTCGGGGACCTGCAGCTCGCGGTGGTGGACGCGGCCATCGCCGCGCAGAACACCGTCGTGTGCGCGCAGTCCCTCGGCATCGGCTCCTGCTACATCGGAGACATTCTAGAAAACTGCGAACAGGTACGCGAGCTGCTCGACCTGCCGCTCTACGCCATGCCCGCCGTCATGGTCATTTACGGCTACCCGACCGACCAGCAGCGCCTGCGCGAAAAGCCGCCGCGCTTCGACGCACGCTACGTCGTGCAGGAAAACGGATATCGCCGCCTCAGCCCCGAGGAACACCGCGAGATGTACCTCGGCCGCGAGCGCGCGATGGGCCGCATGAACACCGATTACAGCACATCGGTGCGGGCGTTTTACAAGCGCAAGTACGAAGCCGATTTTTCCCGCGAGATGTCGCGTTCGGTGGCCGCGTATCTGGAAGGATTCGTCCCCGACGACGACGGCAACGTTTAATCGCGCGCCCTCGCCTCGCACCCTGACGAACCCACACTCCCAAATCGACGGTTTAGAGGCTGCTCCCCGAAGGAAAGGAGGCCTTTGCATGCCCCTGATGGATCTGACCACACCGGTTGAGCTGTATGCCGTGGAGGTGCTGCGAGACTCGACCGGCCGCGCGCAGGCTTACTTCACCTTTATGAACTGCGCCGCTGAACCGCTGCGCACGCTCTACGCGACCTTAACGCTGCTGGACGACGGCGGAAAAAGCATTGGCGCTTTTCCGCTGCGCTGCGAAGGCCTCGATGCCGCTGGCCACAGCCGCTTCACCGTCTGCCGCGCGGTGGACGACGCGCCCGCCTTCTCCGGCGCGCGGGCTCTCGTGCGCGAGGCGGTCTTTGCAGACGGTTCCTGCTGGCGCATCGACGAGGGCGCGGTGCTCGACTGTACGCCGCCCGCGGTTGCGCCCGGGCCCGACCGCGTCGCGCTTGTCGCCGTCGCCGGGCCGGACGCCGTCTGCTTCCCCCAGCTGCGCGGGAACGTCTGGGTCTGCGTGTGCGGCCGCTTCAACAGGCTGGAGTGGACCGCCTGCCGCCGCTGCCAGCGCGGGCGCGACGACACCCTCGCCCGCTACACGCCCGAGCGCACGCACGAAGCCTATGAAAAAAAGCTGGAGCAGGAGCTTGCGTCCGAACGGGCGCATCGCGCTGCGCGCCGTTCCTCCATCGAAGCGGCGGAGTCGAGGGCGCGGTCGGAGCGCATAACGCGGGAATTGAAGCGCCAAAAACGCCGCCGCCTCGTGCTCGCGCTCGTCCTGCTGCTGATCGTGGCCGTCGCCGCGCTCCTGGTAGCGATGCCCTATCTGTACGAAAGCGCGCCCGTCTGGCCCGGCATTTCTGCGCTTTCCGTACAGCCTACGTCGATTCCCACCGCGACGCCCACGCCTCCGCCGACGCAGCCGGACATTCCATCGCTCTCTCCACATCCCGCGGATAAAACGCCCGAATTTGCGATTATTCTCTCCACTCCAACCCCATCTTCTGATAGCCTTTCGCTCCCATTCCCCACATCAACGCCATTCCTTCCCTCAGAAACGGCACAGCCTACGATGCTGCCGCTAAAGACCGGCAGCGCTTTCGGCTGAGTCATGAACGACAAAGGCAGGCCGCATGAAACACACGACGCTTCTCTTCATTTTGATCTTCTCGTTCCTCCTCATATCGCCCGCGCTCGGCGACGCCGCTGACGCAACGCCCGGCGAGGCGCAAAAGGTGCTCTACCTCACCTTCGACGACGGCCCCAAGGCCTCCACCCCCGAACTGCTCGACATTCTAAAGACATACGATGCGCCCGCCACATTCTTCCTCGTAGGGCAGGGCATTCAAAACAACCCCGAGGCGGCGCGCGCGATCTACGAGGCTGGGCACGCCATCGGGACGCATACGTTTTATCACTCCACAAAACAGATTTCAAAAAGCGAAGCCGCATTTGACCGGGATATGGAGCACTTCGACGAGGTGATGAGCGCCGCTATCGGCGAGCCGTTCCACACGTCTTTGCTGCGATTTCCCTATGGCAGCGGCAGCGCGAAGCCGCGCGTGCGCACCTACGCCCAGCGGTGCGGTTACCTTTGGGTGGATTGGAACTGCCTGACGGGCGACGCGGTCGACATGGACGCCACCGAGGAAGCGTTATACCGCTACACCCTCAAGACCTGCGGAAAAAACGACACGCTGGTGCTGCTCATGCACGAAGGCTCGATGCGCACGCGGCATATCCTCCCCAGGATCATCGAGCACTTCCGGGATTTGGGCTACGAACTGCGCAGCCTATCGGCGGACAGCGACCTGACCGGCCTGCCGCACGGCCGCTACGGCCTGCCGCTTCCGCCCACGGATGTGCGCTGAATGCCTATCGGCACCTTGCTAAAAACCGCAAAATGGTCTATACTGGAAGCCAGTATTCCCGGTTTCGGCTGAATCACCGCAAAAGTGAGGCGTATTGCATATGGAATACGGGAACCGGCATCCCTTTCAAAACACCGACAACGCCGCCGATCTCCGGCTCATCCTGGGAACGATTCCCGGAGGCGTTTTTTGTTGCCTATACGATGAACCCCTCACGCTCACCTTCATGAGCGAGGGGTTTCTTTCCATGACCGGCTACACGCGCGATCAACTTCGTACCCAGTACGGCGACAGTTTGCGGGCGTTGATCTGGCCGGAGGATCTTCCTCCCACGCTGCGTTCGGTTCAGTCGCAGATGGCCGAAGGCGACGTCAAGCTGGTCGAATACCGGCTACGCTGCGCGGACGGCCGCGTCATCTGGGTCCTCGACAAAGGATGCCTGCTCCATACAAGCGTTGGGCCCGATATCTTCTGCTGTATCATCATCGACGTCACGGAGCAGGTGGTGGCTGAGCGGGAGCTGCGCCTGAGCCTGGAGCGCCATCGGATCCTCATGGAGCAGACGAACGACATCATCTTCGAGTGGCGGGCCGATACGCGCGAGCTGGTGCTCTCCTCCAACTGGTCGAACGTGTTTGAGAACCTGCCGAACTCATCACTTCCGATCCGATACGACCTCGGCTTCATCACCGACGCGCTTCACATCCACCCGATGGACGCCCAGCGTTTTCTGGATGCCATTCAACCGCCGGACGGCGGCGCCATGCGCCTGCCGGATCTGGACATTCGTATTCGCACGCGCGGCGGCGCCTATAGCTGGTTTCAGCTGCGCGTCAGCCTGCAGCGCGACGAAGAGGGACGGATTCTGCGCTACATCGGGCTGCTGCGCGATATCGACGCGGAAAAGAGCCGCGCCGTCCGACTGGCTATCAAGGCGGAACGCGACGAGCTGACCGGGCTGTACAACCGGCGAACCGCGCGGGAGATGATCGAAGAGCGCCTGCGGCAATCCCCTTCCGGGGTGCACTTGCTGATGATTCTGGATCTGGACAACTTCAAGTCCTTCAACGATACGCGCGGGCATCTGTATGGTGATGCGGTGCTGACGGCGTTTTCTGATCGTCTCAGCCGCCTCTTTCGCTCGACGGACATCGTCTGCCGCTACGGCGGGGACGAATTCATCGTCTTCCTTTCGAGCGTAAACGACGCCACGCAGGCTTTGACCTGTGCGCAGACGGTGCTGCTGGCGGCACGGGGCGTAGCGGACGAGCTCAAGGATGGCGTATTTACATGCAGCATCGGCCTTGCCCTCTATCCACACGATGCCGCAGGGTTCGAGCAGCTCTTTCAGGCCGCGGACGCTGCCCTGTACAGAGCCAAAGAGAAGGGCAAAAACAATGCTGTGCTGTACAGTCAGTCGGACTGCGCCATGTGCGCGCCTTCCTCTTCATCCGACGGGGAAAACGAGGAATGCCCGCAAGACGAGCCCTGCGGACATTCCGAGCTTACGCAAAGCATCTTCAGCCTGCTGTACACAGCGCCCGACCCGGCAACGGCGATTCCGCTCGTGTTGGAAATGCTGGGCCGCCGTTATGGCGTAAGCCGCACCTATATCTTTGAAATCAGCGCGGACAGACGCACGTTCAGCAATACATTTGAATGGTGCGCGGCGGGCATCGCAGCGGAGAAGGACGGTTTACAGGGGCTTTTGGTCGATCGTTACGACGAATACTTTTCAAATTTCGACGAGCGAGGCGTCTTTTACTGCCATGACATCTCGCGGCTCCCCGCCTCACAGCAGGCAGTGCTTGCGCCGCAGGGCGTGCAGTCCGTGCTGCAATGCATCCTGTCCGACGGCAGCAGGCATACCGGCTTTGTCGGCTTCGACGCCTGTCAAGAAACGCGCTACTGGGATAAACAGGCCGTGGACGGCCTCATGCGCTGCTCGCACATACTCGGCGTTTTCCTTGCCAAGTACCGCCTTCGTGAAGAGGTGGAAAGGCTTCAAAACCCGGACAAATAATCCAGGGCCGCAGGATATCCTGCGGCCCCTGGCCATCGACTTTGTCGATGGCCTCGTGCAAAATGAATAAACATTTTGCACGAATATCACGGGTGATGTTTTCCTCCGCAAATGCTGCGCATTTGACTATGGAAAACGCCCCGCCCGACCGGCAAAGCCGGTCGATACGATTCCACATGAAGGGGAAGCCCCCTTCATGCATCCTCTCTGACACTCCGTTACTTTGTTAATGCTCTGGGGCCGCAGGACATCCTGCGGCCCCAGTTTATGTGTGAAAAAAGACCTTTTATACGATCAAATCCTCGAGCCTTCGCTTGGGTACGTAATGCACGCCGTCCGCATCGCGCCAGTAACGCGTATCGCCGCTTTCGGGCAAGTCGACCAGGCGCACATCCTCCACAGGCCTGCCCAACGCGATGACCAGCTCGACGAAGAACCGTTCCGCGCTCAAATTCAGCGCGCGCAGCAGCTCCGTCCGTCGGACGTTTGCGAGCATGCACCCGCCAAGCCCCTTCTCCGTCGCGCCCAGGAGCATCGTCTGCGCGGCGATGCCCACGTCCGTCTGCCTGTTCTTTCCGACGCTCAGGTCGCTCAGCACAACGATGTAGCAGGCGGGCCGCTCGCCCGCTTTCGGCCCCGGCCAATCCGGCAGCGCCGCCGCCCAGCCCAGCGTTGCAAATACCCGCGCGCAGTCCTCCGGAGATGTGACGAGCCGGTACCTCAGCGCCTGCGCGTTCGCGCCCGAAGCCGTCAGCCGCGCAAGCTCCACGAGGCCGCGCAGCGTCTCCTCCGTCACGCGGACCGATTCATCGAACCGGCGATAGCTACGGTTTTTGATGACAAGATCCTTCAGCATGCGGTTTCCTCCCCGTCTTTTCATGTCCTGCACGCGCAGCAACTCGGCCAGCCGGCGCGCCGCGCCAAGCGGGCTGCCCCCGTTGTCGAAGGCGATGTCGCACGTCTCGCGATAGCGGTCCTTCCGCGCTTCATACAGCGCCTGCATGCGTTCCGCCTTGTCGCCCGCGAGGTTTGGGCGCTCTGCCTGACTCACGTCGCGCACCATGTCCGAAAGGCTCCTGTCCAGCAGCACCACGACGCCCGTTCGGCGCATCAGGGCGACGTTCTCGTCGCGCAGCACCGCACCGCCGCCCGTCGCCACCACGCACGGCTTGCCCGCCGCGATTTCACGCAGCGCCCTCGTCTCCCGCTCGCGAAAACCCGCTTCGCCCTCCAGCTCAAAAATCTTCGCGATCTTCACGCCCGCCGCCTGCTCGATGCGCTCGTCCGCATCCACGAAGGGGCAGCCGAGCCGCTGCGCCAGCATCCTGCCGATGGTCGTCTTGCCCGAGCCCATCATGCCCGTGAGGTAAACGTGCTTACGCATGCTGCCTCCCCCGCGCAGCGCGGAAGACGCCGAGCAGCCTGCACTCCACGCAGTCCTCCAGCAGCGATTCCTTCAGCACGTCCATGTACCGCTCCGAGACCTTGCCCTCCACGTCGACGTAGAACCGGTACTCCCAGTTCATGCCCGGGATGGGGCGCGATTCGATGCGCGTCAGGTTCATGCCCAGCGCCACAAAGCAGGCCAGCGCACGGTGGAGCGTTCCCCGCTCGTGACGGAGCGTGAAGGTCAGCGTCGCCTTGTCCGCCTCGGAATGGAACGGTTCGTGCTCGCCCGCGACGATCACGAAGCGCGTATAGTTCTGATCGAACGTCTGAATGTCCTCTTTGAGTACCTCGAGGCCATAGCATTCGGCGGCCAGGCGGCTGGCGATGGCCGCGTGGCGCGCATCCCCCTCCTCCTGCACGCGCCGGGCGCTGCCCGCGGTGTTGTACTGCGCCGCGCGCTCCCAATTCGGGTGTGCGTCCAGAAATTCCGCGCACTGCATCAGGCCCTGCGCGTGCGAATAGACGCGTGTGATCTCCTCCAGCTTCGCGCCCGGCAGACCGAGCAGGCAGTGGCGCACGTGCACCATCTGCTCGCCTACGATGCGCAGGTTGCAGCGGCCCAGCAGGTCGTACACGTCGAACACCGAACCCGCAGAGGAATTTTCCAGCGGCACCACGCCATAGCGCGCCCGGCCCGCAGCCACCGCCTCGAACACCTCCGCGAAGCCGCGGCACTGCAGGCGCTCCTTTGCCTCCCCAAAGTAATCGATCAGCGCCTCCTCCGCGTATGCGCCGGGCACGCCGGAATAGGCCGCCGCCTGGGCGCCGCGCGAGAGCAGAATCTCCTGCTGCTCCGCCCGGCTGAGCGCCATGATGTGGCGGTAGAGCGACGCAAGCTCCCCGGATAGCGCCGGGTTCGCCAGCATTTCCGCGCGCGAGGCGAGCACGGCCTCCTCGCGCGAGGCGTCCAGCACGGGCATGCTGTGGTCGATCTTGTAGTCCGCGACGCCCTTCGCCGCCTCCATGCGCGCCTCAAACAAACGCACCATCTGCCGGTCAATCTCGTCAATGCGGCTTCGCAGCGTCCCTAAATCCTCGCTCATCTGCGCGTCTCCTCCTCCAGCATCAAATCCATCAGCGCGATCAGCATCGCGCTTTCCACCACCGGCACCGCGCGCGGCACGATGCACGGGTCGTGCCGTCCGCGCACCTCGATTTGCGCGTCCGCAAGTCCTTCCACATCTATCGTCCGCTGCGGCTGTCCGATCGAGGGCGTCGGCTTGACAGCCGCGCGGCAAATCACCGGCATGCCGTTGGTAATGCCGCCCGTCACGCCGCCGTTGTGGTTCGTCTCGCAAACGACGCGCCCATCGCGCACGCGCATCGCGTCGTTTGCAACGCTGCCGCGCGACAGGGCGAGCGAAAATCCGTCCCCGAACTCCACGCCCTTGACCGCTGGAACGGAAAACAGCAGATGCGCGAGCGTGGACTCCAACGAGTCGAAGAACGGCGCGCCCAGCCCCGCCGGGACGCCTACGGCCGCGCACTCGACGACGCCGCCGGCGCTGTCCTGCGCAAGGCGCGCTTCCTCTACCCGCGCGCGCATCTCCTCCTCGCGCCCGGGGGCAAGCAGCGGAAAGCGCATTTCCCGCAGCGCCCGAAGCTGCGCCGCGGACACGTCCGCCGGGCTCATGCGCTCGTCCTCCACCCCGCCGATGGCGGCGATGTGCGCTGCCACCTCCACGCCCCTGGGCAGGAGCGCCTGGCGGCACAGCGCGCCTGCGAACACGAGCGGCGCGGTCAGCCGCCCGGAGAAGTGACCGCCCCCGCGCGGGTCATTTTGACCCTTGTACTTGACGTGACCGGCAAAATCCGCGTGACCGGGCCGCATCAGGCGCTGCATCTGCTCGTAATCGCCGGAGCGCGTATTGGTATTTTCGATGATGCCGCACACGGGCGCGCCGGTCGTGTGTCCTCTAAAAATCCCGGAGACAATCCGCACCCGGTCCGCCTCCCTGCGGGCGGTGGCGGTGGGGTCGTTGCCCGGCGCGCGGCGCGTCATGTCGCGAGCCACTGCCGCCTCGTCGACCGCGAGGCCGATGGGCAGGCCGTCCACGACCATGCCGATGGCCGCGCCGTGCGACTCGCCGAAGATCGTCAGCTGCAGGTTATTTCCCCAGGTCGAGCGCATGCGTCATTCCTCCCAGCGATTCAAATTCCCGATAGAACGCGGGCGCGCTCTTTTTCACCGACTCCGCGCCCGACAGCATCATCTCCCCTTTGCAGAGCGCCGAGGCGACGCACAGCGCCATGGCGATGCGATGATCGTTCCAAGCGTCCACCGCCGCGCCATGAAGGCGCCTTCCGCCGCGGACGACGAGGCCGTCCGGCAGCTCCACCACGTCCGCGCCGAGCTTTGAAAGCTCGCTTCGCATCGCGGCCAGCCGGTCGCATTCCTTGATGCGCAGCCGCCCCGCGTTTACGATGCGCGTTTCGCCCTGCGCGGCGCAGGCAGCCACGCACAGCGCGGGCACGAGGTCGGGAATTTGCGCGGCGTCGATGGTGACGCCGTGCAGCGCCGAGGGGCAAACGCACAGCGCGTCCCCCGCCCAGTACGCCTTCGCGCCCATGCTTTTCAGCACGTCCACCACGGCCCTGTCTCCCTGTACGGAGTCGGGCGAAAGCCCCGTCAGCCGCACGCCCTCGCCGTCCGGGGCGATCGCGCCCGCGACCAGATAGAACGCGGCGTGAGACCAGTCGCCCTCGACGGACACGCTGCCCGGGGATTCATAGTGCTGGCCGCCGGGGATGAAGAGCGTGCGCTCGTCCCGCCATTCGGAGGCGACGCCAAAGCGCGCGAGCATGCGCCGCGTCAGCGTCACGTAGGCGCTGGATTCAAGCGCTGTCAAGAGCGTCAGGGTCGAATCCTCCTCGCACAGCGGCAGAGCGTAAAGAAGCCCCGTAATGAATTGGCTGGACACGTCGCCGCGCAGCGGCCAGTCCCCTCCCCGCAGCCTCCCCCGCAGGACTATCTGGCCGGGCGCATCCTGCCATACGGCGCCCATCTGCGCGAAGAGCTCCCGATATACTTCCTGCGGGCGCTCCATGAGCCGTCCCTGGCCGGTGAAGCGCACGGCTCCCCGCCCGTCGAGCGCGAGCGGCATGAAGAAGCGCAGGGTCGATCCTGACTCGCCGCAGTCCGCCTCGCGCACGTCCCCAGCCGCCCTGCGCGCTCCGCCGCCGGCAAAGCGCGCGCTGACAAATCCCTCCTGCGCGCCGCCAAGGGGCGTAATCTCCGATTTTTCCAGCAAGCCGAGCGCCTGCGCGCAGCGAATCGTCGCTCGGATGTCCTCCGAAAGCTGCAGGGGGGCCACATCACATGCCCCCTGCGCGAGCGACGCCGCGAGCACCGCGCGGTGCGAAGCGGACTTGCTGGGCAGCACGCGCAGCGTGCCCTGCAGCGGAGCCGGGGTCACGGTTCGTCTCATGTCTTCCTCCTTTTTAGGGGTTGCCCTCCCCCAAGCCCTGTTTACGGTTCACCGCTTCAGCGATCCGTTCCGCGCAGTTCCTTACAGCCGCTTCGCCAGCGCGTCCGCATCCACGCTATAGCCGAACGCCTGGCCGATCTTCCGAAGCGCGACGACCTCTACCCGCCCGCCGGATGCCTTCTTATCCAGCCGCATAGCCTTTGCGAGCGCCTCCTTTGGCAGGTCGGGCGGCGTCACCGGCAGGCCGTACGCCGCGAGCACGCGCGCGATGCGCTCCGCCGTGCCCGCCTCCGTCACGCCCCAGGCTTCGCCCCAGCGCGCCGCCGCCACCATGCCCATGCATACCCCTTCGCCATGGAGCACCACGCCGTAGCCTGCCGCGTTTTCCACCGCGTGGCCCAGCGTATGCCCGAAGTTGAGCTGCATGCGCACCCCCTTGTCCAGCGGATCCTGCTTTACGTAGGCCGCCTTGAGCGCGCAGCAGCGGGCGATCACCTCGTCCAGCTGCGTAAAGAGCGCCGCGCGGCTTCCCGCCCGCTCGATCTGGGCAAAGAGCGCCTCGTCCGCGATGCAGCCGTACTTGATGACCTCCCCCAGCCCCGCGCCGACCTGTCGCTCGTCGAGCGTAGAGAGCGTATCCACGTCGATCAGCACCCGCTCCGGCTGGTAAAACGCGCCCACCAGATTCTTGCCGCGCGGAAGATTGACCGCCGTCTTGCCGCCCACGGAGGAATCCACCTGCGACAGTAGCGTCGTGGGCACCTGAATCAGCCGCGCGCCGCGCAAGTACGAAGCCGCCGCATACCCGGCGAGGTCGCCCACCACGCCGCCGCCGAGGGCGACCACGAAGTCCTTGCGGGAGAGCCCCGCATCCAAAAAGGCGTCGTACAGCGCGGTGAGCTGCGCGATGCTCTTGCTTTCCTCCCCCGCGGGCACGGTGAGGAGCGTCGCTTCCGCGCCCGCCTGCCGCAAGCCCGAAAGCACGGCCTCGCCGTAAAGCGGCGCGGTGTTCGCGTCCGCCACCACCACCGCGCGCCGCCCGGCGCAGAGCGATAGGTGCTCCGCCGCGCGCCGCAAAAGCCCGCGGCCGATCAGGATGTCGTAGCTGCCGTTTTCCGCCTCAACGCGTACGGTTTGCATGGTTGTATTCCTCCTTGCGCTCTGATGCCGCCGAAAGCCGCGCGCGCAGCGCTTCCCTTGAATCACCCCGCAGAAGCGCCACGTAGTCCGATAGCTTTTCGATCAGCTCCTGCGTCTCGTCCGCCAGCACGTCCCGGTTTCGCCAGAAGAGATCCGTCCACAGCGCCGCGTCCAGCGCGGCCACGCGCGTCGTTCCCCGAAAGGAGCCGCCCTCGAAGCCGTAGCTCGAAAGAAGCGCCTCCTGCTCGCAGATCGCCACCGCCAGCACGTGCATCATCTGGCTCGTGTAAGCGATGCGCCGGTCGTGCGTCAGGGGATCGGTGCGGATGATGTCCGCGCAGCCCATCGAAAGCGCCATGCGCTCGACGAGCGCGACCGCCCGCGGATCCTCGTTTCCCTCGGTCACCACGATGTAATGCGCCCCGCAAAACAGCGAGGCCGAGGCGTTTTCATAGCCGCCGCACTCCTTGCCCGCCATCGGGTGCCCGCCCACGAAGTGCGCGCCCGGTGAAAGGCCCTCCTTCGCCGCCGCGAAGACAGGCCGCTTCACGCCGCACACGTCCGTCACCACCGCGCCGGGGCGCACGCGCGCGCCGTGCTCCTTCAGGAACTGCACGCAGCCCTCCGGGTGCAGGCACAGGACGATCAGGCTCGCCCGCTCGATGGGCGCGTCCTTCGCGTCCGCATACACGGCGGACGCGACGCCCTCCGACAGCAGCGCCTCGCGGGTTTTCTCGTCCCGATCCACACACACGGTATGAAGCCCGTCAAATCCGCGCAGCGCCTTGGCCATGCTGCCCCCGATGAGCCCCAGCCCGATAAAGGCGATCACAGCGTACGCTCCACGATCGGCGCCATCGCGTGGATTTTTGCCACGAGCTGCGCGAACTGGGGCGGCGTCAGCGACTGCGCGCCGTCGCACAGCGCGCGCGCCGGGTCGTTGTGCACCTCGATGATGAGGCCGTCCGCCCCCGCGGCGACGGCCGCCAGCGACAAGCGCTCCACCATCCAGGCTTTGCCCGTCGCGTGGCTGGGGTCCACGAGCACGGGCAGGTGCGAGAGCTGTTTGACCGCCAGCACCGCCGAAAGGTCCAGGGTGTTGCGGGTGTAGGTTTCAAACGTGCGGATGCCCCGCTCGCAGAGGATGACGTTGGGGTTGCCCGCAGCCATGATGTACTCCGCGCTCATCAGCCATTCTTCGATGGTCGCGGAAAGGCCACGCTTGAGCAGGATGGGCTTGCGGGTCTTGCCCAGCTCGCGCAGGAGGTCGAAGTTCTGCATGTTGCGCGCGCCCACCTGAATGACGTCTACCCGCCGGTCGAACTCCTCCACCAGCGCCGGGCTCATGATCTCGGTCACGATCGGCAGGCCGCTCTCCCGACTCGCCTCCTCCAGCATGGAAAGTCCCTCCAGCTTGAGTCCCTGGAACGCGTAGGGCGAGGTGCGCGGCTTGAACGCGCCGCCGCGCAGCATCGACGCGCCGCTCGCGCGCACCGCGAGCGCGATGCCGGTCACCTGATCGATCGATTCCACCGAGCAGGGCCCCGCAACCAGCGCGAGCTTCCTGCCGCCTATCTTGACGCCCCCGCAGTCGATGACGCTGTCCTCCGGATGGAACTTGCGGTTCGCCTTTTTGAAGGGCTCAGATACGGACATGACGCGCTCCACGCCGTCGCGCATCAGAAAATCGTTCGGGTCCAGGCTGGCCACGTCGCCGATGACGCCCAGCACCGTGCAGTCCACGCCGCTGTTTCGCTGCACCTGCATGCCGCGTCCTTCCAGCTCGTCCACGAGCGAATCGATGCTTTCCTCCGCGGTCTTCGGTTTCATGATGATGATCATAATCGTTCCTTCTTTCCTCTCGTGCCCAATGCCTACGAAAAAAGGGGCCTCCGCCGCAATACGGCGAAAGCCCCTACATCCCGTTTTTCCTTCGTTCCTCCGGGATTTACCGCTTTACGCGCAGCGACCACATTTTTGTACGCTCAAAAAGCCGTAGCTAAAATAAAAGCTAAAGCCATTAAATCGCACAAAGTTGTGGTTTATTTCGCGATGCATACGTACCCTCCCGCAAGGTTTGCGTTTAGTATAGCACCCCGCCGCGCCGATGGCAAGCAAAACTTGCCCGACACATCCACTTTTCCGTGTTTTCTTGCACCCTCGGTTTTATTTATGCAGCCCCGGGCGGCACAGTTTTTTCTGCGCGGCCGCACATAAAAAGCTTGACATCTGGAAAAGCTGGCGCTATAATGCCCCCAATCTCATAGAGCGGCGTTGACGGAGACGAGTACCTCGCGTATTTCATCAGGGAGGCCTGGCCATAGACTGAGAGCCACGCCGAAATCCCCGCCTGGGAAAGAACGCTCCTGAGCCGGCCTGCCGACCGCTGTCGCATAGGCATGCCCGTTTCCCGCGTTAAGGGTTCACAAGGCCGCAAGGCTTTTAAGTGGGCGATGACGCATGATGGTGCCTCTCTCGTCAATTTGGGTGGTACCGCGGGGGTGCTGTATTTTGCCGTTCCCGTCCCGAATCGAAACATTCGATTCGGGATTTTTTTATTCCCGCAGAGAAAAAAAGGAGGTCTTCCCCATGCTTACGATGACCGCTTCCCCGGAAGGCGTTCGGCTTTCCGACATCCTGCAAAATCCGGACGGTGCGCGCCAGGAGGCGCACGGCATGGTGCATGCGGTGCGCGACCTGGGCGACGTGCGCTTCGTGCTGCTGCGCATGGCGGAGGGCGTGCTGCAATGCGTCGCGGGCGAAGGCGTCGTGATTCCCCGTGTGGGCGATGCGGTGCGCGTTTGCGGTATCTGCGCGCACGACAGCCGCGCGCCCGGCGGGCTGGAACTGCGTCTTCAGGAGCTCACCGTCCTGTCCACCCCGGCAGAACCCCTGCCGGTCCCCATCGACAAGTTCAAGCTGAACCTCTCGATGGACACAGACCTGGCGCTTCGGCCGGTGACGCTGCGAAACCTTCAAAAACGCGCCGTCTTCAAGCTGCAGGAGGGCATCGTGCGCGGCTTTCGCGAATGCCTGCAGACCGAGGGCTTTACGGAAATCCACACGCCCAAGATCAACCGCAGCGGCGCGGAGGGCGGCGCCAACATCTTCCGGCTCGAATACTTCGGCCGCAAGGCGTACCTCGCGCAGAGCCCTCAGTTTTACAAACAGGCCATGGTGGGCGTTTACGAGCGCGTGTTCGAAGTCGGCCCGGTCTTCCGCGCGGAGAAGCACAACACCTCGCGTCACCTGAGCGAGTACACCTCGCTCGACCTGGAGATGGGCTTCATCGACTCCTTTGAAGACGTCATGCGCATGGAGGTCAAGGTGCTTTCAAACATCATGCGGGTGCTCGCGCGCGATTATGCGCCCCAGGTGCGGGTGCTGGGCGTAAAGCTGCCGGCGTGCGACGCCATCCCGGCCATCCGCTTTGACGAGGCGAAGCGGCGGATCAGCGAGCGCTATGGCCGCCCGATCCGCGACCCCTACGACCTGGAGCCGGAGGAGGAGCAGCTCATCTCTCGCCTCTTTCAGGAGGAGTACGGCTCGGAATTCGTCTTCGTGACGCATTACCCGTCGAAGAAGCGGCCCTTCTACGCCATGGACGACCCGGCGGACCCGCGCTACACGCTCTCCTTCGACCTGCTCTTTCGCGGCATGGAGGTGACGACAGGCGGCGCGCGCATCCACGACTACCGCGACCAGGTGGCGAAGATGCAAAAGAAGGGGCTCGACCCCGCAAAATTCGCCGCTTACCTCAGCATTCACAAGTACGGCATGCCGCCGCACGGCGGCCTCGGGCTGGGGCTGGAACGCCTGACGATGAAGCTCGCCGGCGCCTGCAACGTGCGCGAGACCTGCCTGTTCCCCCGGGATACGCTGCGCCTGGAGCCGTAAAGGCCGGACTGCAAAAGGAGGCTTTCCACATGAAGATCACCCCGGAGCTCGTCGATTACGTCGCCGCGCTCGCGCGCCTTCGCCTGGATGGTGAGGCGCGCGCGGAAGCGCAGCGCGACCTCGCCCGCATTCTCGATTACGTAGACACGCTGGGGGAACTGGACACCGGCGGCGTCGAGCCCCTGAGCCACGCCCAGCCGCTTCAAAATGTCTTTCGCGAGGACATCCCCGCCCCTTCCCTTTCCAGGGAGGATGTGCTGAAAAACGCGCCCGAAACAAAGGACGGCTGCTTCCTTGCGCCACAGACGTTCGAGTGAGAAAGGAGGATGTCACATATGCAGCTCATGGATTTAACCGCGCTGGAGCTCGGCGAAAGGATTCGCCGCCGCGAATGCAGCGTGGAGGACGCCGTCCGCGCCTCCCTTGACGCCATCCGCGCGCGCGACGGAAAAATCGGCGCGTTCATCACCGTCACGGAGGACGAGGCGCTCAGGGATGCGCGCCTCGTTCAGAAGGGTATCGACGACGGTACACTTACCCATCCGCTCGCGGGCGTGCCCATGGCGCTCAAGGACAACCTCTCCACCCGGGGCGTGCGTACCACCTGCGCCTCGCGCATGCTAGAAAACTACGTACC